>NZ_LSMW01000006.1:0-77336 GCF_001566765.1 Pseudomonas sp. HUK17
GTTTCCCCATGTGAGAGTAGGTCATCGTCAAGCGCCTAACACCCAGCACCCCCGCTCAGTTCACTCTGGCGGGGGTGTTGTCTTTGGGGCGGAAGAAAGTCGAACGGAGTTCGAGGATGCCGTTGCTGAAATTGCTGAGTGATGGAAAATTTCATTCCGGCGTCGAGCTTGGTGAGGCCCTGGGCGTCTCCAGGAGTGCCATCTGGAAGCGGCTGAAGACGCTGGAAGATGACCTGGGCGTCGAGGTGTTCAAGGTTCCGGGGCGGGGTTACCGCCTGGAAGAGCCCCTGTCGCTGCTCGATGCCGAACGGATCGCGGGGGAGGGTGGTTGGCCGGTAGCGGTCCTGGCTTCCATCGACTCCACCAATGCCGAGGCACAACGCCGTCTGCAACAACAGCAGCAAACGCCGTTCGCCTTGCTGGCCGAGCATCAGCAGGCCGGACGTGGCCGGCGTGGCCGCGCCTGGGTCAGTCCCTATGGCAAGAATCTCTATCTCACCGCCGTGGTCTCCAGCCAGGGCGGGATCCAGAAGCTGCAGGCCTTGAGCCTGACCATGGGCCTGGCGGTGATCCGTACCCTGCAACAGCTGGGAGTGGAGGATGCCTGGCTGAAGTGGCCCAACGACGTCCTGGTTCGTGGTCGCAAGCTGGCCGGTATCCTCATCGAATTGTCGGGTGATCCGCAGGACGTCTGCCAGGCCATCATCGGCATCGGTATCAACGTCAACATGCGCATGGCCAACGACATCGATCAGCCATGGATTTCCATGGCCGAGGTCCTGGGCGGTCTGCAGGATCGCAACCAGGTCGCCAGTCTGCTGCTGCGGGAGATCGACAGCCTGTGGCAGATTCACCGCCAATCCGGATTCGCCGCCCTGCGCGGCGAGTGGGAGCGTTATCATGGCTGGCAAGGTCGAGCGGTAACCCTGTCTTCGGGGGTTCGCTGTATTCAGGGCACAGTGGCAGGAGTTGCCGAAGATGGGGCTATCCTCATGCGCGTAGACGGGCAGACACAGGCATTCAGCGGTGGCGAATTGAGCCTGAGCCTAGATCATGATTCTTGAACTCGATTGCGGTAACAGCCTGATCAAGTGGCGACTGCTCGCCGCGGGAGCCGAAGTGGTCGACACCGGCATCGTCGACAGCGACGACGCCCTGATCGCGGCCCTGTCCCAGCCGGATGCTCCCACCCTGGCGGCCTGTCGGCTGGTCAGCGTGCGCAGCGACGAAGAGACCCAGCAGCTCAAGGAGCGGTTGACGGCGACCTTCGCCATCCCCTGTCACCAGGCCGTGCCGGTAGAGGTGTGGAATGGTGTGCGCAACGGCTATCGGGATCACCAGCGTCTGGGCATGGATCGCTGGTTGGTGATCCTGGCCGCGGTGCAACTGGCCGAGGGAAAGGCCTGCGTGGTCCTGGATCTGGGCACTGCGGTGACGGCCGATCTGGTCGACGCCCAGGGTGAGCATCAGGGCGGGTTCATCTGTCCGGGGATTCCGTTGATGCGTCGGGAACTGCAGACCCATACCCGTCGGATCCGCTACGATCCACATTGGGCCAGTGGTGAACGCTACGAGGCGCCGGGACGTACGACCATCGAGGCCGTGGAGCGTGGGTGTCTGTACATGCTCAAGGGCTTTGTCCGCACCCAGTACGAACTGGCTCAGGAGATGTTCGCCGAAGGCTGCGAGGTGTTTCTGACCGGGGGTGACGCGGAACTGGTCAAACATGTCGTTCCGGGCGCGCGGATCGTGCCCGATATGGTGTTTGCTGGATTGGCTTTGGCGTGTCCGCTCGAGAACGAATGATGCGTTGGTTGTTTCTGCTATTGGTGGTACTGAACGTTTTCTACTACATATGGCATCAACAGCAGGTGCCTTTGCTAGGTAAGGAAATCGCCCCTCTGACGCTGTACAAAGGCGAGCGTGAAAACATTCGTCTGTTGAACGAGACGGCATCTGGTGACGCTGCACGGCGTCAGTGACGGCGGTACCCTTCGATGAGGAGCGAAGATGCTGACGCTAGGTAATCTCTGCCTGTTGCTGGGCGCAGTCGGCATTGGTCTGTGGTTCTGGCACGCCCACGGCATTCGCGAGCAGGCACTGGTGCTGGCCGAGCAGGAGTGTCGTCGCCGCAAGGTCACGCTGCTCGATGGCGCCGTGGCCTTTTCCCGTTTTCGCTGGCTGGCCGATGCCAAAGGCCGCAAGCGCCTGGCGCGGTTGTTCTCCTTCGAATTCACCGTGACGGGAGAGGAGCGACTCGACGCCTCTCTGGCCCTGTTCGGCAAGACGCTGGCCAAGGTCGAGTTCGCGCCTTTCGTGGTGCCCGAGGTCGAACGCCCGGCGGCGGATTCGGTGGTGGCTTCGGCCCCTGCCTATCAGGCCAAGCCCGAGCACGGCCAGGTGGTCTATCTGGATCAATGGCGACAGCGCCAGCGTACCGAGACCAATAGGCGCCAGGAGCCGGAGTGATCCCCGGCACTATCTCCTGATATTTTTTTCCTTCCGTAGTCTGACGATCAGTTCCGGCTGATCCGTTCTGGCTTTCTGCTTCTTTTCATGTGATCCCTGATGTTCAGCCCTCTCGTTACCTTTCCTGCGCTCTATTTCGCCACCCTCCTGATGTTGGCCGGCTCCGGTCTGTTCACCACCTATATCGGTCTGCGACTGACTGAGCAGGGGGCAGGGGATTTCTGGACCGGCGCCCTGATGGCGGCCTACTACTTCGGGCTGGTGTGCGGCGGCAATTTCGGCCATCGGCTGATCGCCAGTGTCGGCCATATCCGTTCCTATGTGGCCTGCGCCGGTGCGGCCACCGTTACCGTGCTCATTCACGCCCTGATCGACGACCTGAACGTCTGGATCGCGTTGAGATTCATCATGGGCGTGGTGATGATGAATCAGTACATGGTGATCGAGAGCTGGCTCAACGAGCAGGCGGAGAATCACCAGCGCGGCAAGGTGTTTGCCGGCTACATGGTGGCGGTGGACCTGGGGCTGGTGATCGGCCAGGCGCTGCTGGCCTGGCATCCGCAACTCGACTACAAGCCGCTGTTGCTGGTAGCCATCTGCTTCGCCTCTTGCCTGATTCCTCTGGCGATGACGCGGCGGGTGCACCCGGCCAAGCTGGTGGCGGCGCCGCTGGAGATCCGCTTCTTCTGGCAGCGGGTGCCCCAGTCACTGGTGACCATCTTTACCGCAGGCCTGCTGGTGGGGGGCTTCTATGGCCTGGCACCGGTGTTCGCCAGTCGCAGTGGCCTGGATACGGCGCAATCGAGCTTCTACGTCGGGCTGTGCATCGTCGCGGGCTTCTGCGCCCAGTGGCCGCTGGGCTGGCTGTCGGATCGACTCGACCGCTGCAAGCTGATCCGCGCCAATGCGGTGCTGCTGTGCCTAGCGGCGGTACCGCTGTGGGGACTGATCACCTTGCCCTATCCCTGGTTGCTGGCTGCGGGCTTCGTCTCGGGCATGCTGCTGTTCACCCTCTATCCGCTGGCGACCGCCTTTGCCAACGACCACGTCGAGCCCGAGCGGCGGGTGGAACTGTCGGCGATGCTGCTGACCACCTATGGCGTCGGTGCCTGCATCGGGCCGCTGCTGGCCGGCGCGGCCATGGAGCATTTCGGCCCGGGCACCTTCTATGTGCTGACCTCGGCCTATGCGCTGATCCTGATCGTCTTCGTGCAGCCCCGGTTCGTCAGTGGCGAGCACCGGCTGGACGCGGCACCGCTGCATCATGTGGCCATGCCGGATTCCGTCAGTCCGATGGCAGCGGCGCTGGATCCGCGTATCGACGAGGTGCCGCAGGAAATGGTGGTGGAGGCCCCCGCCAGCATCGGACCGGGTAGCGAGAAGACCTGATAGGCGAGCCCGGCGCGAGGCCAGGCAGGAAGGAGCGGGTAGCGCTTAGGCCTGACGGGTCTGGCCGGGCTTGATCAGGCGGTCCAGGGTCTGGGCCGAGCCGTTTTCGGCCAGGGCGCCCTCCTGCAGACGATGCTGCTGATGCTCGATCAGTCGACCCACGGGACGCTGACCGCTTTCTTCGGCCACTTCGTCGCCACCGAGACGCTGTTGTTGGTCTTCGATCACCTGGCCCAGGGGACGCAGACTGGACTCTTCGGCGATCCGGCGGTCCTGCAGTTGGCGTTGCTGCTGCTTGATGACTTCACCCAGCGGACGCAGGCTGGATTCTTCGGCCAGGGTGCGTTCCTGCAGACGTTGCTGCTGTTGCTTGATCAGATGGCCTAGCGGACGCTGGCTGGATTCCTCGGCGATCTGGGTGGCAGGGCTGGTGGGGGTGAAGGAGAAGTCCTGGGCGAAGGTGTTCAGGGCCAGGGCGGTCAGGGCGAAACCGAAGGCGATACGCAGGTTCATGATGGTGTCCTCTGGGGAAACTGTGCTGGAGTGAGTTCAGTATCCCGAGCAGGACCGCTCGAAAAAAATAGACTGGCGAGATAGTGACTATCAGCGCCGTCGATGCCTTTCAAAAAACCTCTAGCCTCCCGTCGATGATTCCTGCTTTTCCGCTTCGCTCAGGTGCGTGCCACCGAACAGCTCGCGCAGAGCGGCGGCATAGGCACGTGTGCCTATCACCATGCTGTTGGAATGGGTGCCGCCCGGGATCAACAGCAGCCGCTTGGGGGGTTGCGCGGCGGCATAGAGGGCCTCGCTGAAGCGGGGCGGCACATAGCGGTCGTCGCTGCCGTGAACGATGAGCACCGGGATATGGATCTCCGGGATCTTGTCCAGGGAATCGAATTTCTCCGTCATCAGCCAGCGCAGGGGAAAGCGGGTGTCAACCACCGCCGAGGCGGCATCGGCCAGGGTGGTGAAGGTGGATTCGATGATCAGACCGGCCGCGGCGGGATAGTCGCCCGTGGGATCCCCGTCGCGGGCGATGCGCCAGGCCAGATCCACCGCCACGGCGCCACCCAGGGAATGGCCATAGAGGTATCTCTTGCGCGGATCGGGCTGCAGGCTCTGCAGGTGCTTCCAGGCGACCCGGGCGTCCTGGTAGACGCTGCGTTCGGAGGGAACGTCGCCAGGACTTTCGCCAAAGCCGCGATAGTCGATGGCCAGCACCGAGTAACCCAGTTGTCGCAGGGTGGCGATGCGCCGGACCTGGGCGGTGAGATTCCAGCGGGTGCCGTGCAGATAGAGCAGGGTGGGGGCGTCCGGGCGCCGGGCGGGCCACCACCAGGCATGCAGGTAGTCGGTGCCGGTCAGACCGTCCGGGACCGGCAGATTGAACTGGCGGACGCCTTCCGGCACCCCGGTGAACCAGCTGGCATTGCCGGGCTCGATGCTGAACACCCATTGACGTTCGCGGTAGGCCAGTTCCGAGCAGCCATAGGGGACCCCGACACCCACCAGCAGGGTGACGCAGAGCAGCGGGATCAGGCGACGGCGGAGCAGGGTGGCAAGGGGCATGGGTTTCTCTGGATACCGGAAGACGCAGGGTAGGGGCGTTCGTCGCCTGGCGCGAACCCCCGTTTCGGTTGGACAGTCATCCTAGAGACAGCGACTGCAGTGACCCCACACCTGAGGTGAGCCATGAGTGCTACGGCCAAGAAGAGCGATCCCGAACTCTGGGAAAAGGTGAAGAAAGAGATTACCGAGGGCGACAAGGGCGGCAAGCCCGGCCAATGGTCGGCGCGCAAGGCGCAACTGGCGTCCCAGGAGTACCAGAAGCGCGGTGGTGAATACCAGGGCGGCAAGGGCAAGGACAATCATCTGCAACAGTGGACCGACGAGAAGTGGGACACCCGCTCCGGCAAGAAATCCGAAGAGACCGGCGAACGCTATCTGCCGGAAAAGGCCCGGGATTCCCTGAGCAAGGAAGAGTACCAGCGCACCACCGCCAAGAAGCGTCGCGACACCCGCCGCGGCAAGCAGCATTCCAAACAGCCGGCGGATGTGGCGCGCAAGACGGCGACCGCGCGTGAGTCGGGCCTGGCCGGTCTGACCAAGGACGAATTGATGAAGCGTGCCGCGCGTCGCGAGGTGCGGGGCCGGTCGCGCATGAAGAAAGACGAACTGGTGAAGGCGTTGCAAAAGGCAGGTGAAAAATGAGCACCAAGAAGGCTTCCAACGACGACAAGAAAGACGACAGGAAAGAGGTTCGCAGCGAGTTCAAGCAGGTGGTCAACATGACCCCCAGCCAGCTGCGCAAATGGCTCAGCGGTGATACCAGCAAGGGTGTGGGCATGACCAAGGGCGGCAAGAAGGTCACGGCCGCCAACGATGGCAAGGCGGTCGGCCATGCCATGGGTGAGCGCATCCTGGAGCTCAAGGGCAAGCGCCAGGCCGAGCTGGAAGACGATGACTACCAGGCCATGCGCAAGGTCATCGGCTATGTGCATCGCCATCTCAAGCAGCGACCGGAGGGCGATATCGAAGACTCGCGCTGGCGCAAGTCGCTGATGAACTGGGGCCATGATCCCTTGCGCGACAAGCGCAGTGCCTGATCCCGACGAACCGCAGCCCAGGCTGCGGTTTTTCGTTGCTAGGGAGTGACTGGCCGAATTTGTGGGCAACTGTGACGCCGCAGCGCGGACGCAAAGGAGTAGGGTAGCCACCTATCTATCTGAAATCCTTCAAGGAGTTGTGAATGGCACCCCGGGATCTGTTGCTGGCATTGGTCGTCATCCTGGCCTGGGGGGTGAATTTCGTCGTCATCAAGGTTGGCCTGCATGGCGTACCGCCCATGTTGCTGGGCGCCCTGAGATTCTGTCTGGCGGCCTTTCCCGCCATTCTCTTCGTACGGCGACCCCAGGTGTCCTGGCAGCTGCTGCTGGCCTACGGCCTGACCATCTCGCTCGGCCAGTTCGCCTTCCTGTTCTCGGCCATGTACGTGGGGATGCCAGCGGGGCTGGCCTCGCTGGTGTTGCAGGCCCAGGCCTTCTTTACCCTGGCCTTCGCCGCCACCTTCCTGGGTGAGAAGGTACGGCGGGCGAGTCTGGTCGGGCTGCTGGTGGCGGCCTTGGGGCTGTTGCTGATCGGTACCGAGCATGGCGTCACCATGACCCTGGCCGGTTTTCTGCTGACCCTGGCGGCGGCGGCCATGTGGGGCCTGGGCAATATCGTCATCAAGAAGATCGGCAAGGTGGACATGCTCGGCCTGGTGGTCTGGGGCAGCCTGATTCCGCCCATCCCCTTCTTCATCCTGTCGTTGCTGCTGGAAGGCCCGGAACAGATCGCCACGGCGCTGACGTCGCTGTCGGGCGGCTCGGTCTTTGCCATCGTCTACCTGGCCTTTATCGCCACCCTGGTCGGCTACGGCATCTGGAGCCGGCTGCTGTCGCGCTATCCGGCGGGCCAGGTGGCGCCCTTTTCGCTGTTGGTGCCGGTGGTGGGGCTGACTTCCGCCGCGGTGCTGCTGGGGGAGCAGATGACCATCCAACAAGCGGTAGGTGGCCTGGCTGTCATGTTCGGCCTGTTGATCAATGTCTTTGGCGGTCGCTGGCTGGATACGCGGGACAAGGCCTCAGCCTCTGCATGATGTTGCACGTTTATAAATGATTGTGCATGATCTGCTGATCCTCCTGGAGTATCAGCATGACTGCATCCATCCACCTCCCCGAAGAACGCCAGGCCGCGATCCTGGCCCTGTTGCGTGAGCAGGGCCGGGTCCTGTCGGCCGAACTGGCCGCCACCTGGGGCATTTCCGAAGACAGCGTACGTCGCGACCTGCGTGAACTGGCCCGCCAGGGCCTGTGCCGCCGGGTGTACGGTGGGGCGCTCTCGCTGCTGACACCGCCGCAGGCACTGCCGGCGCGGATCAGCCAGGACGAGACGGCCAAGCAGGCGCTGGGCCACGCCGCGGCCAGGCTGGTACAGCGGGGGCAATTGCTGCTGCTGGATGCCGGCTCGACCAACCTGGCCATCGCCCAGGCGCTGCCCACGGATCTTGACCTGACCGTGGCCACCAATGCGCCGGTGATCGCCACGGCGCTGCTGCAGCGCCCGGGCATCCGGGTGCTGATGATCGGCGGCCTGGCTGCGCCGCAGTCCGGCGCCTGCCTGGGCGCCCGGGCCCTGCGTGACCTGCGTGGCGTGCGCGCCGACCTGGCCTTTCTCGGGACCTGCGCCCTGGCGGTGGAAACCGGGGTGACCGGCTTCGACCTGGAGGAGGCCGAGTTCAAGGCGGCCGTGGCCGAACAGAGCGCCCAGGTCGCCGTCGCGGTGACCGCCGAAAAGCTCGACAGCGTGGCCTTCTATCACGTGCTCCGGCTCGATCAGCTGAACCATCTGGTGTTGGAGCCGGGGTTGAGCGAGGAGCGCCTGCAGCCCTATCGCGATGCCGGCCTGCACCTGCATTCGCTCGCTAGCGACCGCTGATCTCTCGCCCAAGGATTCCCATGACCTCTGCCGTACTGCGTCGCCAACGCCGCGCCACCTTTACCGTCTTTCTCGCCAATGGTTGCGGGATCGGTGGCTGGGCGGCCGCCATTCCCGAACTCAAGCGCGATCTGGCGCTGGGCGACGGCCAGCTGAGTCTGGTGCTGCTGGCGGTCGCCCTGGGCGCCCTGCTGACCATGCCCTTCGCCGGGGTGCTGGTGCCGCGCCTGGGCGGTACCGGACGCCTCACCCGGCTGAGCATCCTGGCCTTCGTGCTGGTGCTGATCTGGCCTGGGGTGGCGCCGTCGCTGGGCTGGCTGCTGCCTTGCGCGCTGCTGCTCGGTGCCAGCAATGGCCTGATCGACGTGGCCATGAATGCCCATGCCAGCGATGTCGAAAGCCGCTGGAACGGCCCGCTGATGTCGTCCTTCCATGCCGCCTTCAGCCTGGGCGGATTTCTCGGTGCCGGCCTGGGGGCACTGGTGCTGCACCTGGGCGCCTCGGCGCTGGTGGTGTTGCTGGCCGCTGCCCTGGTGGCGCTGGTGCTGGCCTTGCCCGCCGCCCTGGCCCTGGACGAAGGCGATCGCAGCCCGGTGAGCCATGCCCTGCGGCTGCCGAATCGACGCGTACTGGCGCTGGGGTTGATCGCCATGGGCTGTCTGATGCTGGAAGGGGCCATGACCGACTGGAGCGCCGTCTACCTGGGCCAGGTGGGCGGCGCGAGTCCGGTGGTGGCGACCCTGGGCTATGCGGCCTTTTCGCTGACCATGCTGGTGGGGCGGCTGTTCGGCGACGGCATCCGCGCTCGCTTCGGCGGCCCCCAGGTGATCGTTGGCGGGGCCCTGCTGGCGACCCTGGGGCTGGCCCTGGCGGTAATCCTGCCGGCGCCCTGGACGGCGATCCTCGGCTTCGCGCTGGTCGGCCTGGGCCTGTCCAATGTGGTGCCCGCGGCCTTCAGCGCCGCCGGCCAGGTGGCCGAGACGCCGGCTGCGGGCATCGCCATGACCGCCACCGCCGGTTATCTCGGGTTCCTGCTCGGTCCGCCGCTGATCGGTGCCGTGGCGGGGCAGGTGGGACTGCGTGGCAGTCTGCTGTTGTTGACCCTGATCGGGGTGGCGGTGGCGCTGCTGGCGCTACGCCAGCGCAAGGCATGACGTCTATTCAGGGAACCCCGCTGCGCTGAGCAGACCCAAGAGGGAACGGAAATCCAAGGAGGCGGCCATGACGCGCCCACGCAAGATCCTCGCCTGGCTGCTGGGAATCATCCTGCTGCTGTTCGTGCTGGTGGTGGTGATCCTTGCCACCTTCGACTGGAATCGGCTCAAGCCGACCATCAACGAGCAGGTGTCGAGCGCCTTGCACCGGCCCTTCGCCATCGAGGGCAACCTGGGCGTGGTCTGGCATCGCGAGCCGGATCAGGGCGGCTGGCGCGCCTGGATTCCCTGGCCGCACATCGCCGCCGAGGACCTGACCCTGGGCAACCCGGACTGGGCCAAGGAAAAGACCTTCGTCCACCTCGACCGGGTGCAACTGCGGATCTCCCCGCTGGCACTGCTGGCCAAGCAGATCTATATCCCGCGCATCGACCTCAGCGGGCCGGTGGTCAATGCCCAGCGGCTGGCCGATGGCCGCAACAGCTGGACCTTCGAGACCGCCGAGAAGGACCCCAAGGCCGAACCCTCGGCCTGGACCGTAGATATCGGCACCATTGGCTTCGACGCCGGCCAGGTCGGCTTCGACGATGCCCAGACCGCCACCCGGCTAAGGGCGCGGATCACCTCCCTGGATGCCCCCATCGCCTACGCCGATCTGGTCGGCAAGCAGGGCACTTCGCGCCAGCGCTCCCACGTCAAGCAGACCCAGCCCTTCCAGTTCGCCCTGGCGGTGGAGGGCAGCTACAAGCAGGTACCGGTCAGTGGCCGTGGCCAGATCGGCGGCCTGCTGGCGCTGCAGGACGCCGACGTGCCTTTTCCCATCCAGCTCGATGCCCGGGCCGGCGAGACCCGCGTCCAGGTCTTTGGCACCCTGACCGATCCGCGGCGGCTGGGCGCCCTGGATCTGCACCTGGTGCTGGAAGGCAAGAGCCTGGCGCAGCTCTATCCGCTGACCGGGGTCACCCTGCCGGAGACGGCGCCCTATGCCACCGACGGCCATCTCACGGTCAAGCTCAACGATCCGGCGGGCGCCCGCTTCAGCTATGAAGACTTCAATGGCCGGGTCGGCAAGAGCGACCTGCACGGCGAGGTGCTGTTCACCGGCGGCAAGCCGCGGCCCAAGCTCAGTGGCACCCTGCGCTCCGATCAGCTGCTGTTCGAAGACCTGGCACCACTGATTGGCGCCGATACCAAGGAGCAGCAGGCGGCCAAGGGCGAGGCCAGCAAGCAGCCGGCGGACAAGGCGCTGCCGATCTCCGAATTCCGCACCGAGCGCTGGCGCGCCATGGATGCGGACGTGCGTTTCACCGGCAAGCGCATCGTGCAGAACGCGCAGCTGCCGATTACCGATCTCAACACCCACGTGCGCCTGACCGATGGCGTGCTGCTGCTCGACCCCCTGCGCTTTGGTGTGGCCGGCGGCGATCTGAACACCACGGTGCGCCTGGAAGGCGACAAGACGCCCCTGCAGGGGCGGGTCGATCTGCATGTGCGCCGGGTCAAGCTGAACCAGCTGTTCCCCACCGTGGAGACCATGAAGCGCAGCATGGGCGAACTCAATGGCGATGCCACCCTGAGTGGCACCGGCAACTCGGTGGCGGCATTGCTCGGCACCAGCAACGGCGAACTCAAGCTGCTGATGAACGACGGCCGCATCAGCCGCAGCTTGATGGAGCTCGCCGGACTCAACGTCGGCAACTATCTGGTCGACCGGCTGTTCGGCGATGACGCGGTGGAGATCAACTGCGCGGTCGCCGATCTCGATTTCAAGAAGGGCTTGGTGCAGCCCCAGGTCTTCGTGCTCGACACCGAGAATGCCCTGATCAACATCACCGGCACCATCAACCTGGCGAGCGAACGACTGGATCTGACCGTCGATCCCCACAGCAAGGGCTTGCGCATCTTCTCGCTGCGCTCACCGCTCTATGTGCGCGGCACCCTGAAGAATCCCGCGCCGGGGGTGAAGGCACTGCCCCTGGCGGCCCGTGGCGCGGCGGCGGCCTTGCTTGCCACCTTCGCGGCGCCGGCGGCCGGTCTGCTGGCGCTGGTGGCGCCCAGCAACGAGCAGGGCGCCCAGTGCAGTGCGCTGTTGCAACAGATGCGTACAGGGCGTTGAACTCCTGCGCTAGAGCCGGTTCGCGCGCCTTGACAGATGACCGTTCGGCGGCGTCTGACGGGTGGAAAAGAACCGCTCTGGTTGCCTAGGCTCTATAGAAATAACCCGAGTCGGGCAGCCTTTTCGCGGAGATCCCTCATGCGTGACGACACCGATAGCCACTACGAAATCCACTACAAACTGCTGGGCGAAAGCTATACCGACCGTATCAGCAATCTGGACGTGCCCATCACCGACGTGGTCCGTGACTTGGCCTGTCGGCACCTGGATGCGATCAACGACGAGCGCTTCCACCTGGCCGACATCGAGTCCGGTCAGGCGCTGGTGGCGCTGCACGATGTGTCCATTCATCGCGTCGCACCGGAAGCCCCATGAAGCGGCTACTAGGCGGTGGGTTGCTGGCCCTGACCCTGACGGGGCTGGCGGCCTGTTCCACCGAGACGGTAGTGACCCTGCAGGACGGTACCCAGTACATCACCGAAGATCGTCCCAACACCAAGACGGCCGACGGTTTCTATGAATTCACCGATGTGGCGGGTCGTCACGTGCGGGTGAAGGCAGCCGATGTAGCCACCATCAAGGCGGAAGACTAATCAGGAGACTGCCATGCCCCGCGGCGACAAATCCAAGTACAGCGACAAACAGGAACGTAAGGCCGAGCACATCGAGGAGAGCTACGAGAAAAAGGGCGTCTCCAAGGATGAAGCCGAAGCACGGGCCTGGGCGACGGTGAACAAGCAGTCCGGCGGTGGTGAAAAGGCAGGTTCCGGCAAGGCCAAGAGTGGTACCGCCAAAAGCGCGGACCGCAAGGATTCCGCCCGGCGGGCGGTGGCGACCAAGCAAGGCCAGTCGCCCAACAGCGGTCGCGCTTCAGCGCGGCATTCGCGCACTGGCAGCACCTCGCTAAGTGACCTGACTCGCGATGAGCTGGTGAAGAAGGCGGCTGAGCAGAACGTCCGCGGTCGGTCGCGAATGAAGAAGGACGAGTTGATTCGTGCCCTGAGCTGAGGCAAAGACACAAATAAAAAAGCCGGACAATGTCCGGCTTTTCTTTGCCTGGCGTTTAGCTGGGTAGCAGACGGCAGGTGAGGCTCTTGATGTAGCGGGTCTCCGGGATGGCCGGGTGCACCGGGTGATCCGGGCCCTGAGCGCCGCGTTCGAGGATCTGCAGGTTGCGATCCAGATGGCGGGCGCTGCCGAGCAGGATGTTTTGCAGGTCGTCTTCGGGCAGGTGCATGGAGCAGGAGGCGCTGACGAGGATGCCGTCCTTGTTCAGCAGCCGCATGGCCTGTTCGTTGAGGCGGCGATAGGCGGCCTCGCCGTTCTTCAGGTCCTTGCGCTTCTTGATGAAGGCTGGCGGGTCGGCGACGATGACGTCGAATTTCTCTTCACCGGCCTTGAGTTCCTTGAGCGCTTCGAAGACATCGCCCTCGACGCACACCAGCTTTTCCGCCAGGCCGTTGAGGGTGGCGTTGCGTTCCACGCCGTCGAGGGCAAAGCCCGAGGCGTCCACGCACATGACCTCGCTGGCACCGAAGGCCGCGGCCTGCACGCCCCAGCCGCCGATGTAGCTGAACAGGTCGAGCACCCGCTTGCCTTCGACATAGGGCGCCAGGCGCGCACGGTTCAGGCGGTGGTCATAGAACCAGCCGGTCTTCTGGCCTTCGCGGACCGGTGCCTCGAAGCGCACGCCGTTCTCTTCCAGCGCTACCCAGTCCGGTACCTCGCCGTAGGCCACTTCCACGTAGCTGGAAAGACCCTCGGCCGTGCGGGCGCTGCCATCGTTCTTCCACAGCACGCCCTGGGGCTTGAACACCTGCAGCAGGGCGGCGAGGATGGCCTCGCGCTGGCGCTCCATGGTCGCCGAGGCGATCTGCACCACCAGGATATCGTTGAAGCGATCCACCACCAGGCCGGGCAGGAAATCCGCATCGCCATAGACCAAGCGATAGCAGTGGCTGCCGAACAACCGCTCGCGCAGGCTCAGGGCGACCTTGAAGCGATGCACCAGCAGCGACTTGTCCAGCGGATAGCCGGTGTCGCGGGAGAACAGGCGGGCGCAGATTAGGTTGTTGGGCGACAGCGCCACCAAGCCCAGCGGCTTGCCGCTGGTGGTTTCCAGGATGGCCTGGTCGCCCGGTTCGAAGGCGGTGAGCGGGGTGGCGACGACGTCCACCTCGTTGCTGTACACCCAGAGGTGCCCGGCGCGCAGACGGCGGTCGGCATTGGCTTTGAGGCGCAGGCGAGGCAGGGTCATGAATCACTCCAACGAAGGGGGCAAAAGCGCGGAATTATAGCGCAAAGCCACCTGCCTGGGCCGGCCGTCAGTCCCGCTGGCTGACCTCGATATCGCTAAGTCCGGCCTCCTGGGCACGACGGGCGATGCTCGGCTGGGCATGGCGTTCCCAAGGCGCATCGACCACCACCTGGGGTTCTTCGACATGCTTGATCAGCAACTGCAGCACGGCTTCCTCCTCGGTGACCGGCTCGAAACTCTCCAGCTCGTGGGTGAGGGGCTCGCCATTGAGGCGATAGCGGATCTGGTAACGGTGCAGGGTCTGCATGGGGGTACCTCGGCAGCGGGGGATAAGCGATGGACTCCGCCAGGCGGCCGCGGTTGCGTCAGAACCTGGTCACGATCTGCTGCGCGTCGGCCAAACGGCGTTGAAAACGCCCTGGAAGGCCAGCCCCGTCAGAATGCTCATTTACCACTTGTAAACCCGAGCGCGGGTCCGATCCGCCTCCTCAGGCATTTTCGTGGGGCCACCTAGGCCTTGTTTGGCTCTAGCTCGCGAGATCGTGAACAGGTCCTCAGCCGCCGAGGGTATCGAGAATCGGGCAGTCGGGACTGGCGTCGCCATGGCAGCAGGACACCAGCTCGCCCAGGGTGCTGCGCAGGCGGGTCAGTTCGGCGATCTTCAGATCCAGCTCGCCGATGTGCCGCTTGGCCAGCGCCTTGACGTCGGCACTGGCACGCTGCCGGTCCTGCCAGAGACTGAGCAACTGGCGGATCTCCTCCAGGCTGAAGCCCAGTTCCCGCGAGCGGCGGACGAAGGCCAGCACTCGCAGATCCTCGGCGCCGTACTGGCGATAGCCGCTGTCGGTACGCCCGGCAGGCGCCAGCAGACCGATGCGCTCGTAGTAGCGCAGCATCTTGGCGGTGAGCCCACTGGCCTTGGCGGCCTGGCCGATGTTCATGACGAGAGATCTCCAGACGGGCGCCAGCGGCCGAGCAGCAGGGCATTGGCCAGGACACTGACGCTGGAAAAGGCCATGGCGGCGCCGGCATAGACCGGGTCGAGCAGGCCAAAGGCCGCGAGCGGCAGGCCGATGACATTGTAGACGAAGGCCCAGAACAGATTCTGGCGGATCTTGCGCTGGGTACGCCGGGCGATGTCCAAGGCCGCCACCACCTGGCGTGGATCCTCCTGCAGGAGGGTGATGCCGGCGGCATGGCGCGCGGCGGCGGTGCCCGAGCCCATGGCGATGCCCAGTTCAGCGGCGGCCAGAGCGGGGGCGTCATTGAGGCCGTCGCCGACCATGGCGACGCCGCCCTGGGTCGCTTGCAGACGGGCGACCACCGTGGCCTTGTCGGCGGGCAGTACCTCAGCCTCCCACTGCGCGATGCCCAGCGCCGCGGCCACCTGGCGGGCGCTGCCGCGGTTGTCACCGGTCAGCAGCCAGCTGTCGATACCGTCATGGCGCAGCTGGGCGATGGCCGCGGCGGCACCCGGACGGATCTCGTCGCCAAAGGCCAGCAGGCCCAGCACCCGCGGTTGGGCGCCGGTTTCCAGCAGCCAGGACAGGGTCAGTCCCTGGTCTTCCCAGGCGCGAGCGGCGTCGGCCAGGGGGCCGGCGTCCAGCTGCCGTTCGGCCAGCAGGCGGGCATTGCCCAGCAACAGCGGCCGTCCTTGCCAACTGCCCTGGAGGCCGCGGCCGGGGAGGGCGCGGACGTCCTGGGCGGGCGGGGTGTCCAGGTCACGGTCACGACAGGCCAGGAGCACCGCTGCGGCCAGGGGGTGTTCGCTGCCGCGTTGCAGGCTGCCGGCCAGACTCAGCAACTCGGCTTCCTCGATGCCAGGCGCCGTGGCCAGGTGGCGCAGGCGCAACTGGCCGGCGGTCAGGGTGCCGGTCTTGTCGAAGACCACGGTGGTGATGCCCTGGGCGCGCTCCAGGGTTTCGGCGCCCTTGATCAGGATGCCGTGACGCGCCGCCACCCCGGTGCCGGCCATCAGCGCAGCAGGAGTAGCCAGGCCCAGGGCGCAGGGGCAGGCGATGACCAACACGGCGACGGCGGCGAGCAGGCTGGGCTCCAGGGCGTGACCAGTCAGCAGCCAGCCGAGCAGGGTGACCAGGGCCAGGGCCACCACTACCGGAACGAACACCCGGCTGATGCGATCCACCAGTTGCTGGATGGGCGCCTTGGTGGCCTGGGCGTCTTCCACCAGGCGGATGATACCGGCCAGCACCGTCTCGCCGCCCAGGGCGGTGACCTCGACCTGCAGATTGCCCTCGCCATTGATGGCGCCACCCACCACCTCGTCGCCGGGGCCCTTGGCGACCGGGCGGCTCTCGCCGGTGAGCAGGGCTTCATCCACCTGGCTTTCGCCCTGCAGGATGCGGCCATCGGCGGGGATGCGTTCACCCGGACGAAGCTGCAGGCGATCGCCCAGGCGCAGCCGGTTGAGGGCAACCTCCTCTTCGTTGCCGTCGGCATCCAGGCGGCGGGCGCTTTCGGGGCGCAGAGCTTCCAGAGCGCGCAAGGCCGCGCCAGTACGGCGCTTGGCACGGGTCTCCAGGTATTTGCCCAGGCGCACCAGGGCGATGACCATGGCCGCCGTCTCGAAGTAGAGATGGGGGCTGCCCTTGACTAGCCAGAGATAGAGACTCAAGCCGTAGGCGGCGCTGGTGCCCAGGGCGACCAGCACGTCCATGTTGCCACTGCGGGCGCGCAGGGCATGCCAGGCGCCACGATAGAAGCGCGCGCCGATGAGGAATTGCACCGGTGTCGCCAGCAGGAGTTGCAGCCAGGCGGGCGGCATCAGGTGCCAGCCGAAGGGCGTCAGCAGCATGGGCAGGATCAGCGGCGTGGCCAAGAGCAGCGCCAAGGCCAGCTCCAGGCGTTCCCAGCGCAGGCCCTGACGTACCGGGGCAGGGCGGTCGTCTTCGGCCAGGCGATCCTCGGCGCCGTAACCCGCCGCTTCTACCGCGACGATCAGGGCCTGCGTCTCGACCGCGGCCAGGGTCTTCACCCGGACTCTTTCGCTGGCCAGATTGACCTCGGCGGTCAGCACCCCGGGCACCGTACGCAAGACCTTTTCGATACGCCCGGCGCAGTTGGCGCAGCTCATGCCGGACAGTGACAGGTCATGCTCGACCTCGGCCACCCGGTAGCCAGCCGCGCTGACCGCCTCGGCCAGCGCCGGTGCCGCGTCGATTGGCGCGCTGACGCGAGCCTTTTCGCTGGCCAGGTTGACGCCGGCCGCACTGACGGCCGGGACCTTCTGCAGGGCGCGCTCGACCCGCCCGGCGCAGGCCGCGCAGGTCATGCCGCTGATGGAGAGTTCGAATTCGTGCATGGGCACCTCCTAAGCTCAGTGTTGACCTTGACCTCGGGTCAAGGTCAACACTGGAACCCGGTCCTGGCGCTGGCGTCAGGAGAAAGAGGTCAAGACAGACAGGAGCAGACCATGCATGTCATCAAGGTAGTCGGAATGAGTTGCGCCCACTGCGTGAGCGCGGTCGAGGCGGCGGTCCTCAAGGTCGATGCCCGGGCGCGGGTCGAGGTGGATCTGCAGGCGGGCGAGGTGCGTATCGACAGCGCCGAGGTTGATGCGCCCTTCCGCGCGGCCATCGAGCAGGCGGGCTATACCGTCGTCGACTGAGTCCAGTCGCGCACGATGGCGCGGAAGAAGGTGGTGAACACCTGATCGGCGGCCAGCAGCGGGGCGAAGGTCTGTTCGTCGCGCAGCAGATCGGAGAGGGTGCCGAGAAACAGGCTGTGCAGCATCCGACTGGCCAGTTGTGGCGTCACGCCCGGCTGCAGGCGGTGCGCCTGGGCGGTGAAGAGGGCGTCGGTAATGCGAATGAACTGCCGCAGGAACTGCAGATCGCGTTCTTCGGCCTCGCGCAGCTCTTCGGTGAATTCGCAGCGGTGCAGCATGATCGTCATCACCCGCTGCTCGCGGCCAGGCTGGGTGAACTTCCCCATGCCTTCGATGCACAGTTTGAACAGCCGTTGCAGACTATCTTCCTCGCCGTCGACGCGCAGGCGCTCGCTCAGTTCGTCGGCGGGGATCCTTATCTGGCTAAGCATTTCGTGGAGCAGGTGGGCCTTGTTCTGGAAATGCCAGTACACTGCACCCCGGGTGACGCCGCATTCGCGGGCGATCATTTCCAAGCTGGTACGCGCCACGCCATTGGTCAGGAACAGGGCTTCCGCCGCATCGAGAATGGCTTGGCGGGTCTGTTCGGCTTCTTCTTTCGTACGACGCATGGGCGATCTGACTGGCAGTGGGTCTGCCACGCAGTCTAGCGCGCCTCGGCGCTTTTACAAACATGATTGTATGTAACTGCGCGACACTTCCGCTTCCATCGGATCAGGCTTCATGACTTTTCGCTTATTGTTGATTCTCGGGGCCCTTTCGGCCTTCGCTCCCTTCGCCATCGACATGTACCTGCCCAGCTTCCCGTCGCTGGCACTGTCGTTCGCCACCGACATCGAACACGTGCAGCTGAGTCTGGCGGTGTATTTCGCCGGTCTGGCCAGCGGTCAGCTGTTCTATGGCCCCCTGGCGGACCGCTTCGGTCGCCGCCTGCCGCTGCTGATCGGCATCGGCCTGTTCTGCCTGGCGTCGCTGGGCTGCGCCCTGGCGCCGAGTCTGCCCTGGCTGATCGCCGCGCGCTTCGTCCAGGCCCTGGGCGGTTGCGCCGGCATGGTGATCGCGCGAGCCGTGGTGCGGGATCTCTGCGAGCCCATGGCCGCGGCGCGGGCCTTCTCGCAGATCATGCTGGTGACCGGGATCGCCCCCATCATCGCGCCCTTCGCCGGCAGCCTCCTGCTCAGCACCTTTGGCTGGCAGGCGATCTTCGTCAGCCTGGCGCTGTTCGCCGCCGCCTGCGGTACCGCCGTGGCGCTCTGGTTGCCCGAGTCCTTGCCGGCGCACCATCCACGGCCGCCGCTGCGGGGGGCCTTGCGCAACTACCTGCGGCTGCTGCGTGATCGCACCTTCATCGGCCACACCCTCACCGGCGGCATCGCCATGGCCGGCATGTTCGCCTACATCTCCGGCTCGCCCTTCGTGCTGATCGAACTCTACGGCGTCAAACCCGAGCACTACGGCTGGGTCTTCGGCCTCAACGCCGCTGGCTTCATCCTGCTGGGGCAGCTCAATGCCCGCCTGGTGGTCCGCCAGGGACCGGCCTTCTGGTTGCGTCGCGCGGTGGTGGCCTATGCCGCGGCGGGGCTGGTCCTGCTGCTGGTGGGTGCCTTCCAGCCCAAGGCGCTGCCGGTGCTGATGATTCCATTGTTCTGCGCCATCGCCCTGCTCGGTGGCATCGTGCCCAACGCCTCGGCCTGCGCCCTGGCGGGGCAGGGCGCCAATGCCGGCAGTGCCTCGGCGCTGATGGGCAGTCTGCAGTTCATCCTGGCGGCGCTGGCCTCCAGCAGCGTGGGCGCGCTGCACAACGGCACCGTGGTGCCCATGTGCGCGGTGCTGGCGCTCTGTGCGGTGGCGACCGCGCTGATGGCCCGCTGGACCCATAGATCCACACCCACCTGAAGCGGAGTGGATTTTTCCCGGCCAGGCAGGTCAGATAGGCGAACCCTCACACTTCCAGGGACGCCGACATGACCTTCGCCTACTGGTGCATCTTCCTCGTCTATCTCGTGCCCTATGGCGCGGCCTATTACGCCAAGTTCAAGGGCAGCGGCTTCACGCCCGAGGACAATCGGGATCCGCGCAGCTTCCTCGGCAAGCTGGAAGGCGCCCGGGCCCGGGCCAATGCCGCTCAGCAGAACGCCTTCGAGATCAATCCGCTGTTCGCCGCGGCAGTGATCGTCGCCCACGTCACCGGTGGCGCCGACCAGGGCACCATCAACTTCTGGGCCTTCCTCTTCCTGCTCAGCCGCATCGCCTACACCTGGCTGTATATCCGCGACCACGCCACCCGCCGTTCCCTGGCCTGGGCCGGTGGTTTCTTCTGCTGCCTGTGCCTGTTCATCGCCGCGGCCTGAACCTGCGGTGAGCCGACATCATCGGTCTTGACCGGCGGCGTCGGCTCCGGCTTCATTAGCGGCCTATCTTTCCTGGCCAGCCGCCATGACTTCCGCTTCGCCCGCCCAGCAGGTGCTGGAGCATTTCGCCGATCTGGCCCAAACCCGTGGGTACACCCTCGATAGCGCTCAACAGGCCGCCATCGAGCGCTTCGCCGTCTTGGCCGACGAACTCCTGCGCCCGCGCCTGTTTCGCCGCCAGACGCCGCGCAGCCTCTATCTCTGGGGGCCGGTGGGGCGTGGCAAGAGCTTCCTACTGGACGGCTTCTTCGCCGCCCTGCCATTCGCCGAGAAGCGACGGGTGCACTTCCATGCCTTCTTTCGCGAGCTGCACGAGCGGATGTTTCGCCAACCGCCGGGGGGCGATGCCCTGGCCGCCAGCCTGGACGACTTGCTCGCCGGCTGCCGACTGCTCTGTTTCGATGAATTCCATGTGCATGACATCGGCGATGCCATGCTCATCACCCGGCTGTTCAAGGCCTTGTTCAGCCGCGGTGTGGTGCTGATCACCACCTCCAACTATCCGCCGGAGGGGTTGCTGCCCAATCCGCTCTACCACGAGCGCTTCCTGCCGGCGATCCGTTTGATCGAGACGCGCATGGACATCCTCTCGGTGGCCGGTCCCCAGGACTATCGCGGCGCCAGCCCTGCCGAGCCCGATCCCTTCGGCGCTGGTGCCTATCTCTGGCCGGGTAGCCCGGAGCAGCGTCGTCGGCTGGCGCTGCCGCCATTGGCGCAGACCAGGATCGAGGTGCCGGTAGGCCATCGCAGCCTGCCCGCCATCAGCGCCGCGGAGGGTCTGCTGCACTTCAGCTTCGCCGACCTCTGCGAAGGCCCCACGGCAGTCCTCGACTACCTGACCCTGAGCGAAAGCTGGCAGCGCTGGCTACTCGATGCGGTGCCGCCGCTGCGCGACGCCAGCCCCGCCGCGCGACAGCGCTTCATCAACCTGGTGGATGTGCTCTACGACCGCCGCCTGGCGCTGTTCCTGGTCAGCGCCGCGCCGCTCGACGCGACCCTGGCCGACAGCGAGATCGCCGACATGTCGCGGACGCGTAGTCGGCTGTCACAGCTGCGGCAGATCGGCCCCGGTTAGTGCTGTTGCCGTAGCTTCGCACTGTCCAGATGCCAACGGCGCTGTTCGGCCGAGGCGCCGTCGACGTCGTTGACCCGGCGCAGCTGATAGCTGCCGCTGAAGGTCTGGCGGGTGCCGTCGGTGAGACGTGCCTTTACCGTCACCGGGACACTGACGTAGCTCGAGCCGGCCGCGCCCTCGACCGGGCCAGGTTGACCGAGGGTCACCTGCACGCTGCGGGTCCGGGCATAACCCTGGCGGAATTTCTCGTAACTGTTGCCGGGTTGGCCGTCATCTCCCCATAGCTGCCAGGCGGTGCCGTAGTCCCGCGCAGCCAGCGCCCGGTAGTAACGCTGGACCACGGCCGCCGCGGCCTCGGCGCTGCTGGGCAACGGACCGCAACCGGGTTCCTTGGCCGCCTCGCCATCGCCGAACAGGGCGCAGCTGCGGGCGATCTCGTCCTCTATCAGGGCGCAGCTGTTGGCGGCGTTGCAGGGCGGTCGCGTGGCGGGGGAGAGCGCTCGGCAGGTGGTGGCCAGGGCCTGAGCCGGCTTTTGCCCGATGTCCTGGGCGCAGCTGCGTGGCGCCCGCTCCGTGGCGGCCAGGGCACCGGTGGCCAGGGACAACAGCAGGAGAGGGCAGAGCAGCAGGCGGGGAGGCATAGACGCGATCCTTGGGCAAAGGCCCAGCCTAGCAGGCCGAGGTCGAGGTGGAAAAAAGCAGGTGACGGTCATCCGTCGTCTGGCCACTTGGCTGACGTAAAAGCGTCATGTGGCCGGCGCAGGGTAGGCAGATCCCGTGTCGGAGTTCGCCCCATGCCTTCGTCCAGTCCAGTCGCCTCCCTGTCACCGCTGTCCCATCCCCTGCACAGTTCGCGCAAGCCCGGTCCGCTGCGGATCGTGCTGTTCATCGTGCTGCTGCTGACCGGTCTGGCCGTGACCCTCGGCGGTATCCACAATGATGTCAGCGATGCCCAGTCGCCGCCCACCACCTGGCTGCCCTTCGCCGGCCTGGCACTGGCGCTGGTGATCGCCCTCGGCTTCGAATTCGTCAATGGCTTCCACGACACCGCCAACGCCGTGGCCACGGTCATCTACACCCACTCGCTGCCGCCCAATGCGGCGGTGCTCTGGTCCGGCTTCTGCAACTTCCTCGGGGTGCTGTTCTCCAGCGGTGCGGTGGCCTTCAGCGTCATCGCCCTGCTGCCGGTGGACCTGGTGGTGGAAATGGGCGCGGGCAAGGGCTTCGCCATGATCTTCGCCCTGCTGATCGCCGCCATCATCTGGAATCTCGGTACCTGGTGGCTGGGCTTGCCGGCGTCGTCCTCCCATACCCTGATCGGCTCCATCATCGGGGTCGGTCTGATGCATGCCTGGCTGGGCGGGATGGATGGCAGCAGTGGGGTGGACTGGGGCCAGGTGGCCAAGGTCGGCTATGCGCTGCTGTTCTCGCCGCTGATCGGCTTCGCCTGCGCGGCGCTGCTGCTGGTGCTGCTCAAGCGGATCGTGCGCGACCAGACGCTCTACCAGGAGCCGAAGAGCGCCGAGCCGCCGCCGCCGTGGATCCGCGGCCTGCTGATACTGACCTGCACCGGGGTATCCTTCGCCCATGGTTCCAACGATGGCCAGAAGGGCATGGGCCTGATCATGCTGATCCTGGTCGGCGCCCTGCCGACCGCCTATGCGCTCAATCGAGCGGTGCCGGCCACCGCCACCCCGGCCTTTGCCGCTGTGGCCGAGGTCACCGCCAGCGGCCTGCGCCAGGCGGCGCCCCAGGCTGCGCCAGCCGATCCCCACGGCGTACTGCTGGAATTCGTGCGCAAGCGGCAGAGCAATCCTGCGGTGCTGCCGGCGCTGGCGGCCATCACCGACGACATCGCCCGCGAGGTGCGTCAGTACGGCGCTCTCAACAACGTGCCGGCGCAGAGCATGCCCAACGTGCGCAACGCCATGTACCTGGCGTCGGAATCCATCCGCCTGCTGGAAAAGGAGCATCTGCCGGGGCTGGCGCCCAAGGCGCAGGAGGACCTCAAGGAATTCAAGCGGCAGATCGACCAGGCTACCCGTTTCATCCCGCTGTGGGTCAAGGTGGCGGTGGCCATCGCTCTGGGGCTGGGGACCCTGGTCGGCTGGCGGCGCATCGTCATCACCGTCGGTGAGCGTATCGGCAAGACCCACCTGACCTATGCCCAGGGCGCCTCGGCCGAGCTGGTGGCCATGGGCACCATCGGCGCGGCGGACGCCTTCGGCCTGCCGGTCTCCACCACCCATGTGCTCTCTTCGGGCGTGGCCGGGACCATGGCCGCCAACGGTTCCGGATTGCAGTGGGCCACGGTGCGCAACCTGGCGCTGGCCTGGGTGCTCACCCTGCCGGTGGCCATGGCGCTGTCCGCGTCACTCTACTGGTTGCTGGTGCACCTGTTCTAAGAGCCTGTTCAAAATCTGCTGCGCGTCGGCCAAACTGTGTTGAAAATGGCTTCGGAATGCTCATTTACCACTCGTAAACTCCGCTTCCTCAGCCATTTTCGCCTTGTTTGTCTCTAGCTCGCGAGATTTTAACCAGGCTCTGACACGGCTTCGGTCAGGCAGCGGCGGAATAGCGCCACGGCCGGCAGGTCGCGCCCGGCGTGGCGGGCGATGATCTGCAGTTCGCGGTGGAAGGTGAGGGGGCCCAGGAACAGCCGGCGCACCCGGGGATGCTCCAGCCAGAGGCCGGCGCAGGGCACCAGGGCCACGCCCAGGCCGTGCTCCACCATCTTGACGATGGCGTCGAGTTCGTCGAGTTCGAGCACCTGGCGCACCGTCAGGCGCTGCTCGCGTAGAAAGGCGCTGACCCGGCGCCCGCCGAAGGAGTGGCGGTCGTAGCGAATGAAGGGCTGAGTTTCCAGCAGCAGGCGCGGATCGTCACCTGTCAGCCCTGGCGGGACGATCAGCACGAAGGGTTCCTGCAACAAGGTGGTGGCGTGCAACTCCTTGGGCAGCTCGAAGGGCGGGCGGATGAGGATGGCCAGGTCCAGCTCGCCGGCGTCCACCTGGCTGAGCAGGGCGAGCGACACCCCAGGCACTAGGCGGGGCTCCAGGCGTGGCGCCCGCTGGCGCAGCCGCACCAGGGTGCCGGGGAGCAGGCCGGTCTGGACGCTGGCGATGGCGCCGATGCGCAACTCGCCCTGGATCTCGTCCCCGGCGCCCGCCATGCGCGCATAGGTGGCGAGGATCTCTTCGGCCAGCGGCAGGGCGCGGCGTCCCGCGGCATTGAGCAGGGCGCTGCGGCCATTGCGGTCGAACAGGTCCACGCCCAGATTCTGTTCCAGGGTGCGGATCTGGGCGCTCACCGCCGAGGGCGTGAGGCCCACGTGCAGACCGGCCGCGGCGAAACTGCCATGGCGGGCTACGGCGAGCAGGGTCTTGAGTTCGCGAAGCATGCTGGTGGCCTGAAGTCAGGAGAGGCCACTGTAGCGAGCCACAAAATTTTTGTCGCTCGGGGGCAGTAAAATACGCTTTATGCACAGGAAAACCTGGGGTGAGAATGGCTGCATTCCCCCTCAGCAGGATTTCCCAGCATGGCCTTGTCGCCCTTCCACCTCGCCATCCCCGTCTACGATCTGGCCGCCGCCCGGCACTTCTACGGGGATGTCTTCGGCCTCGCCGAAGGCCGCTCCAGCGACCACTGGGTCGACTTCGACTTCTATGGCCACCAGCTGGTGATCCACGAGCACCCCAAGACCGCGTCCCAGGACGAGGCTCACACCAACGCCGTGGACGGCCACAACGTGCCGGTGCCGCACTTCGGTATCGTGCTCGGCTGGGACGAGTGGGAAGCCCTGGCCGACCGTCTGCGCGCCCGCGAGACCCAATTCGTCATCGAGCCCTATATCCGCTTCCAGGGCCAGGTCGGCGAGCAGGCCACCATGTTTCTCTTCGACCCCTGCGGCAACGCCCTGGAGTTCAAGGCCTTCAAGGACATGAGCCAGCTGTTCGCCAAATAGCGCGGCTCGGCCGGTCTGCCGTCACGAAACCTAGGCAAAAGACGCGGCAACGGCCATCCTTGAGGTCTTGCCCGTCGCCCGGTCGCCGTCATGAATGCCCGCCAGCCCTTTCTCGATCCCTATCACCAGACCATCCGCCAGCTGTCCGATAGCATCGTCGCGGCCCAGGCGCCGATCCGCATCCTCGATGCGGTGAAGTGGGACGACGGGGTGCGCCAGGGCTTCCTGGACGGCAAGGGCAAGCGCCTGCCGGCGGTGGATCGCGCCTTCTACGAAGGGCGCCCGTTGGGCTTCGACGCCGATGCGCTCAAGGGCGAATTCCAGAGCATCGAGCGGGAGGTCACCCGCCAGCTCGGCCAGTTCAATCCGGTCGGCCAGATCATGAGGCGCATGTGCCGCGAGTACCGCATGGTGATCCGCATGCTGCAGGCGCGCGGCACCCCGGACTTCGGGCTGATTTCCCAGGAGCTCTATGGCGCCGCCTCGGACGCCTTTCATGCCGGCGATCCGACCCTGGCCGACCTGGGCATGATGATGTCCAGCTACCTGGACAACATCGCCCATCGCGGCGCCCTGGAAGACGAGCCCAAGACCCTGACCGCCAAGGACGCCGTGCCCATCCTGCAGGAACGGCTGAATCGGGTCTTTGGCGAGACGGAAGGCACCATCCGGGTGTTCGAGTCCGACGGTATCGTCGCCGACGCCGCGGCTGGCGCCGACTACATCAAGGTGCGCGCCGACGCCCTGTTCAACGAGCGTGACGTGCGCGCCCTGGAGGTCCACGAGGGCCTGGTGCACGTCGGCACCACCCTCAATGGCCAGAACCAGCCGATCTGCACCTTCCTGGCCAAGGGCCCGCCGTCGTCCACCGTGACCCAGGAAGGCCTGGCGATCCTCATGGAGGTGATCGCCTTCGCCTCCTATCCGACCCGCCTGCGCAAGCTGACCAATCGCACCCGCGCCATCCACCTGGCCGAGGACGGCGCCGATTTCCTCGAGGTCTTCCGCTTCTTCCAGGAGCAGGGCTACGACCTGGAGTCGGGCTACCAGAACGCCAGCCGGGTGTTTCGCGGCTCGACGCCGACCGGGCTGCCCTTCACCAAGGACCTGTCCTATCTCAAGGGCTTCATCCTGATCTACAACTACATCCAGCTGGCGGTGCGCAAGGGCAAGCTGGAACAGATCCCGCTGCTGTTCTGCGGCAAGACCACCCTGGAGGACATGCGCATCCTGCGCCAGCTGGTGGACGAGGGCGTGGTGGTACCACCCAAGTACCTGCCGGCGCAATTTCAGGACCTCAACGCCCTGGCGGCCTGGATGTGTTTCTCCAACTTCCTCAACCACCTGAGCCTGGATCGGATAGAGGCGGATTACGCCAATATCCTCTAGGAGCCTGTTCAGGCGCTGACATGAAAAAGCCCCGGCGGACCGGGGCTTTTGCGTTTCAAGGCGTCGCGGGTATCACTCGCCCTTGAAGGCCGCCGCGATGCTGCGTTCGCCGTCACCCGCGCGCGGGTCAGTCGAACGTTCCGGCACGAAGGCCAGGGCACGGTTGAGGGCGCCGCAGGCTTCCAGGCCGCTGGCGCGGGCGATGGCTTCGGCCACGGCGCTGCCGGGAATGGTCTCGTCGCGCAGCAACTGGTCGGTGATGTCGTCCAGCGCCGGCTTGAGTTCGGTGATCAGCGCCAGGCAGCGATGATCCAGGCTGTGCAGCAACTGGTCTGCAGCGGCGATGCTGGGCGCGGCGTCGAAGTCGATGCCAGCGTCGCGCAGGGCCTGCAGGCTGAGCAGCGAGCCGCTCGGGCCCATGCCCAGGGAGGCGACCATGGACAGCGCCAGCTTGGAGGCTTCCTGCAGATCCTGGGCGGCACCCGAGGAGACCTCGTTGAAGTACAGCTGCTCGGCGCAGCGACCGGCCAGCAGCATCTGAATGCGACCTTCGAGTTCCGATTTCAGGTGCAGGCGCTTGTCTTCGGTGGGGGTGATCAAGGTCACGCCCAGGGCCTGGCCACGGGGCAGCAGGGTGACCTTTTCCACCCGACCGACATTGAGCACGGCGGCGACCAGGGCATGACCGGCTTCGTGCACGGCGATGCGGGTACGCTCGGCCGAACCCAGCGGGGTGACACCGACCGGTTGCTCGCCGATGCGGCAGGTCTCGATGGCCTCGACGAAGTGGGCCATGGTCACGGCGCTGGCGTTCTCGCGGGCGGCCAGCAGGGCGGCGTGGTTGCTGATGTAGGCGATGGCCGCCGGGGTCAGGCCCACGGTGCCGCGGGAGAGGGCGGCCAGATCCAGTTCGCCCTGGCAGGGCAGCTTGCCGGCATAGAGTTCGAACAGCGCGCGACGGTCTTCCAGGCTCGGCAACGGCACGGCGATGGTGCGGTCGAAGCGGCCTTCGCGGCGCAGCGCCGGATCCAGGGAGTCGGCGAAGTTGGTGGCGCCCAGGACCAGTACTCCGCTGGTGCCATCGAAGCCGTCCAGCTCGGTAAGGAACTGGTTGATGATGCGGTTGGCTTCGGCATCGCTGGAGCGCGACTGCTCGGCGCGGCGGCCGATGCCGTCGATCTCGTCGATGAAGATGATGCAGGGCGCCTTCTTGCGCGCGGTGCGGAACAGCGACTTGACCTTCTGGATGCCTACGCCGAAGAACATCGAGGAGAAATCACTGCCGGTCACCTGGATGAAGTGGGCGTTGCACTCGGTGGCCAGGGCCTTGGCCAGCTGGGTCTTGCCGGTGCCGGGTTCGCCGGTCAGCAGCACGCCCTTGGGCGGACGGGCACCCAGGGCGGCGAAGGCCTTGGGATTGCGCAGACAGGTGGTGACGTCTTCCAGGGCGCGCTTGGCTTCGGCGGCGCCGACCACATCCTTGAAGGAGATGCCGGTGCCCTTGCGGTGCAGCTTGAAGGGGCTGGCGAAGCGCAGCGCCAGGGGCACGGCCAGCAACAGCAGGAGCAGATAGCCCGGCAGGTTGAACAGCAGGGCATCCAGCCAGGGGTGGCGCTGGCCGGACTCGCTCCAGGTGGCGATCGGAAACAGCGGCTCGGCCTGGGTGGCGTAATCGGCCAGCAACCGGTCGGTCAGGCGACCGCCATTATCGGTCACCGCGTAGTGCTCGCCGCGGGTGGTGTCGACGTAGAGGGTACGGTCACCGATCACGGCGCCACTGATGACGCCGGCGCGCAGATCGGCCAGCAGCACGGAGAAATCGCGGGGCTCCTGGGTCCAGTGTTCGGGGGCCTGCTGCACACTGGCGAGCATGGCCGTGGCGGTCGGAGCCGGAGTGGAAGGCTTGAGCCACCACCAGCAGGCCAGGCTGACCAGGGTGACGAGGGCGAGAACGCCGGCGATCAGCAGGCGCGGATACTTGGAAACGACGGACTTCTTCATTCACATACCGTTGGGGTAGGAGCGACATCGGACGCGGACTCCCGGATTATCGGCCTGTAGCGCCAGGGTTGAACCTCAGTTCCCTGGAAAACGATGAGTGGACTCACCATCCGTCGAGTATCGTCACACTTTCGCCCTTTTCCGCGGTCCGCAAGACCCTGTTGTTTTGCCGCAGATGTCAGGAGCCAACGCCTTCATGCCCGATCCCATCGATTGCCGAGACGGCCTCGCCGCCTTACCGCCGGTACTGCTCGATCGCCTGCGCCAGGCCGACGAGGTGCTGGTGCTGACCGGTGCCGGCGTGTCGGCGGAAAGCGGTATCGCCACCTTTCGCGAAGCCCTGACCGGCTTGTGGGCGCGCTTCGATCCGGCGCAACTGGCGACGGCCGCAGCCTTCGTCGAGGACCCGGTCCGGGTCTGGAGCTGGTACGAGTGGCGCCGTGTCCAGGTGCTGGCGGCCCAGCCCAATCCCGCGCATCGCGCCCTGGCGGACTGGGGTAGCCGGCACGGGCGGCTGGGCCTGGTCACCCAGAATGTCGACGACCTGCACGAGCGCGCCGGCAGTGGCGACGTGATTCATCTGCATGGCAGCCTGCATGCGCCGCGCTGCTTCGAATGCGCGCGGCCCTTGGCAGCGCCGGCGTTACCGGAAGCCGAGGATCAGCTCGTGGCGCCACCACGTTGTGCCTACTGTGGCGGTCTGGCCCGGCCTGGGGTGGTCTGGTTTGGCGAGTCCCTGCCCGAGGCGGCCCTGGCCAACGCCTGGGCGCTGGCCGAGCGTTGCGACCTCTGCCTGGTGGTCGGCACGTCGGGACTGGTGCAGCCGGCGGCCAGTCTGCCTGAAGTGGCGCGCCAGCAGGGCGCCACGGTGGTGCGCATCGATCCGCAACCGGCAGCGGATTTCAGTGGCGACTGGCAACTGCTGGGCGCCGCCGGGGTGATCCTGCCGGCGCTGTTGGAGCGTCTCTAGAGACCTAGTGCAACGCCTGACCGCCGGTCCCCAGGGCATCCAGGGTGCGTTTGAGCGCGGTGTAGGCCTGGCGCTGGTCGTCGTCTTCGGTGAGCAGGCCATCGAACAGGGTGGCGACCAGGGCCGGATCCTGGGCGACGAAGCGATCGATGAGGACGTCGTTGTCCTGGCGCCCGGCGGTGATCAGCAGCACGGCGAGCTGGGCGACATAGCGTGCGGCCAGCGGATAGGCCTTGAGGAAGACCTTGAAGGGCGCATCGGCCAGACCCGGCGCGAAGCCCTTGGCCAGCCCCTGCTGGGCCGCGGCGATGGCCTGGCGGACGGCGTCCTGCCAGTTGCCGGCGGTCACCGCCCCTGCCGGCAGGGCGCGGCGCATCTGGCCCAGCAGGCTGTTGAGGAAGATGCGGCGATTGGCCTGGTAGTCGTCATCGGTATCGAGCAGTTCGCGGCGGATACGGGTCAGGACGCGATCATCCTCGGCATCGGCGGTCACCGCCTGCTTGAAGGCCAGGGTCAACTCGCGATCCAGCAGACCGGGCTTGCGGCCCTCCAGTTCGGCCTGCAGCAGCGGGCCGCTGGAGTCGGCGAAGAAGAAGCGTTCGGCATGGGGCGCCAGGCGCTCGCGCAGGCGCGGCCAGAGCTCCGCCGCGAACAGTTGCTCGGCCGTGCCGCCGGAGACGATGACGCGGTGCTGCGGCGCCTCGGCCAGATAGTCGAACAGCGCAGGGCTATCGAGCGCGGTGCAATCGACGATGAGGTAACGGTGCTTCACGGCAACTCCTGAATACGACGGCCGGACCTTTCGAGGCGCGGCGGGATGGCCGTTAGTCTATAGGAAGGTGGGAACGCTTGGCCCGGCCTTTGGCCTAATCAGGCAGGGTGCAGCCCGCGACACCCTTCCTTTCGCGGCCGGAGGACACCAAGATGCGCAAGACCCCGCTGATCCTCGCCCTGAGCGCTGCCCTGGCCCTGTTGGCCGGTCCCAGCCTGGCCGCCAGCAGCAACAACGACGCCGGAGTGACCGGCAACGGCATCGGCGCGCCGGGCAGCTCCAACACCAGCAACAGAGACAGCGCCGACGACACGTCTAGCGCCAAGCCGTCCACCCAGAAGAAGGCCGACAAGACGCCTGCCACCAAGGCCCAGGGCAGTCAGCAGAAGCGCGTGCTCAACGATTGACAGGCAAACGAAAGGCGCCTCGCGGGGCGCCTTTGTTCGACCGCTCGATGCGATCTCAGGAGGCACGGGTGTAACGCACCTGCCAGTCGAGTCGCTCATGGGTCGCCCGCTCGATACGGGCGCGGCTGTCGCAGATGAAGGCTTCCAGCAGGGAGTTGTCGAGCAGATCGACCCGGGCGATGCGTCGCTGCAACAGTGCCGTGCCGTTGGGTGCATAGACCTCGACGTTGAAGGTCGCCTGATCCTGGGCGGTCATGGCGCACAACATGGGTTGGAAAGCGCCCTTGATAATGGTGTTCGCATCCGTGAACTTCAGCGGCTCGGCCATCGCAATCACTCCTGTCAGCTATAACGCTTCGACCGATTCTTGCGGTGCCCGTTCGATTTTCGCCATGACCGACTGGCAGATTTGTGATGCAGGCGGTGGCCTTGCCTGCGCACGGGACAGCCGGTCAGTTGATCAGGGTACCAAAGGCCTTGTCCGCCTCTATGACCTCGGGCAACTCGCCCAGCAGGTGATCCAGATCCACGCCTTCCAGCAGGGGATTGGCCAGGGCGGCCTTGGCCTGGTCATTGATGCCACCGTGGCGGCGCAGGACAAAAGACACCAGCCGGGCCTGAGCGACCATCCGCGCCTGGGTGGAATCCTCGGGTGCATCCTGGGGATGCAGCTGGTAGGCGATAGCATGCTGGATCACCACCGGCAGTTGCCAGCGGCGGGCCAGCTCCGCGCCCACCTCGGGGTAGCCGAAGCCGATGGCCTGGTCGGCGGGCACCGGCGCGCGTTGCTCGGCGTCGATGCGCGCGGCGATGTCGGGCGCCGCCGTCTTGATCAGCAACTCGCCAATGCTGTGCAGCATGCCGCAGGTAAAGGCGGTCTCGGGATCGGCGCCGGCCTGGCGGGCGAGAACGCGGCAGATGCTGGCCACATCGAAACTGTGCTGCCAGAAATCCCGCGGATCGAAGCTGGGATTGTGGCGGAAGGCCGCGGTCACTGCCGAGGCCAGCACCAGGGTGCGCAGGGCGTCGAAACCCAGACGGATGGCCGCGCCTTCGATGCTGGTAGAGGGACGGACGCCACGAAAGCGCACCGAATTGGCCAGGCGCAGGACCTTGGCCGACAGTACCGGATCCAGGGCCAGATTGCGGGCCACGTCTTCGATACTGCTGTCCGGATCGTCGAATTGCTGGATCAGCTCCTGAGCCACCTTGGGAATGCTGGGAAGGGTATGCAGGTGATCGAACAGAGCATCGATTTCCATGATGGCGCCTGGTTTGTTCTATACCGGTAGTGGAAGCTGATAAAGCCTTGGAAGCATGAACGACGGCCTGGGCACTGCCAAGCCTAGTCGAAACTCCCGAAGCGAAGAGCTTAGCGGGACGGGCGCGCCGGTCCGCAGAGTGAGCTGACCGATGGCGTCATTTCGCCGCCGTCCGTTTGGTCAGTCTGCTCGCAGGCGTGGTCCTATGCGGTCTTGTCACCAGCAGTGCGCTGTTCAGACGTCTATTGTCTTGCTTGAGTCCGCTTCCCGCCGACGACGGGCCACGAATGGGATAGCATCCGGTGATATCGGTTGGCCACTAAATTTGGCGTTCGAGTTGTGCAATGACTTATCAGACTCATATCCGCCAGATGCTGCAGTTGCCCAATGTGCTGGCGCAGAGCACCGGCATCCTGGGCTGGTTGATCAGCGTGCTGATCAACCCCTTTCTGACCGCCGGGGTGCCGGTGTGGGGCTGGCTGGCCTTTGCCGGCATGATCGGCTCTTGCCTGGCGATGACCACTGCGCGCCGCTTTGCCATCTGGCGCCTGTTCGCCCTGGTGTTCGTGCTGTTCGAGGCCCTGGCCTTCCGCTTTCAGATCCTCGGCATGGGCGAGGCTGGCCATGCCTGGATGATCCCCACGGCCATCGTCATCATCCTCGGCTCGACTATTCTCTTTTCCCATGTGCTCGATTACGGCATCGCCGCCGGTGCGGTCTGGCTGCTGCTCTTCTATGGCGAGCTGGACACCGTCACGGCAGCGGCCCTGCCGCTGTTCGCGGTGATGCTGGGCGCCAGCCTGGCGCTGGGGCTGCTGCTCAACGCCACCTTCGTGCGTATCGTCGCCACCACCCTGGAGCTCAAGGAGCGCTATCGCCTGCAGGCGGAAACCGATGCCCTCACCGGGATCAGCAACCGCCGTGCGCTGATGCTGGACGCGGAGCAGGTCTGCCGTGAGGGCTCCCCGTCCTGGTATTTCGTCATGCTCGACATCGATGACTTCAAGCGGATCAACGACAGATTCGGCCACGACGTGGGCGACCAGGTGCTCAAGGAAACCGCGCTGATCCTTGGCCGGCATTTCCCCGACGGCCATTTCGGACGCCTGGGCGGCGAGGAATTCGGGGTACTGCTCAAGCCCGACGACGAGCGCCACCTGGCGCAGCGGCTGCAGGCGCTGCTGGACGACATCCGCAGCAACACCCGCACCGGCACCTGCTTTTCCTTCAGTGCGGGCGTGGCGCGCTTCGCGCCGGGTTACCAGCCCTCGGACCTGCTCAAGCAGGCCGACAGCGAGCTCTACCAGGCCAAGCGCGCGGGCAAGGACCGGGTGCACTATCGCGGCGGCATGATCTGCGGTTAAGGCAGGCCTGACCGGTCCTGGAGGGCGTCCGTCTCCGGCGGTGGATGGGTGCGATTGCGGCCCAGGTGCTTGGCGCGATAGAGGGCGGCATCGGCGCTGGCCAGCAGGTCGGCGGGCTGCGGCGGTGGCGATTGACCAGGCGGCTGGACGGCGATGCCAAGGCTGACGGTGATGCGGCCGAAAGGACTGGTGGCATGGGCCACCTCCAGCACCTGCAGGCGTTCCTGGACCGTGGCGGCTACCCGCTGGGCGCCGATCTCGTCGCAATTGGGCAGCAGTAGGACCATCTCCTCGCCGCCGTAGCGTGCCGCCAGATCGCCCGGGCGTCGCGCCGCCGAGGCCACCACGCCGGCCACGGCCTGCAGGCAGCGATCGCCCGCTGGATGGCCATAGTGGTCGTTGTAGGCCTTGAAGTGATCGATGTCGATCATCAGCAGGCTGAGCGACTGAGCGTTGCGCTGCGCCCGGGCCAGCTCCACCGGCAGCAGGTTGTCGAACTGGCGACGATTGCCCAGCCCGGTCAGGCTGTCCTTGAGGGTCAGCAGGTGCAGCTCGTCGTGGGCCAGACGCAGGGCCGCCGCGCTGCGTTCGCCGGCGCGGATCTCGCGCAGCAGGCTGAAGCCGAAGATCAGCATGCCGACGATGATGAGGCCGACCACCGTCACCGATCTCAGCATGTCCTGGCGCCAGCTGGCGAGGATATCGCTCCTGGAGATACCGGCCAGGGCCACCAGGGGATAGCCTTCCAGATGCTGGAAGGCATAGAGGCGTTCACGGCCGTCGATCATGGCCCGCACCAGGGCGGTACCGTTGGGCGCCTGGGTCACGTACTGGCGAAACAGCTCGCTGCTGGCGAGCGGGGTACCGACGTGCGCGGGTACATAGGGACGGCGGACCATTAGGGTACCGTCATCCTGCGCCAGGGTGATGGCACCCCGGGCATCCAGCTTGAACCGCTCGTAGTAGTCGACGAAGTACTGCAGGCGGATGGTGGCGAGCAGCACGCCAGCAAAGCGACCGTCGCGGTCCTCCAGGCGGCGTGATACCGGAATGATCAGCTCCTGGGTGCTGCGACTCTCGATCACCGTGCCGACGTGCAGCACATCGGCGGCATGCTGGCGGTGAAACTGGAAGTACTCGCGATCGGCGTTGCTGGCCCGGGGCGGGTCACTGCTCTTGTCGGTCACCCGCCAGCCGCCGTCGCGATCATAGATGAACAGCCCGTGCAGTTGCGGCAACAGGGCGGCCTGGCGCGCCAGCAGGCGATGCACCCGAGGGCGGTCCAGCTGGTCGAGGGGTTGATCTTCCAGCCGGTCACGGATACTGACCAGCAGCGAATCCGCTTCCTTGATGGCGTCATCGGCATGTTGGGCCGCCGCCAGGGCGATGTTGCCGACATCACTGCGCGCACTGGCGAAGGCGTTCTGGTAATTGCGCCACACCTGCCAGGATTCCAGCGCCAGGATCACCGCCACGGCGCAGACGAGCAGCCACAGCGCCCGGCGCTGGGTGGCCGGATTGCGTGGCGGGAGGGGGGTATCGTCAGCGTCGACCATGGCGGGGCTGCTTCCTCGTCCTCGGTGTGCAGGAGACCGCTAGCCGGCCGATTCACGCCACTACACGGGGATAAAAGTCAGACAAGTCTACAGTTTCGTCGGAATCTTGCAGAGAGAACGAATCGTCGTGGCGGGCCCGTGGTCATTAGCGATACGGCCGTCGCTGGGACGGCGCCCTGTCAATGCCCGACCAGGAGGTCACAGATGTCGCAGATCGCCGAACAGATCGTCGAAGACGCCATGCAGCGCATCGAGGAGAACGAGTCGCAGCATGCTGCCGATCCCATACGCAATTTCTCCCTGACCCTGACCGATCCCGCGGAGATCCGGGTTGGCGCGGAGATCTACTTTCTCTTCGAACAACGCCTCAAGGGCTTCTATCCGGATGCACGGGTGGTGGTCCGCGGCCATGCCGCCGAGGGCTACAACATCACCGCCCAGGTCGAGCGCCGCCGCTCGGCCTGAGCGCGCCGCCCGCATCCTCCGTCAGGTGCGGGCCAGCTTGACCAGTTGCCGGGCCAGTAGCGGTCCGGTCAGCACCACTCCGATCAGGCGCAACGCCTGCATGGCCAGTACCAGGCCGACATCGGCATGGGCATCCACGGCGATGATGGCCATGGAATCCAGTCCGCCCGGACTGGTCGCCAGGTAGGCCGTGAGAAAGTCCACGTGCATCAGCTTCGCCATCAGCAGCGCCGACAGGGCGCAGAGGGCGATCAGCAGCAGGGAGGCAAAGATCATCTTGGGCAGGGCGCGCCAGACATAGGCGACCGTGGCCCGATCGAATCTCAGTCCCACATAGCAACCCATGGCGCCATAGGCCACCGCGAGCAGCAGATGGGGCAGGGTGATGTCCAGCCAGCCATTGAGTTGCAGGAGCGTACCCAGGGCGATGGGCAGCAGCAGGGCGCCGGCGGGGAACAGGCGGCCGCCCAGCCAGCTGCCGGCCAGGGCCACTGCCAGGGTCAGCATGAGATTGAAGGCGAAATGGCCGTCCAGGCTGACCACCGCGGCCTGATGGCCGGTGCCGCTGCCCTCGGCCCCCAGCAGCCGGCCGACCAGGGCACTGATCAGCACCACGCAGACCACCCGCACGTATTGCATGGTGGCGACGATCCGTGGATCGGCGCCGTACTCCTCGGCCATGGCCACCATGGCGGCGGCCGCGCCGGGCGTGGTGCCCCAGGCGGCGGTGCTGCCAGGCAGGCCGCCGAAGCGCACCAGCAGGGCGCCAGTGAGCAGGCTGAGCAGCACGGTCAGGGCGGTGGCCAGCAGCATCACCGGCCAGTGCTCGGCAACGGTGAGCAGGACCGCGGCGGTCATGGCGTGGGCGATCAGGCAGCCCACCACGCCCTGGCCAGTCTGGAACAGCCGACGGGGCAGACGGATGGTGGCGCCGCAGACGCCGAAGGCGATGGCCACCAGCATGGGGCCGAGAAAGAGGGCCGCGGGCACCTGCAGCCAGCTGAGTCCGCCCCCGACCAGGGCGGAGCAGAGGATCAGGGCCAGCCATTGCAGCAGGGGAGGATAGGGCGAGGGTGCAGGTGGGGTGGGCAAAGCGGTCTCCGAACGGCGGGGGACCGGCGAGGCGTACCGACCCCGGGGCCGGCACGGGGCCGACCCTGGGGCGATTATACGACCTTTATGGCTTTCAATGGCCTTTCAGTCATTGAAAAAACCACTGGTTAACGCACCAGGTGCAGGAACTGCAGGTGGCGTTCGTACTGGTCGAGCATGTCGTTGAGGATCTGCTCGCGGTTGTAGCCCACCAGGTCGTAGTCCTGGCTGCCCTCGGTGAGATGCACCTCGGCGCGGTAGTAGCGACGATTCTTCAGGTGCAGGCCACCGATGCCGGCGCGGGCGAAGGAGGGGGTGAAATAGCCCTGCATGATCACCTGGTAGATGAAGGGATGCTCCTCGCCGTGGCCGATGATGAGTTGCAGGTTGGCGTTGGTGGCGTCGAACTGGGTCTCCACCACCAGACCTTTCTCCCGCGAGACCTCGACCATCTCTTCCATGGCCGGACGCACGGTGCTGTCCATGAAGCGATAGACCTCGTCCCGCGAGGGGAAGTACACCGCCTGGGACAGCCGCTGGCGCCAGCCGCCGTGCCGTGCCTTGCCGTTGGTCGCCACCGGCGCCAGGGAGTGCAGCCGCGCGCGCTGGCGCTGGGATTCCAGGTGCAGCGCCTTGTGCAGGCCCCACATCATCAGCAGTACCACCACCGAGAAGGGCAGCGAGGTCAGCACCACCGCCGATTTCAGCGCATCCATGCTGCCAGCGAACAGCAGCCCGCCGGTGACCAGGGCCACGGCCGCGCCCCAGAACACCCGCAACCACTTGGGACCGTCTTCGTTGGCTTCACCGCCCTTGGACGACAGGGTGGACAGCACCACGGTGCCCGAGTCGGCCGAGGTGACGAAGAAGACGAAACTCACCAGCACGGCGACGCTGATCACCGCGCGGCTGGCCGGATAGGTTTCCAGCACCTGGTAGAAGGCCATGGCCGGATCGGTGAGGGCGGTCTGCGCCAGACCGGTCATGCCCTGGCCAAGCACCAGTTCCAGGGCGCTGTTGCCGAAGATCGACAGCCAGGCCAGGGTGAAGCCCAGGGGGATGAACAAGACGCCAAAGACGAATTCGCGAATGGTGCGGCCGCGGGAGATACGGGCGATGAACAGCCCGACGAAGGGCGCCCAGGCGATCCACCAGGCCCAGTAGAACACCGTCCAGCCACCGAGCCAGTCGGAGGGCTCGTCATAGGCATAGAGGTCGAAGCTCTTGCCTGGCAAGGCCGAGAGGTAGTCACCGATGTTCTGGATCAGGGTGTTGAGCAGATGCTGGGTCGGACCGGCGAACAGCACGAACAGCAACAGGGCGACGGCCAGCACCATATTGATGTCGGACATGATGCGCACGCCCTTGTCGACGCCGGACACGGCCACGGCGATGGCCGCGCCCATCATCAGCACGATGAGGATCAGTTGCACCCAGTGGCTGTGGCTGATGCCGAACAGGTAGTCCAGCCCGGCATTGAGGTGCAGCACGCCGAAACCCAGGTCGGCGCCGAGGCCGAAGATGGTGGCGATGATGCCGAAGGCGTCCACGGCATGGCCGATGGGACCGTTGATGCGCTTGCCGATCAGCGGATAGAGCGCCGAACGCAGGGCCAGTGGCAGGTTGTGGCGATAGGCGAAGTAGGCCAGCGCCATGGCTACCAGGGCGAAGACCCCCCAGCCGTGCAGGCCCCAGTGCAGGAAGAGGATCTGCATGGCCTGGCGCGCCGCCGCCGGATTACCCCCTTCGCCGGCGGGGGGCTGGGCGAAGTGGGTCAGGGGTTCGGAGACGCAGAAGAAGAACAGGGTGATGCTGATGCCCGCGGCGAACAGCATGCCGGCCCAGGACAGGTAGCTGAACTCGGGTTGGTCGTGGTCGGCACCGAGCTTGATCTTGCCGTAGCCGGACAGGGCGGTGACCACCACGAACACCAGATAAAGCGACATGGCCAGCAGGTAGTACCAGCCAACTGTGTTGGCGGCCCAGGTCTGGGCCTGCAGCAGCCAGGCACCGGCCTGCTCGGGACGACCGATGACGGCCAGGGAAAACAGCAGGATCACTGCAGCCGCGCAATAGAAGGCGGGGGGATTCAGCTTTACGGTGCCGGATGAGGGCGTCGCACTCATGGGGACTCCTTGCGAACTGCCAAAGGGAGAGAATTCTTTTTTTATTGATCGTTCGATTAAAAAAGAATACCACAGGAGGCCCCTGAGGTGAACGCTTCGAGTCAGCGAAGCGCTGAAAGTTGCCGTTTAGAAACCTTGCTTATGCCGGTGGTCGACTTTGGTCGAGCCCAAGCCGAATGGTCAGAACCGTGACCCCTTGGCAAAGTCTGTAGGTTATGACTCAAGCATCTTCTCCACTCGGCTCCTATCGTCCACTACTGTTGCTGGTAGAGGACGAGCCGTTGCTGAGGGAGTTGGCCACCGAGGCGCTGGAGTCCCTGGTGGATCTGCAGGTGGTGGCCGTATCGACCGCCGATGCGGCCTTGAGCTATCTGGAACAGACCGGTGCCCGCATTGATATCCTCTTTACCGATGTGCGCATGCCGGGACGGCTGGACGGCGAGGCCCTGGCCCAGTTGGTCTCCCAGCGTTGGCCGCATATCCCGGTGATCCTCACCTCCGGCGACCGTCTGACCGTACCCCGCGGCGCCGGTCGCACCCGCTTCATGCCCAAACCCTGGCATATCGATGACATGGCCAATTGCGTCAACGAGGCGCTGGGGCAGAGTCGGGTGGCGTGAGGGGATAGAACGCAAGATATCGCGGCCATGGCGGTCCGCCGATGCGGCCATTGCTACAGGCTTACGCTTTAGTTGTAGGGGTAGTCCGCGGTCGCGATGAATTACAGATTAATGAGTTGCAGAGCAGTAGCGTGAAAAACGGTGCAGCCTTTGCCACTGACAGCTTATTAGCCTGCTGCGCCCTCACCCCAACCCTCTCCCAGGGGGAGAGGGAGTTGCCTGAGCAGGCGTTCAGCTTTATCAGCTCCATCAGGCAGCACCCGTGGGAGCGGCCGCATCGGCGGCCGCGATGGGTGCGGAGTGGTAGCACCGGTGCAGAGAGAATAGCTGGGCGAGATAACCTGCCTATCGGCAGCTTTCGGCTTTCCCATGATCGTCACGACTTTTGCTTTTGACGAGGTCGCGGCCATGGGCCGCTCCTACGGATACTTCAGGAGCGACCCAGGACCGCCATCCAGGTCAATTTACGGTTGCCACTGCGGATCCTTGCCGCTCAGCTTGCGATCCAGGAAGAAGGCGGTGCTGATCAGGGCCAGATGTGACAGGGCCTGGGGCAGGTTGCCCAGCGGGTAGCCGCGCTTGTCCAGTTCCTCGGCGTAGAGGCCCAGGGGGTTGGCATAGCCCAGCAGTTTTTCGAACTCCAGGTGGGCTTCGTCGACACGACCGGCGCGGGCCAGGCATTCGACGTACCAGAAGGAGCAGGCGACGAAGGCACCTTCTTCGCCCTTGAGGTTGTCCGCCGGCGTATCGGCCGGGTTGTAGCGACGGATCATGCCGTCATAGGCCAGGTTGGTCTTGATGGCATCCAGGGTGGACAGCCACATGGGATCGGTGGCGCTGACGAAGCGCACCAGGGGCATCAGCAGCAGGGCGGCGTCCAGGCTCTTGCCGTGGCGGGTCGAGGTGAAGTGACCCAGTTCGGCGTTCCAGAAGTTGTCCCAGATGTCTTCCTGGATGGCGGCGCGCGCGGCGTACCAGCGTTCATAGGGCATCGGCAGCGAACGCTTGACCGACAGGCGCATGGCGCGGTCGATGGCCACCCAGCACATCAGCCGTGAATGCAGGAAATGCTCGGGATCGCCGCGCATTTCCCAGATACCGGCATCGGGTTGGTTCCAGTTCTCGCAGACGTGGTCGATCATCCGCACCACGTCCTTCCAGCCATGGTGGGAGATGGCTTCGCCATACTTGTTGGACAGGTAGATGGCATCCATCAGCTCGCCATAGATGTCCAGCTGAATCTGCTGGTAGGCCTCGTTGCCGATGCGCACCGGACTCGAATTGGCATAGCCCGCCAGGTGGTCGAGGGTTTCCTCGGGCAGGTCCAGGCCGCCGTCCAGGCGATACATGATCTGCAGCTTTTCCGGGGCGTTGTGGCTGTTTTCCACGCACTGGCCGACCCAGTGGGTGAAATCCTTGGCTTCTTGGGTGTAGCCCAGGCGCATGAAGGCGTAGACGGTAAAGGAGGCGTCGCGGATCCAGGAGGCGCGATAGTCCCAGTTGCGTTCACCGCCCAGGGCTTCGGGCAGGCTGAAGGTGGCGGCCGCGGCGATGGAACCGTGCTTGCAGGAGGTCAGCAGCTTCAGCGCCAGGGCCGAACGGGTGACCATCTCGCGCCAGCGGCCCTGGTAGTGACTCTTGGCCGCCCAGGAGGTCCAGTAGGAGAGGGTGTCCTCGAAGCAGAGATCGCTCTGGCCGGCGATGACCTTGTCGTCTTCCTCGCAGCCAAAGACGAAATCCAGCTGCTGCCCCTGCTCCAGTTCGAATTCGGCCAGGGCGGCGTTGCCGTCCACCTGCAGGGTGACGCTCGAGGCCAGGCGCAGGGTCGGCTGGCCCTTGGCCTCGAACAGCGCGCCACCCTCCACCAGGCGCGCGCGGGTCTCGGCGCGGGCATAGTCGTGGGCCGGGGCGCAGACCAGGTGGAAGCGGCAGCGTCCGGCCACCACCTGTACGCGGCGGACGATGCGCGGCTGGGTGTCCTCGCTGCTGCACACCGGCATCAGGTCGGTGACCTCGGCGACGCCGTCCGCCGACAGCCAGCGGGTCTGCAGGATGTTGGTATCGGGTAGGTAGAGCTGCTGCTCGCGGGCGTCTTCCCAGACCGGGGCCAGGCTGAAGTAGCCGGCCTTTTCCGAATCGAGCAGGGCGGCGAACACCGAGGGGCTGTCCAGATTCGGCCAGCAGAAGTGGTCGATGGTGCCGTCGGTGGCGACCAGGGCACAGGTGCGCAGGTCGCCGATGACACCGTGGGCGCCGATACTGCGGCGGGCGTGCACGGAGGAGGAATCAGCCATTGTCTTCGAATCCCGGATAGAGGCACATGCCGCCGTCGACGAACAGGGTGGTGCCGACGATGTAGTCGGCCAGGTCGCTGGCGAGAAAGACCGCCACGTTGCCCACATCGTCGACATGGCCGACGCGCTTGTAGGGGATCAGCTTGAGCAGTTCGCGTGCCTTGGCCTCGTCACCGGTCACCTCTTCGTTGATGGCGGTGGCGATGGCGCCCGGGGCGATGCTGTTGATGCGGATGCCCTCGGCGGCGACTTCCTGGGCCAGGCTGCGCATCAGCAGGTTGACCCCACCCTTGGAGGCGGCGTAGTTGACGTGCCCGGCCCAGGGAATGACCTCGTGCACCGAACTCATGTGGATAATCTTGCCGAGGGCGCGGGAGATGTTTTCGTCGCGGCCCTGCTGGCGAAACTGGCGGATCGCCGCCCGGGCGCAGAGGAACTGGCCGGTGAGGTTGGTGTTGATCACCGTGTTCCAGTCCTCGAGCGACAGGTCGGCGACCGGTGCGTCCTTTTGCAGGCCGGAATTGGCGACCAGGATGTCCAGGCGGCCGAAGGCTTCCAGGGTGCGGTCGAACAGCGCCTGGACCGCGGCCTCGTCGCCGACGTCACCGCCCACGGCGATGGCGCGACCACCGGCGTCCTGGATGCGCTTGGCCAATTCCTCGGCCGGTTCGGCGCTGGAATGGTAGTTGATGGCGACGGCGGCACCGGCCTTGGCCAGGGCTTCGGCGACGGCGGCACCGATCCCGGAACTGCCGCCGGTGACCAGGGCGACCTGGCCGTTGAGGGAAAGCTGCATGTCCAGACTCCTGCGCGGGAAAAGGTGTCTGACTGCTGACCGCCACGCTCGCGTCTAGGTTCAGCCCGCAGGCGTTGCCGGATGTTCAGGCCGAGGCCGTGCGGAACAGGCTCATGCGCCGCTCCAGATCCTCGGCCAGTTCCGCCAGCTGGCGACTGGCGCCGGCGATCTGCTGCGAACCGCTGGCGGTTTCCAGGGTGGCGGCATGGATGCGGTTGATGTTCTCGTTGACCTCCTCGGCCACGGCGGTCTGCTGGGCCGCGGCGGTAGCGATCTGCGCATTCATGGCGTTCACCGAGCCGACGTCCGCCTGGATGGCCGCCAGCGCCGCGACGGCGCGCTGGGTCAGCGCGGCGGTCTCGTGGGCCTGGCCGCGGCTCTCTTCCATTTGCGCCGAAGCGCGCCCGGCGCCTTCCTGCAGGGTGGCGATCATGGCGCGGATCTCGCGGGTCGATTCCTGGGTGCGGGTGGCCAGGTTGCGCACCTCGTCGGCGACCACGGCGAAGCCGCGACCCTGCTCACCGGCGCGAGCGGCCTCGATGGCGGCATTCAGCGCCAGCAGATTGGTCTGCTCGGCGATGCCGTTGATGACGGCGACGATGTTCTCGATGCTGGCGCTGTCGCTGGATACCTGTTGCACGGTGACGCTGGCCTGCTCCAGCGCCTGCACCAGCTGGCCGATGGCCTGGCCGGAACGGGTCACCAACTGATTGCCAGTGTCCACCTGGGCGCTGGCATTGCCGGTGGCCTGGGCGGCCTGGGCTGCGTAGCCGGCGACCTCGCCGATGGTGGCGGCCAGCTCGGTGACCGCCGCGGCCATGTGCTGGGCCTGGTTGGACTGCACATCGGTGTGGCGTTGGTTGGTCTGGGCGGTGCCTTGCAGCTGGGCCGCCGCCGTGGCGACCGAGCTAGCGGTATGGCGCACCTGGACGATGGTCTCGCCCAGGTGTGCGGTGGCGCTGCCCAGGGTGCCCATGACGCTGTCCGGGTGACGGGTGGCAGGGCGCTCGTCCAGCCGGCCCTCGGCCAGCCGGCGGATGGCGGCGGCCACGGCGTGGGGTTCGCCGCCCAGGGTCGCGCCCATCTGACGGATGATCAGCACGGAAACGGCCACGCTCAGCAGCAGGGCGAGGGCACAGGTCACCAGCATCAGCCAGCGGAAGCCACCGGCGATGCCGCGGACCTCGGCCAGATGGCCGCTGGCGATGGCCTCCTCGTGATCGATGAGCGCATTGATGCGCTTGAGCCACTCGACATAGGCCGGCGAGACGCGCTCCAGCAGGAACACCCGGGCGCCTTCCAGATCACCGGCCTGGCGCAGTTGCAGCAGGCGGTCGGTCAGGGGCAGGGCGGTGCCTTCGATGTCCTTGATGGCCGCCAGCAGGCGCTGTTCCTTGGCGGTGGCGCCCTGGCTGACGAACAGCTGATCCATGGGCTCGGCGGACTGGCGATAGAAGGCCTTGAGCCGGTCGATGTCGGCCAGGCGACTGGCCAAGGGCGCGGCGTCGTGGATCAGCACCGTATCGCGAATGGCGATGGCGCGGTCGTGCACGCTGCCGCGGAAGTTGATGGCATAGCGCTGCTTGACGCTGGCGCCCTGGCTGACAGCGGTCAGGGTGTCGTCGATGACGCCGACGCGCTGGACGCCGACGAGGGTGATCAGCAGCATCAGCACCAGGATCAGGCCGAAGCCCAGGCCCAGGCGGGCGGCCATGGAAAGAGGGGTACGCATGCAGACCTCAACACTTGAAAGGATGTGACATGGATCACATTTTGCGACAAAGGTTTGCGCGATAAGGTTATTCCGGAGCGAGCGGTCATCCCCTGGGTATGAGTGGCAATTCGGGTGACAGGGCTGGATTCAGCCGTCCTGGCGCGGCTCCGTCAGCCGGTCGCGCCTGGCCAGGCCCGGGAACAGCTTCATCCAGACCCCGGTGATCACCAGAGTGCCGACGCCACCCAGCACCACCGCGGGCACCGTGCCGAAGAAGTGCGCGGTGACCCCCGATTCGAATTCGCCGAGCTGGTTGGAGGCACCGATGAACAGGCCGTTGACCGCACTGACCCGACCGCGCATGGCATCGGGGGTTTCCAGCTGGACGAAGGAACTGCGGATCACCACGCTGACCATGTCGGCGGCGCCCAGCACCACCAGGGTGGCCAGTGAGAACCACAGCGAGGTGGACAGCCCGAAGGCGATGGTGGCGACGCCGAACAACGCGACCGAACCGAACATGATGCGGCCCACGTGGCGATTGAGGCTGACGTAGGCGAGCAGAAAGGACATGCCCAGGGCGCCCACGGCCGGCGCCGAGCGCAACAGGCCCAGGCCCCAGGGACCGGTGAGCAGGATGTCGGCGGCGAACACCGGGAGCAGGGCGGTGGCACCGCCCAGGAGCACGGCGAAGAGATCCAGGGAGATGGCGCCGAGCACGTCCGGGCGACTCTTGATGAAGCGGATGCCGGCCAGCAGGTTGTCCAGGGTCGGCTTTTCCTTCTGGCTGGGCGTCTGCCGCGCCGGCAGGCTGGAGACCAGCAGGATGGCGATGCCATAGAGCACCAGCGCCGGGCCATAGACCCAGGCGGCGCCCAGGGCATAGAGCAGGCCGCCCAGGGCGGGGGCGATGATGGTGGCGCCCTGCATGGCCGAGGCCGCGGCGGCGATGGCGCGCGGAAAGATCGAAGGTGGCACGATGTTGGGCAGCAGCGCCTGGGTGGTGGGCTGCTCGAAGGCGCGCGCGGTGCCCAGGCAGAAGGCCAGGATGAAGATCAGTTCGCGAGTCACCGCGTGATTGAGGCTGCCCACCAGCAGCACCAGGGCGATCAGGCCCTGGCCGGTCTGGCAGAGGGCGGCGACCCGGCGGCGGTCGTAGCGATCGGCGACATGCCCGGTGTGCAGCATGAACAGCACCCGTGGCAGGAATTCCACCAGCCCCACCAGGCCGAGATCGAGCACGTTGCCGGTGAGGGAATAGAGGTGCCAGCCGATGGCGACGGTGAGCATCTGGAAACTGCCGGCGGTGCAGATGCGGGCGAACCAGAAGGCGACGAAGGGGCGGTGGTGACGCAGCTGCAGGGTATCGCCGGACATGAGGGGGGCTCGCAGGGACAGAGGCGGCATCTTAAGCCACCCGGGGACTGATCGTCATACAACTGCGGGGTGCGACAGCCTGCCCGATGCGACATCCAACCACGTAAGCAAATGTATCGAGGGGGACTATCCTAAAGCCTGACGTTGATCCACGTCAGCTTCCGACCTGGTCCAATGGGCTAGCGGCGGTGGCGCCTTTTTAGCGTCCCGCTAGAACCCCAGGCGACGCCGGAGGTTCGAACCTCGGTCAGCGTCAACTCGACCGGCTACCCTCGATGGCCGGCGTGCCTGAGAGGAAAAGCTATGTTCGGCCTCGAAGCCCTGGATCTCGCCCGGATCCAGTTCGCCTTCACCGTGTCCTTCCACATCGTCTTCCCGGCGCTGTCCATCGGTACCGCGAGCTTTCTCGCCGTGCTCGAAGGGCTGTGGCTGAAGACCGACAACCACGTCTACAAGGATCTGTATCACTTCTGGCTGAAGATCTTCGCGATCTTCTTCGGCATGGGCGTGGTGTCCGGTCTGGTGATGGCCTATGAGTTCGGCACCAACTGGAGCGGTTTCGCCGACTATGCCGGCGCCGTGACCGGTCCGCTGCTGACCTACGAGGTGCTCACCGCCTTCTTCATCGAAGCCGGCTTCCTCGGCGTCATGCTGTTCGGCTGGAATCGCGTGGGCCGCGGCCTGCACTTCTTCTCGACGGTCATGGTCGCCATCGGCACCCTGATGTCAACCTTCTGGATCCTGTCGTCCAACAGCTGGATGCACACCCCGAGTGGCTACGAGATCGTCGATGGTCGCATCGTCCCGGTGGACTGGCTGGCGGTGATCTTCAACCCGTCGTTCCCCTTCCGCTGGGCGCACATGACCATCGCCGCCTACCTGTCGGTGGCCTTCCTGGTCGGCGCCTCGGCGGCTTGGCACCTGCTGCGCGGCAACGACAACCCGGCGGTGCGCAAGATGTTCTCCATGGCCATGTGGATGGCGCTGCTGGTAGCGCCCATCCAGGCGTTCGTTGGCGACGCCCATGGCCTCAACACCCTGGAGCACCAGCCGGCCAAGATCGCCGCGATGGAGGGCCACTGGGAGAATCCTCCGGGCGAAGCGACTCCGCTGATCCTGTTCGGCTGGCCGGACATGGAGCGCGAGGAAACCCGCTTCAAGCTGGAGATCCCGGTGCTCGGCAGCCTGATCCTCAAGCACAGCCTCACCGAGCCGATCCCGGCGCTCAAGGACTTCCCCAAGGAAGACCGGCCGCCGGCCTATGTGGTGTTCTGGTCGTTCCGCATCATGGTCGCCCTGGGCATGCTGATGATCGCCGCCGGTCTGTGGAGCGCTTGGCTGCGCTGGCGCGGCAAGCTGTACGAGACCCGCGGCTTCCTGCGCCTGGTCACCTGCATGGGTCCGGTCGGCCTCATCGCCCTGCTGGCCGGCTGGTTCACCACCGAGGTGGGCCGCCAGCCGTGGATCGTCTACGGCCTGTTGCGTACCAAGGACGGGGTATCCAACCACAGCGTCACCCAGTTGAGCATCACCCTGGTGGCCTTCGTGGTGGTTTACTTCGCCGTGTTCGGCATCGGCACCCTCTATGCGCTGCGCATGATCGGCAAGGGTCCGCACACCGGTGAAGGCGACCTGCCCACCTCCGGCGGCCCGGGCACCGATCGTCATCCCAAGCGTCCGCTGTCCGGCGCCGATGGCGGCCTGGAAGAAGACAATCCCAATGACCAGCTGACCGGAGACCGCACATGAACGGCATCCCTGGCATCGACCTCCCGCTGATCTGGGCGATCATCATCATCTTCGGTCTCATGATGTACGTGGTCATGGACGGCTTCGACCTGGGCATCGGCATCCTCTTCCCCTTCGTCAAGGGCAAGGAAGATCGCGACGTCATGATGAACACCGTGGCGCCCATCTGGGACGGCAACGAGACCTGGCTGGTGCTCGGCGGGGCGGGGCTCTATGGCGCCTTCCCGCTGGCCTACTCGGTGATCCTGCCGGCGCTGTACCTGCCGCTGATCTTCATGCTGATCGGCCTGATCTTCCGCGGCGTGGCCTTCGAATTCCGCTTCAAGGTCCAGGAAGGCAAGGAAGCCCTGTGGGACAAGTCCTTCATCTTCGGCTCGCTGCTGGCCAGCTTCTGCCAGGGCGTGGCCCTGGGTGCCTTCATCGAAGGCTTCCCGGTGGAGAATCGCCAGTACGTCGGCGGGCCGCTGGACTGGCTGACGCCCTTCTCGATGTTCTGCGGCCTGGGCGTCATCGCCGCCTATGCGCTGCTGGGCAGCACCTGGCTGATCATGAAGACCGAGGGCCCGCTGCAGGCCACCATGCGTCGCCTGACCAAGCCGCTGCTGTTCCTGCTGCTGGCCTTCACCGCGGTGGTGAGCATCTGGACCCCGCTGAGCCAGGCGGCCATCTCCGCCCGCTGGTTCAGCATGCCCAATCTGGTCTGGTTCCTGCCGGTACCGATCCTGGTGGGCGTGGTGACCCTGGCCCTGCTGCGCGCCATCCTGCGCGAAGACTCGCACCATGCGCCCTTCCTGCTGACCCTGGCGTTGATCTTTCTCGGCTACAGCGGCCTGGGCATCAGCCTCTGGCCGAACATCATCCCGCCGGGCGTCTCCATCTGGGAGGCCTCGTCGCCGCCGCAGAGCCAGCTGTTCCTGCTCATCGGCACCCTGTTCATCATCCCCATCACCCTGATGTACACCTTCTGGGGCTACTACGTGTTCCGCGGCAAGGTACGCGCGGGGGAGGGCTATCACTGATGGTCGGCCGCTCGCGCGAACCCAACCCCGCGGACAACAAGCCGCTCTGGCAGCGGCTGGCCTGGATGGCCGGCATCTGGGCCTGCAGTCTGGTAGCGCTGGGTGTGGTGGCCTGGGTGCTGAGATTGGTGCTGACGGCCGCGGGGCTCAAGTCGCATTGACCCTTCCATGTGTCGGTGGATGAGGCTGCGCCGTCATCCACCCTACGCAGGAGCTTGTACTTGCGTAGGAAACTTATCCCGCACACCGGATTACCCCCTCTCCCGCTTGTGGGGGAGGGCTGGGGTGGGGGGAGTACGCTTATATCTGCTCGGATCGCTAAGCTGATTTACGGTGTACTCGGTAAGCTTTTGTTCCGCCCCCGCCGGGCGGGTTACTTTTTGCAGTCGCCAAAAAAGTAACCAAAAACGCTTGCCCTGGTCATCCGGCCCTACGCTGCGCTCCGGGTCCCCTCACTCCGCCGCCCTTCCGGCGGGCCGCCGTCGAAGGGCCGTCCTGGTCCTCGACGCCTTTCGCGGCATCCCTGCCGCTCACCCACCTCCAGAGCGGCTGCGTTCGGCCTACTGAACAGGGCGCTTGGGTGCCGGCTGGAAGTATCTTTTTAAAAGCTGGTTAGCCTGGCGTGTTACGTAATGTCCTCGTGCCTTTCATTCAATAGGCATGGCAAGTAGCAAGCGTTAGCCAACGTCTTAAAACCGCTTGAATAACCCTAAACTTTCAGCGGGCACTCCAGTGCCCCGTCTGGCCGGCCGAACGTTAGTGTCGAGGAAGCGGGTGAGCGGCATGGATGCCGCGAAAGGGGCCGAGGGCCAGGACGGCCCTTCGGCCCCGGCCCGCTGGAGCGGCGCTGACGTGAGGGCATCCTGCGCAACGCGCAGGACCGGCTAGTTGGGGCGAGCGTTTTTGGTTACTTTTTTGGCAATTGAAAAAAGTGACCCGCCCGGCGAGGCGGAACAAGGAGCGTCAGCAGATTCCTAAAATCAGCTTGGCGGCCTGAGCAAAAGCACTACCCCCACCCCAACCCTCCCCCGCAAGCGGGAGAGGGGGCGGTCCGGCGTGAAGGGATCGAGCGCTGCGAGTCAGCCTGGCCGTCGATCACAACTGCAACGCAGCCCACCCCCCAAACCTACAACTTTTCCCAGTTATCCCCCGCCCACCTACCCGCTAGCCTGACCCCGTTCCCATCCAGACGAGGAAGGCACCCATGCAGGTTCGAGAAGGCTACGCCGATTTCCAAGGCCATCAGACTTGGTACCGGGTCACCGGCGACCTGGCCAGTGGACGGTTGCCGCTGGTGGTGGCCCATGGCGGTCCCGGTTGCACCCATGACTATGTCGACAGCTTCAAGGACCTGGCCGAGCACGGCTGGCCGGTGGTGCATTACGACCAGCTGGGCAATGGCCGTTCCACCCACCTGCGCGGCATCGATCCGGGGTTCTGGACGGTAGCGTTGTTTCTCGACGAGCTGAACAACCTCCTGCGCCATCTGGGTATCGGCCAGTACGCGCTGCTCGGCCAATCCTGGGGCGGGATGCTGGCTGCCGAGCACGGGGTGCGTCAGCCGGCAGGGCTGCGGGGGCTGATCATCGCCAATTCGCCTGCGTCCATGGCGCTCTGGCGCGAGGCGGCGGCTGGGCTGCGGGCCGAATTGCCGCTCGAGGTGCAGGCCACCCTGGCGCGACACGAGGCCGCCGGCACGACCGACTCGCCGGAGTACCGCGCCGCCAGCCAGGTCTTCTATGACCGCCATGTCTGCCGGGTGCAGCCGCTGCCGGCCGAGGTGGCGCGGACCTTCGCCGCCATCGACGCCGATCCCACCGTCTATCACGCCATGAACGGCCCCACCGAATTCCATGTCATCGGCAGTCTCAGGGACTGGAGCGTGATCGAGCGGCTGGCGCGGATCCAGATGCCGACGCTGCTGATTTCCGGGCGCCATGACGAAGCCACACCGGCCTGCGTGGAGCCCTTCGCCCAGTTCATCCCGAACGTGCGCTGGCGCATCTTCGAGGACTCCAGCCACATGCCTCACGTGGAAGAGCGCGAGGCCTGCATGGCCCTGGTGGCGGACTTTCTCGCCGAGGTGGAGCGCGGCTAGGCGTCCGCGTCCAGGGCCGCGGCGATCTCGTCGATACGGGTCTGGCGGTCGTCGGCTTGCAGGCGCGCACGCGGATTGAGCGCCGACCATTCCGGGTGGGCCCGGGCCACCTGCACGGCGGCGGGCAGCTTGCCTTCGCGCCAGCGCTGCTCGTCAGGCGCGGCCACTTCGATGGCGCCCTGGGCGGCGTGGCCGCGAATTTCCAGCGCCGCCAATAGCTGACGCTGCCGTAGCGCCAGCAGGCGCAGCACGGCATCGTCGATGGACAGCTCCCGCCCGCCGCGCAACTTGCCGAACAGTCGTCGGCCATAGTGGCCGCCGGTCTGTGCCAGGCCGCCGGCCAGGGCGCCCAGTACCGTGGCGGCGCCCAGGGTCAGGCCACCGGCGAGCAGGTCGAGACCGACCCCCGCCGCGGCACCGGCCGCCACCCCGCCGCCCAGCCGAATGCCCAGCAGGCGCAGGGTTTCCGGATTGAACAGGTCATCGCCCCAGCGGCCGTCCAGCAGTGGCAGGTCGCTGGCATGGGCGTCGCCCGGGCGAAAGCCGAACAGCCGCAGGAGTTCTTCCACGCAGCGTTGTTCGCGGCTGCGCAGGGCATCGCGCAATTCGGCGGTCGCGTTGCTCACCTCGGCTTCGCCGGGCGCCACGCTGCGCCGGGCAGCGGCAGCGTCCACCAGCAATTCAGCGATCAGCCGCACGCCTTGCTGATGGCGCCGGCGGGCCTGTTCGGCATGGTCGGCGATCAGCCGTTGCAAGGCCGGGCGGCCACTTTCCAGCAGGGTCGCCAGGCTTTCGTAGAGACGCGCCTCGCCATCCGCCGGTGGCGCGACGCTGTCGAAGCGCACCAGGGCGTGCAGGCCGAGGCGGGCCAGGGTGGCGCGCCAGTCGTCGGCGCGGTGGCCGTCGGCGGCGACGAAGTTGAGCACTGGCACCAGCGGGCGCCCGCAACCGGCCAGCACCGCCAGTTCGTCGCGGTACTTGGCCAGCACCGGCTCGCGGGCGTCGATGACATAGAGACCGGCGTCGGAGGCGCGCAGCTGGCGGATCACCTTGGCTTCCTGCTCGAAGCGTTGGCGGGCTTCGACGCTGTCGAGAAAACGGTCGAGCAGGGTGGCGGCGTCCAGGCGTTCGCCGGGTCTTTCCAGCTGCTCCAGGTAGTCGCGCAGGGCGATGGCGTCTTCCAGGCCGGGCGTGTCGTAGAGCTCCAGCAGCGCCTCGCCATCCACCGACAGGCGTGCGCCCTCGACATGACGGGTGGTGCTGGGGCGATGGGAGACCTCGCCGAAGTCGACGTCGCGGGTCAGGGTGCGCAGTAGCGAGGTCTTGCCGACATTGGTATGGCCGACCAGCGCCAGGCGCAGGGGGCCGCTCATGGATTCGTCTCCAGCCAGGCCAGTTCTTCGAGATCGCCCTCGCAGTGTGCCAGACGCAGGGCGTCCAGTGCCTGGCGCCAGTCGTCCAGGCGGACCGGATCGAGCTTGCCACCCAGGGGCGCGGGTAATAGCCAGACGCGGGTCGCCGTGGCGCAGCGCGACAATTCCGCCAGCAGCGTCAGGGTACCGCGATCCGGCGAGCGACGGGGATCGCAGGCGATCAGCAGGCGGCGGGCCGGATAGCGGGTCAGCTGTTCGAGCAGATGACGGCGGCCCTGGCCGTCGTCGAGCACGCCGGCGTCACGCACGCCCTCGGGCAGCGGTGGCGGCCAGGTGTGGTCGGTGAGTTCGAGACCCACCAGCAGCGCCTCGTCGCCGGTGCGTGCGAGGCCACGGGCGTCCTGCTGGGGCAAGTGGGCGGGAGCGGCGTCGTTCACGCCCAGGCGCTCGCTGGTGGGTAGCAGGCGTTCGCGCAGGTGCAGATAGCCGGGGCGCTCGACGTCCAGCCGCAGGCGCTCGCGACCACGCCGCCAGCGCCACAGGCAGAGCAGGGTCAGCAGCAGCCGTGGCAGCAGGCCATAGACCAGCACCACGCCCAGCAGCCAGCCGGCCCAGGCCTGGCGCGCTGTGGCCAGGGGGCTGGCGGCATCGCCGCTGGCGGCGATGCTGGCCGGGTCGGGCAGGGGAAAGCCCAGCAGCTGGGGCAGGGCGCCCAGCACCTGGGTCAGCAGCACGAAGGTGTCGCTGCCGAGCAGGGTGGTCTCCCAGACGAACAGATAGCTGCGTCCGGAGAGCAGTGCCAGCAGGGTTGCCAGGGCACTGCCGAGGATCAGCAGCCAGAGGCCGTGCACCAGGCCGCCCAGGGCCCAGGGCAGCAGCCGCGCGCGACCCAGCAGCCCGACCAGTGCCGGCCCCAGGTGCAGGGCTCGGGCATCCCGCGCCAGGCGGCCGGAGAGCCACAACCAGAGTCGCGCCAGCGGTGAGGCCAGTTGCCGTCCACCGCCCAGCAGGCCAAGGGCCCAGACCAGCAGGCTGAGCAGATTGAGGCCGAGCAGACTGCCCAGCGCCCAGAACACATTGACCGGACGACTGCCGTCACCCAGGGCGCCAGCGGCGAGGCCAGCGCCGCAGAACAGCGCCACGATGCCCAGCAGCCAGGCGGCCAGCACCGCACCCTGGCGCCAGCGACGCCGCGCGGCCAGCAGGCCATCGCGCTGGCCGAGCAGCCGGGCACGGGTCACCAGGCGTGTCTCGAAGGCGCCGCCGGCCGCCCGCGCCTGGCGATTGGCTTCGGCGTCGTCCAGCGGGCCGCTGTCTTCCTCGGTCAGGCGCAGGGCTTCGGTCAGCCAGAGGTCTTCGAAGGCGGGGGAGGGGGTTGCGGTCACGCGTCGGTGCCCTTGCGGCAAAAACGCCGAGGATAGTCCCTGGCGCCCCGGCTGTTAACGCCTCTGTTATGCTCTGTCACCATGAAAACCTCTCTTCCCCTGAGCCTGATCGTCGCCGTGGCCGACAACGGCGTCATCGGCATCGACAATCGTCTCCCCTGGCACCTGCCGGCGGAGCTCAAGTATTTCAAGGCCGTGACCCTCGGCAAGCCGCTGGTCATGGGTCGCAAGACCTGGGATTCCCTGGGCCGCCCGTTGCCGGGTCGGCTGAATCTGGTGGTCTCCCGTCAGACTGATCTGGTGGCCGAAGGTGCCGAGGTGCGGACGTCGCTGGCCGCTGCGGTCGAGCGCGCCGAGGCCTGGGCCCTTGAGCACCAGGCAGGCGAGATCATGCTGATCGGCGGCGCCCAGCTGTTCGCCGACGCCCTGCCCCAGGCGCAGCGCCTCTACCTGACCCGAGTTGCCCTGGCGCCGCAAGGCGATGTCTTCTTTCCCCCATGGCAGGAGAGCGACTGGCAGCTTGTCTCGCGGCAGGAGCATGCGGCCGAGGACGATCGTCCAGCCTATGCCTGCGAGGTCTGGGAGCGGCGGGACTAGCGCCTGCAGCTTGCGGCTTTCCCGCGTCGCGTCTCCGATCCTTGCCCCGGCCTTAAGTAAAACCTAAGACAAGCATGGCATAAAGACGCTGAGGCAGGCCGCCTGGGCGGCCGGAGGGCACGACCATGAGGGCGATCGATAGCCAGACTTCGACGGCAATGGCAGGGACTCAGCCTGCCAATCCGAGCGCTACCGGCAATCAGAGCGCACCCGCCGCCGACTCCGCCAGCGCGGGGGGAACCCCAGCCGGCACCGATGTCGCGGTGGACCTGTCGCCCGCCGCCCAGCTCATTGCCAGGCTGTTGCCGGGCCAGTCGAACGGTAACAGCGATCTCGACAGCTTCATGCAGATCCTCCAGCAACAGCTTCGCAGCCAGGGTACCGACGCCGCCGTGCTCGGCGAGATGCCCGAGGGGGCCAGTCCCGACCGTGTCCAGTTGGCGAAGCAGGCGGCCAATCACCTGCTGGTGAGCTATTACCATGACGACAGTCGCTATGCCGACGCCTCCACCCAGGATCCCTTCGCCAACCTGGACAGCAATAGCCTGACGCGTATCGCCAGCGACGATTCGGGCACCTTCACTTCGGCTGAACGTCAGCTTGCCTATTTCGAAGGCGCGCAGCGGGGCACCGATGCGGCCAACGTGGCCTTCTCCGGGCTTTCCCCGCAGGATCAGGGTGCCGCGTCCTGGAACTGGGCTCCCGCCGCCACGGAAGATGCCGGCATCCTCGGTACGCTGAATCCCGGCATGCCGGATTGGCAACCCAATCAGTTGAGCAGCCAGCTCATCGACGGCCTGAGTCCTGGCGGCGTGGCGACCGCTGCCGCCCAGGAAACCGCCCAGTTGTCGGCGCCGACCTTCAACGTCAGCACCGGTGCCGATGGTGCACCCCAGTGGACGGTGCTGCCGGTGGACGAACAGGGCGCAGGGGCAAACACCGCGCTGGATGGCAGTATCCTCACCCAGATGACCGGCACGACCGCCGCGCCGGCGCTGTCGCTCTATCGGCAGATCGCCGCGTTCGGTTGAGTAGGGCTGTTGGGCTAGGGCCTGCTTGTTGGGCTTCGACGATGGAGCCGTCTCAGCCCAACCTACGGTGCGGTAGGTTGGCGCTGAGCGCAGCGAAGCCCAACATCGTGGTGCTTAGGTCTATCTGTTGGGCTTCGACGATGGAGCCGTCTCAACCCAACCTACGGCGCAGTAGGTTGGCGCTGAGCGCAGCGAAGCCCAACATCGTGGCATCCGGGTTGCCCATGGGACTTCGACGATGAAACCGTCTCAACCCAACCTACGGCGCGGTAGGTTGGGTTGAGCGCAGCGAAGCCCAACGCCAAGCTGACCTCAGATCGCCCGCAGTTTCTTCGCCGGCAGGTAGTCGCGATGGACGCGCTCTTCCACCAGGTACAACCAGCAGGGGCCTTCCACCTGGGGAAAGAGGCGCACTTCCTGGATGCTGCTGGGCTTGGGTTCGCCATTGCCGACCTGCACGGCCACCGTCTGGCCCAGACGGAAGCGCGGGACCACGCCGGCGTCCACCACGCTCTGCTCGGCCTTGGTCGCCGGGCGGCCCAGGTATTCGCCCAGGTCCACCGGGCCGGAGGGGCCTTCGGCCACGGTGTCCACATGGAAGCTGTAGGCGGTGGCCAGGCCTTCGTCGCCACCGTGGGTCTCGCCCTGCTTGATGCGCGACACGGCCTGGTCGAGGGCGGCGTCGAGCGTCAGTTCATTGTTCGATTGCAGGGTGATGACGATGCGGCGTTCAAAGGGGTACTGGCTCATGGTTTCGACTTTTTCGGCAGATAAGGAAAAGAAGGGACATCTTGTGCCCCCTTTGGCCGGCCACTGTCCAGCCGGGGGCGCCCGATCGGTGATCGCGTTTGCAACCCCAGGTGTCCAGGAGGCTCGACGGTCATTCGCGGATGACCGTGCTCGCTGCGCTCAGGCTAGTCATTACGCCGCTTGAGCTGGTCCTTGAGCTGGGTCGGCACCTCGCGAATGATCAGCAGATCCTGGCCTTCGTCGTATTCGATGCGCGAACCCAGCAGGTGCGCTTCGAAGCTGATCGACAGGCCTTCGGCGCGACCGGTGAAGCGGCGGAATTGATTGAGGGTGCGCTTGTCCGCCGGGATCTCCGGCGCCAGGCCGTAATCCTTGTTGCGGATGTAGTCGTAGAAGGCGCGCGGGGCCTGGTCGTCCATCAGCTCGGAAAGGGCGTCCAGGGCCATGGGTTCGCCGCGCTTGGCCTGGCTGCTGGCGTAGTCCACCAGGGTATCGGTCTTTTCCTTGGCGGCTTCTTCGGGCAGGTCCTCGCTTTCCACGTAGTCGCTGAAGGCCTTGAGCAGGGTGCGGGTCTCGCCCTTGGCGTCGACGCCTTCCTGGCAACCGATGAAGTCGCGGAAGTAGTCCGAGACCTTCTTGCCGCCCTTGCCGCGGATAAAGGAGATGTACTGGCGCGACTGCTTGTTGTTGCGCCATTCCGAGAGGTTGATGCGCGCCGCCAGGTGCAGCTGGCCCAGGTCCAGGTGCTTGGCCGGGGCGACTTCCAGGCTCTCGGTGACGGTCACCCCCTCGCTGTGGTGCAGCAGGGCGATGCTCAGGTAGTCGGTCATGCCCTGCTGGTACTGGGCGAACAGCACATGGCCGCCGGTGGAAAGGTTGCTGCTCTCCATCAGCCCCTTGAGATGCTCCACCGCCTGGCGACTGAAGGCGACGAAGTCCTGCTCGCCTTCCAGGTAGGCATGGAGCCAGCCGCTCAAGGGATAGGCGCCGGATTCCTCGTGGAACAGGCCCCAGGCCTTGTTGGGCTTGGCGTTGTAGCTGTCATTGAGATCGGCCAGCAGATTCTCGATGGCCTGGGAGTCGGCCAGTTCGGCGTCCCGCGCGTGCAGGGTCGCGGGCTGGCCGTCGGGCTTCTTGTCGATCAGATGGACGATGGCGTGACGGATCGGCATGACGGCCTCGGGTAACGGAGAAAAGTCCGCCAGTCTAACGCCCCCGCGCCCTGGCGGGCAGGCCCTGGGCGCCGCAGGCTCAGCGCGCCGCCGTGGCCTGCTTTTCCTGCAGCGCGTTGCCCAGGTGGCGGGTCATGAAGGTCGCGGCCTCTTCGCGGCGGCCCTCCAGCAGCAGATCGATCAGCTGCAGATGTTCCTGGCAGCGGCGCTGGGCCTGCTGGCGATCCACCGACTTCTGGTACTCGATCAAGCGGCGCAGGCGATTGAGCCGGCGCAGCGCATCAAGGATGAAGGCATTGCCCGAGCAGCGGGCGATGGTCTCGTGCAGGCGGGTGTTGGCGTCGAAGATTTCCGCGGGCGAGGCCTCGAACACCCGGCCTGCGGCCAGCAGCGCCTGCTCGTCGCGGCAGCGGCGCAATTCTCCGGCATCCAGGGTGAAGTCGGCGTCGCGGATGCCGGCCGGTTCGATCAGCAGGCGGAAGGCATAGCTCTGGGCATAGGCATCGGGCGAGGTGAGACCTTCGACGAAGCTCCAGCCGTAGCCCGGCAGGCGCTCGGCCCAGCCTTCCTGGACGATGCGCCTGAGGATATCGGCCAGTTGCCCACGGGTGACCTGGTAGCGGCGGATCAGCTCGTTTTCCGTGACCTTCAGCGGCAATTCGCCCTCGATGCGGTCGCGGGCGATGGTCAGGTACAGGCGTTCGCTGGCGGACACCTCTTCGCGCGCCTGGGGCGTGGCGTCCAGGGCCGCGGCGGCCACGGCGAAACCGCCCTCGGGATGCCGCGCCAGCAGGCTCTGGTCGGCCATCTGCTGCAGGGCGCTGCGCACCGGCGAGCGCGACACCCGCAGCCGCTCGGCCAGGGTGCGCTCGGGCAGCCGGGTGCCGACCGCCAGCTGGTGCGAGGCGATGTAGGTGAGGATGTCGGGAATCAGTTGGGAGGCGAGGGTGGTGCCCATGGCAGCGCTGGCGAGTCGATCGGAAAGATCCGGGATGCTAGCACGGGACCCGCCGGGCGCAGCCGGTGGGTCCCGCTGGCGGTCGCTCAGTCCCCGCTCGGACTGACGTCCATGTCCTTGAGCTTCACCAGGCGGCTCCGATGCTTGAAGCGGTAGCCCAGCCAGACGGCGAGAAACAGCGGCAGGCTGATGTAGGTGGCGGCCAGGCCCAGCCAGTCGACGCCGTTCGGCCCGAACAGGGCGGCATAGTTCTGCCCCAGGGTGATCACCAGGCAGAGGGCGAAGGCCAGCAGCGGCCCGAAGGGAAACAGCTTGGCGCGGTAGGGCAGGTCTTCCAGGCGGCGACCCTGGGCCAGGTAGCCCTGGCGGAAGCGATAGTGGGAGACGGCGATGCCCAGCCAGGCGATGAAGCCGCACATGCCCGAGGTGTTGAGCAGCCAGCCATAGAGGGCCTTGTCGCCCACCAGCGAGGTAAAGAAGCACAGGGCGCCCACCGCGGTGGTGGCCAGCAGGGCATTGCGCGGCACGCCATTGCGCGAAACGCGGGCGAACAGGCGCGGCGCCTTGCCCTGTTCGGCCAGGCTGTGCAGCATCCGGGTCGAGGCGTACATGCCCGAGGTGCCGGCGGAGAGCACCGCCGAGAGTATCACCGTGTTCATCAGGCTGGCGGCGAAGGCCAGGCCGGCGCGCTCGAACAGCAGGGTGAACGGCGAGACGGAAACGTCGGTGGCATCGTTCTGCAAGAGGCGCGGATCGGTGTAGGGAATCAGCATGCCGATAACGAAGATCGCCAGCACATAGAACATCAGGATGCGCCAGAACACCTGGCGGATGGCGATGGGTACATTCTTGCGCGGATTCTCCGATTCACCGGCGGCGATGCCGATCAGCTCGGTGCCCTGGAAGGAAAAGCCGGCGATCATGGCCACCCCGACCATGGCCTGCAGGCCGCCGACGAAGGGCGCCTCGCCCTGGGTGAACACGGACAGGCCCGGCGGCTCGATGCCGCTGAAGATGCCGAGAATGGCGGCCAGGCCCAGGCCGATGAAGACCACCACGGTGGCCACCTTGATCAGCGCGAACCAGAATTCGCTCTCGCCGAAGCCGCGCACCGACACCGCATTGAGCAGGAACATCAGCGCGAGAAACAGCGCGCTCCAGATCAGCCCCGGTACCTCGGGAAACCAGAAGCCCATTACCAGCTGCGCCGCCACCAGTTCGGCGGCGATGGTCACCGCCCAGTTGTACCAGTAGTTCCAGCCCAGGGCGAAGCCGAAGCCGTCCTCGACGAAGCGACTGCCGTAGATGGAAAAGGAGCCCGACACCGGCTGGTAGGCGGCCATTTCGCCGAGGCTGGTCATGAGGAAGTAGACCATCAGGCCGATCAGCGCATAGGCCGCCAGGGCGCCGCCCGGGCCGGCGGTGGCCACGGTGGCGCCGGAGGCGACGAACAGGCCGGTGCCGATGGAGCCGCCGATGGCGATCATGTTGAGGTGGCGGGGCTTGAGCCGGCGCTGCAGACTCGGAGAGGCGGTGGACATGGAATTTCCAGCTGGCAGTTGAAGGGGCCGGACGTTGGCTCTGGCGGCCATTCACGGTCATGGGGCGCAGGGCGGTGAACCCACCGCCTGCGGCGACCTGCACGGGCAGGTGGCAAAAAAGCGGCGAAGCTTAGCAGGCTAAGGGCGCCAGGTGGGATGGCGGTCGTCGGTGCGAAGCTGTCGCAGTCCGATCATCGCCAGGTTGAGCTTCGGCTAGCATGAGCCCAAGGTCGGAGAAGGCAGCACAGCGTGATCGATTCAAGAACCTTTGGTAGCGGTATCCAGGGCAAGAACTACCTGCAGTTGCAGTCGACGCGGCCGCGACCGGAGTTTTCCCGACTGGTCGGCTTCATCCTGCTCGATCACTTCTCCCTGCCGTCCTTCACCCAGGCGCTGGATACCCTGGTGACCGCCAACCTGCTGGCCGCCGGCACCTTCGCCACCCAGACCTACAGCCCGACCGGCGCCGAGGTGCTCAGCGATCTCGGCATCGTCATCCGTCCGGATGGCGACTACCGCGCCGTGGAGCAGGCCCGCTTCGACCTGCTGGTGGTCTGCGGCGGGCTGCGGACACCGCTGGAGCTGGATTCGCGGCTCAAGGCGCTGCTGCTGCGTGCCGCCAAGCAGCAGGTGACCCTGTGCGGCCTGTGGAATGGCGCCTGGCAACTGGGTCAGGCCGGGGTACTGGACGGCTATCGCTGCGCCATCCATCCCGAGCACCGCGGCGCCTTCAGCGAGCGGGTGCGTGGTTGCAAGACCTCGGCGGAAAGCCATGTGCTGGATCGCGACCGCCTCACCGCCGCCAGCCCCAGCGGCGCCTTCCACCTCTTTCTCGAATGGATCGGCGCCCAGTGCGGCAGCGCCCTGGCCGATGGCCTGGTCAATATCCTGGCTTTCGAGGAATCGCGCTTCCGCCAGGTCAATCCGACGCTCAAGGTGCAGATGACGCCGCCGCTGCGCGAGGTGGTGACCCTGATGGAGGCCAACATCGAGGAGCCCCTGACCATCGAGCAGCTGTGCGACTACGCCGGCCGCTCGCGGCGCCAGGTCGAGCGGCTGTTCCGCGAGCAGCTCGATACCGCGCCCATGCGCTACTACCTGGAGTTGCGCATCACCGAAGGACGGCGCCTGCTGCAGCACTCCACCCTGTCGGTGCTGGAGGTGGCGGTGGCCTGCGGCTTCACCTCGGTCACCCACTTCAGCAAGAGATACTCGGCCTACTTCGGCTATCCGCCGTCCAAGGAGCGGCGGTTGAAGTACTAGCCTGCCGGTACGCCGCCAGGCAATGACAACCGTCGAGAAAACGCCTGCATGGCCTACTTCAGAGTGTTTCGTCGGTGCGCTGGAACGGCTGCGCGCCGTCCCGCTCGAAACATCACCCCCGGTGCAACACTGCCCGCATGATGCGTCGATGGGGATCCGAATGACCTACCAAGCCAAGGAAATCCCATGACCGATCCACGCAACGTCGCTCACGACAAGAAAGTGCAGCAAGAAAAAAAGCATCATGGTGAGGACATCGCCCCCGATGCCGAGCACGCGCCGCAACCAGGTAAGAAGCCTGCGCTCAAGGATCACGACGAGCAGGCTGACGAAAAGGAGTGAGCATGGGCGCGCCTCGTATCGAACGAGGCGCATGACGATGCTGACAGCCGTCAGCATCGCGTTCTTGAGACCCTCATCTGCCCAGCGCCGGCTCCAGGCGGCCGCTCCGCTCCGCGGCATTCAGGCACAGCAGCCCCGCCAGGGCGAACAGCAGGCCGAGCAGCATGCCGGGTGCCAGGGGTTCGTCGAAGCAGGCCCAGGCCCACAGCAGCGCCACCGGCGGACTGAGATAGAGAGCGCCACTCACCGCCTGGGGGCTGCCCTGGCGCAGGCACAGCCAGTAGAGGCCGAAGCCGAGCAGGGTCGGGATCAGCAGCCATAGAACCGCCAGGGCGAAGCCAAGGGTCAGCGGTGGAGTCAGCGGGCCTTCCACCCCGGCCACTCCCAGCATCACCAGGCTACTGGCCGCGAGCTGGATGAACAGCTGGGTCCGCAGGGCCAGGCGGCTGGGTGGCAGGCGACTCTGCACCAGGGTCGCCAGCGCCAGGGCCAGGGCGCTGCCCAAGGGCAGGGCATAGGCCCAGGCAGGCGCCACGCCCAGCCCCAGTCCGGCGCCGGTCGCGAGCAGGACCCCGGCCAGGCCCAGCCCCAGGCCGAGCCACTGACGCCCGTTGGTACGCTGGCCCGGCAGCAGGCAGCAGCCCAGGGCCACCAGCAGCGGCGACAGATCCGAGAGCAATGCCGCCAGCCCAGGTGAGACACCCAGTTCGATGGCCTTGGCTGCAGGGGCAATGCAGCAGGCGAAGGCCAGGACGCCGATACCCGCCTGTTGGCCAATGATCTTCAGCGGTAGCCGCCGCACCTCGGTCCAGGCGAACGGCAGCAACAGCAGGGCGGCCAGCAGCAGGCGCCAGAAGGTCACCAGCAGGGTAGGGGCCTGGTCCGCTGCATAGCGATAACCGACGAAACCGGCGCTCCAGCACAGCACCAGGGCGAATTGACGTAACAACGGAGAAGACAGCGCAGGGGACATGACCAGACTCCAGGTGACGGGATGCCTTGAGCCTGGACCGGGGTGGTAATACAATCAAACGACATTACGTGCAGCTATTCTTCGATAAAGGTGCATCATGCCTGCTCCCCTCGATATCGACGTCCTGCGCACCTTCCATACCATCGTCCGGCTGGGGCAGTTTCGCGCCGCCTCGCTGCAGCTCAACCGCAGCCCCTCGGCGGTGAGCAGCCAGATCCGCCGGCTGGAAGAGCAGACCGGCGGCCGGCTGTTCGAACGCGACAACCAGGCCGTGACCCTGACCCCGCTCGGACGTCGCGTGCTGCTGGAGACCGCCGAGCTGCTGCAGGCCCACGACCGCATCCTCGCCGGTCTCACGGGGCAGCCGGTGGTGGGCGAGGTGCGCCTGGGGGTGGCCGAGGACTATGCCGCGCGCCTGCTCAAGGCTGTCTTCCCGCGCCTGCAGGGCGAGCATCCTGGCATCGTTCTCGAAGTGCTTACCGGCAATAGCGGCCAGCTCCGCCGCTGGCTTGGCCAAGGGCTGCTGGACCTGGCGCTGCTGGTGGGGCCGCCGCGCACCGACCGGGCGGATGGCCAGCTGTTCGGCCATACCCAGCCGGTGTGGGTCGCCGGTCCCGGTCTGCAACTGAGCCCGGACGCTAGCGTGCCTCTGGCGCTGCACGGCGAAGGCTGCAGCTATCGCGAGTTGGGCATCGATCTGCTGATCCGCCAGGGCCGGCGCTGGCACGCGGTGGTGACCAGCGCCGCCTCGTCGGCGCTGGAAGCGGCGGTCGAACTGGGCCAGGCCGTGGCCATCACCGACCGGGCGCGCATGACCCCGCCGATGCGCGAATTGACGCCAGAGGAGGGCTTTGTACAACTGCCGGTGCACGAACTGCGGTTGGCCTCGCCACCGGGCGAACGCAGCCCCGCCTGCGCCTCTCTGGCCGGGCTGATCGCCGAGGATTTCCGCCTCTAGCCAGGCGGCCCCACGTTTGACCGGACGGCGGCGCAGCCACTAAGGTGCCGCCCTTGGTGCGCGAACCCCAGCACCTATCACACTCAGCCCCACCCCCGAGACACGTGGAGTCAGTCCGCCCGTCCGGCCCGCTACAGCCGCTCCTGTCCGCTTTTCTGGAATCCTCCGCCTGTCATGAATGCCCCACCCGCCATCCCTCGTCTCATCTATCTGCTGGCCCTCACCATCTTCGCGCTGACCACCGCCGAATTCATGGTCGCCGGCATGATGCCGACATTGGCCGCTGATCTCGGCGTCTCCATCGGCCAGATCGGCTATTTGATCTCCTGGTATGCCCTGGGCATGGCCTTGGGCGGCCCACCCCTGACCCTGCTGTTGCTGGCCCTGCGCCTGGCGGAAAAGTCGGCGCTGCTATGGCTGCTGTCGCTCTATCTGGTGGGCGCCGTGGTGGCCGCGCTGGCAGCCAATTATCCGGTGATGACAGCAGGCAGGGTGCTCATGGGCGTCGCCAGCTCCGCCAGCATAGGGCTGTGCCTGACCCTGGGCGCCAACCTGGTCACGCCGGATCGTCGCGGTCGGGCCGCCTCGCTGATCCTGTCCGGACTCATGCTGGCGCCGGTGTTTGGCGTGCCGGGTACGGTATTGATCGAGCAGCAGGCCGGCTGGCGCGCCAGCTTCTGGGCGGTCGCCCTGCTGGCGGCCTGCTGCACCCTGCTGGTCGGTCTGTGCGTGCCCCGCTCACCGGCGCGCGCGGCCGGGCAGTTGCGCGGAGAACTGGATACCCTGGTCAGTGCCCGGCTCTGGGCGGCCTACCTCACCAGCGGCCTGATCATCGGTGCGACCTTCGCCGGTTTCAGCTACTTCTCACCCATCCTCATCCAGGTGACGGGTTTCGCGCCCACCACCATTCCCTGGTTGCTGATGGGCTATGGCCTGGCCAATGTGCTGGGTAATCTGCTGGTGGGCCAGCTGGCTGATCGCTATACCCTGAGGGTGCAGGGCGTCGGCCTGGCCGTGCTGGCGCTGGGCTTCGCCCTGTTCGTCGGCTGCGCCGACAGCGCCGCGTCCAGCCTCCTGGCCCTGACCCTGATCGGCCTGACCGGGGTGGCGCTCAACCCGGCCATGGTCGCTCGGGTCATGGCCGCGGCCACGCCAGGCCCCCTGGTCAATACCCTGCACACCTCGGTGATCACCGCGGGCCTGGCGGTAGGTGCCTGGGCCGGTGGTGCGGCCATCGATGCCGGTCAGGGCCTGCGCGCGCCGCTGTGGGTCGGCCTGGGGATGGCGCTGCTGGGGCTGCTGAGTCTGCTTCCCCTGGGCTTGCGAAGGGATGCGGCAATCGCGGCACGGCCCTGCGCGGAGTGACCGCTCGGCCGTGCGTACCGGCGCGGATTTCCCTCGGTGCAGCAGGAGGAGGATACTGCGCCTCTTTGCCGCTCTGACCGCCGATACCCATGGAAAACCTCCCGCTGTTCGATCTGCCCGCCGCTGTCCCCGAGGAAAAATCCAAGCCCAGGCGCGCCCGCAAGGCCACCGCTCAAGGCGGCCTGCGCCTGCTGCACACCTCCGACTGGCACCTGGGGCAGCACTTTCTTGGGCGCACCCGCGAGGCCGAGCATCGCGCCTTTCTCGCCTGGCTGGTCGACCAGGTGGAGGAGCAGGGAGTGGACGTGGTGCTGGTGGCGGGAGATATCTTCGATACCGCCACGCCGCCGAGCTATGCCCGCGAGCTGTACAACGGTTTCATCGTCGCCCTGCGTGTTACCGGTGCCAGCCTGGTGGTGCTGGGCGGCAACCATGATTCCGCCGCGGTGCTGGCCGAGTCCCGCGAGTTGCTGGCCTGCCTGGACACCCGGGTGATCCCCTGCGTCAGCGAGACGCCGGCCGATCAGTTGCTGGAGTTGCGTCGCCGCGATGGCGAGATCGGCGCGCTGCTCTGCGGCATTCCCTTCGTCCGCCCACGGGACGTGGTGCAGAGCCAGGCCGGGCAAAGCGCCGCTGAAAAGCGCCAGGCGCTGCAACAGGCCATCCAGGGGCACTATGCCGAGTTGCATGGTCTGGCGGAGGCGCGCCGCGCCGAGCTGGGCATGGCCCTGCCGATCATCGCCACCGGCCACCTGACCACCGTGGGCGCCAGCGCCAGCGAGTCGGTGCGCGAGATCTATGTCGGCAGCCTCGACGCCTTTCCCACCAGCGCCTTTCCACCGGCGGACTACATCGCCCTCGGCCATATCCACCGGCCCCAGCGCGTCGGCGGCCTGGAGCAGGTGCGCTACAGCGGCTCGCCACTGTGCCTGAGTTTCGACGAAGAGCGCGCCAAGCAGGTCCTGCTGGTGGAGTTCGGTACCGCCCTGGAGCGGGTGACGTCCGTGGCGGTGCCCTGTTTCCAGCCCCTGGCCGTGGTGCAGGGCAGCCTCGATACCCTGGGTGCGGCGCTGATCGAGGCCGCTGCCGATGGTCGCCCCGGGTGCCCGGTGTGGGCCGAGGTGGTGGTGACCGGAGACGACTACCTGGCCGATCTGCAGCCACGCATCTCCGCCCTGGTCGCCGAGTTGCCGCTGGAGGTACTGCGCGTCAGGCGCGCACGCAGCGCGATGGCGCCCACCCTGCAGGGCACCCAGCGCGAAACATTGGAAGAACTCAGTCCCCTGGACGTCTTCAGCCAGCGCTTGGCCGAAGAGTCCCTGGACGACGAGCTGCGCACCCGCCTGGAAGGCCTTTACCGCGAGGTTCTCGGCGAGTTGCCCGCCTGATCGCAGCGAAACGCGTCCATCGGACCGCTTTTCCCCTTCGGAACAACGTCCCACGCGCTGGGGTCACCCTCTCTATGTAGCCCATACCGGAGGAGACCCCATGCACGACCTATCGCAACCCCTCGCCGCCACGCGCCATGAGCGTTCCGACAACCAGGTAGCCAATGTCCAGGGCACCGAACGGGTGGTTTCCCTGCTGGGCGGTGGCTTGCTGATCCTTGGCGGCTTGCGCCGCGGTGGTCTGGCCGGCTGCGTGAAGATGGCCTTGGGCGCCATGGCCCTCAGCCGCGGGGTACGCCAGCGCTGCGAACTCAAGGCCGCACTGCAGCCGTCGCCCTTCGAGCAGGCCTTGGGCGAACGCTGGGGCTGGCGCAATCCCACCGCCATCCAGCGCAGCGTGACCATCGCCAAGCCGCGTGAAGAGGTGTTCGCCTACTGCGCCGATCTGCAGCACCTGCGCGAGCTGCTGCCCTTCGTCGATCGCATCGAGCTGGGTGCCGATGGCGACAGCCACTGGCATGCCTCCGGTCCCCTGGGACGCACCCTGAGCTGGACCCTGGAGCAGAGCGAGCGCCGCGAGAACGAGTTCCTGCTGTGGAGCACCGTGCCCGGCACCTTCATGGCGCACAAGGCCAGTCTGACCTTCAGTGACGCGCCCCAGGGCCGTGGCACCCTGGTGCAGGTCGTGCTGGCCTGCGAAGCCCCGGCCGGCCTGCTCGGCCATGCCGTCACCGAAGGCATCAGCCGCTTCACCGGCAAGGCGGTCAACCTCGGCCTGCGCCGCCTCAAGCAGCAACTGGAAACCGGCGAGATCGCCACCCCAGAAGTCTCGCGTAGCGGTCGCCCGCTGGCGCCACCCCATCCGCCGGTGACTCGCCCGGCCGATGAACCCTCGGCTGACATCGACGCGGGCCTTGGTACTCCGGGGAGGGCGAATTGATGCGTGCCCTGACCTGGCAAGCCCCCAACCGCCTGCAGGTGGAAACCGTCCCGGATCCGGAGATCCTCAATCCGCGCGATGCCATCGTGCGCATCATCATGTCCTCGGTGTGTGGCTCGGACCTGCACCTGCTGGGCGGCTATGTCCCGGCGATGAAACCCGGCGACATCATCGGCCACGAATTCCTCGGCGAGATCGTCGAGCTGGGCAGCAGCCTGCGCAACCAGGGCCTGGCCGTGGGCGATCGAGTGGTGACCGTCTCCATCATCGGCTGTGGGGACTGCGAGCACTGCCAGCGCGAGGATTACAACTGCTGCGACAACAGCAATCCCAAGCCTGAAATGACCGAACTGGCCTACGGGCAGCCCTGTTCCGGCATCTTTGGCTACAGCCACGCCTTCGGCGGCTATGCCGGCAGCCACGCGACCTACGTGCGGGTGCCCTATGCCGACGTCAACCTGTTCAAGGTGCCCGACGGCGTCAGCGATGCCCAGGCGGTGTTCGTGTCCGACGCCGTGCCCACCGGCTACTACGCCGCCGACATCGCCGACATCCAGCCCGGTGATACCGTGGCGGTCTGGGGTTGTGGTGGCGTTGGCCAGATGGCCATTCGCAGCGCCTACCTGCTGGGCGCCGAGCGGGTCATCGCCATCGACCGCTTCAGTGATCGCCTGCAGCTGGCGGCCGAGAAGGCCGGTGCCATCGTCCTCGACTACGAGACCACCAACATCCATGAAGCCTTGCTGGAACTGACTGGCGGGCGCGGCCCGGATCGCTGCATCGATTGCGTCGGCATGGAGGCCCATGGCACCCAGTTGGATTACGCCTACGACAAGACCAAGCAGATGCTGCGCCTGCACACCGAGCGTGGGTCGGCGCTACGCCAGGCCATCCGCGCCTGTCGCAAGGGCGGTACGGTGTCGGTGATCGGGGTCTATGGCGGCTTGATCGACAAGTTTCCCATGGGCGCCATCGTCAACAAGGCCTTGACCCTGAGGTCGGGTCAGCAGCCGGGGCAGCGCTATGTGGAGCGGCTGTTCGAGCACATCCAGAAAGGCGAGCTGGATCCGTCCTACCTGCTCACCCACCCGATGAGTCTGGAGGAATCGCCCTATGGCTACGAGCTGTTCAAGTCCAAGGACAAGAACTGCATGAGGGCGGTGTTCATGCCTTGAGGGGCCGCCCGGCGATCCCAGGATCGTCGGGCTTTTTATCCGCTAGACCAGCCAGGTTGTCAGCGGCTGCCAGAGCGCAGCGGTCTTGTCATCACCACCGCAACTGACCAGTGCCAGGATGCCCAGGCCGATCAGCAGCGGCATGCCAAGAAAATCGAAGGGAGACAGAGGTGAGCGCACGACGGATCCTCCCGGGAAACGTTGTTGCAAGGCGGTACCTTTCTGTTGAGAACGGAGCGGGAGGCAAGTTCAGCAGCGGGCATGACCATAGGTCGAATGGTCGGTTGGCATGGGCGCGCGCGCCCAACAATGCCAGAATCGGCGGTTCGCCGAGTCGTCCTGGAAAAGCCCGATGAAGATCCTCACCCTGCGTCTGAAGAACCTCAATTCCCTCAAGGGTGAGTGGAAGATCGACTTCACCGCCGAACCCTTCGCCAGCAGTGGCCTGTTCGCCATCACCGGACCGACCGGGGCGGGCAAGACCACCCTGCTGGACGCCATCTGCCTGGCGCTCTATCACCGCACCCCACGCATGAGCAAGGTGGGCGGGGAGAGCAACGAACTCATGACCCGCCACACCGGCGACTGCCTCGCCGAGGTGGAATTCGCCGTGCGTGGCGAGCGCTACCGGGCCTTCTGGAGTCAGAGGCGCGCGCGGGATCGGGCCGATGGCGCCCTGCAGCCACCCAAGGTTGAACTGGCCCGGCTCGATGGGACCATCCTCGCCGAAAAGACCGGTGACAAGCTCAGGCTCACCGAAGAGCTCACCGGCCTCGACTTCGAGCGCTTCACCCGCTCCATGCTGCTGGCCCAGGGGGGCTTCGCCGCCTTCCTGGAGGCCAGTGCCAGCCAGCGCGCCGAACTCCTGGAAGAGCTGACCGGGACCGCTGTGTACGGCCAGATCTCCCAGCGGGTATACGAGCGGGCGCGGGAGGCCAAGGGCGTGCTGGACGGCCTGCGCCAGCGCGTCGCGGGGGTCGAGGTACTGGACGATGAACGCCGTCAGGCACTGGCCGCCGAGGGTCTCGGTCTGGCGCAGCGCGAAGAGCAGCTGGGCGCCGACCTCAAGACCTGGCAGACCCAACGCCAGTGGCTGACCGCCCTGGAGCAGGCGGTGGCGGGCGAGCAGCAGGCCGAGGCGCGCCTGGCCGCGGCGCAGCAGGCCTGGGAGGCCGCCGAGCCGCAGCGCCAGCGATTGGCGGCGGCCGAACCGGCGGCGCGATTGCTGCCCATCGAACAGGCCTGGCGCGAGGCCCAAACCCGCGAACAGCGCAGCCGGGAAGAGCTGGAACAGCTCGATCAACGCATCCAGATTCTGGCCAGTCGCCGTGACGTTGCCCTGGCCCAGGCCCTGGGCGCCAGTGGCGAACAGCTGCGCCAGGCCGAAGCGGAGCAGGCGCGTACGCTCGAGGAGCAGCACCACCTGACCGAGAGCCTGGCCGAGCGTAGCCGCCATGCCGAACTCGGCGAACGCCTGGGCGATTGGCGCAGCCAACTGGCGCTACGCGACGAAAGAGCCGAGGCCCTGGCGCGCCTGACGCGGCGTCAGGAGGAGCAGACCCGCCAGCTGCAGTTGCTGGCCGAGGAGCGCGAGGCCCAGCAGGGGGCGCTGACCCGCGCCCGCGAGCAAGCCACCCAGGCCCAGGCGGCGGAGCACGCCCAGACCGAACGCTGGCAGGCGGCGCTGGACGGGCGCGACGAAAAGGCCTGGCGCGCCCTCTGGCAGGCTGCGCTGGGCCGGGTCAATGAGGTGGACCAGCTGGATCAGCTGGTCGAGCGTCGGCGCCAGCTGCAGACCCAGCTGGAGCGCCTGGCCCGCAGCCAGGGCGAGCGCCAGCGCCAGCATGGCGATCATCAGGTGCGCCTGGATGCCCTGCGCGGACGCTATCGCGAAGTGGCCCAGCAGGTGCGCGAGCGCGAGAAGCTGCTCGAACAGGAGCGGGTCATCCGCAGTCTGGAGGCCCAGCGCGCTGCATTGCAGCCCGACGAACCCTGTCCGCTGTGCGGCTCTCGCGAGCATCCCGCGGTGGCCGACTATGCCGCTCTGGACGTCTCCGCCACCCAGACCGCCCTGCAGGACGCCAAGGCCGAGCTGGAGCGCCTGACCCAGGAGGGCAAGGAGCTCAGCGAGGCCCTGGCCGCGCTCAAGGCGCAACTCGATCAGGCCAACGAGCAGCAGACCGAGGCCAGTCAACAACTGGAGCAGTTGGGCGAACTCTGGCGCCAGCGTTGCACGGCCCTGGGCGCCGATCCCGAGGCGCCCGGCGCGGTGGCCGAATTACGCCGGCGTCAGGATCAGGAACTGGCGCGCATCCAGCAGGTGCTCGCCACCCTGGATGGTCTGCGCCAGCAGCGCGAGGAAAGTCGCCAGGAGGCCTTGCGCCTGGCGCGCCAGCAGGCCGATGCCGAACAGCGCCTGGCCCTGGCCGAGGCGGCCTGGGAGCGGGCTCGCCAGGCGCTGGCCGAGGGGGCCGACGAGCAGCGCGAAGCCCAGGCGCAACAGACCAGTGCCGAGCGTCGACTGGGCGAGGAGCTGGCCGGCTGGGGCCATGAGGTACCCCGTCGCGCGGCAGAATGGCTGGCCCAGCGCGACCAGGAATGGCGAGTCTGGCAGGCCGATTGCCAACGGGCGCAGGCGTTGCAGCAGCGCTTGAAGGACAGCGCCCAGCGCCTGGCCACGCTTGCCCCGCTGGTGGTGACCTGGCGCCAGCGCGCTGGCGAGGTCGCGCCTGCCACGGTAGCGCCGCAAGACGCCGCCGCCGTCCTCGTTGAGGCCACCACGACCTGGGAGGACTGCCGCGAGCAGGGCGCGGCGCTGCAGGGGACCCACCAGGCGCTGCACGAGCGGCTGGCGGGTGAAACACGCCAGGCCCGCGAGGCCGACGAGCGCTGGCAGGCCGCCCTGGCCGCCAGTGCCTTCGCCGATGCCGACGCCTGGCGCGCCGCGCAACTGGACGACGGCGAGCACGCCGCCCTGACCGCGGAGCGCAGCCGCCTGGAGACCGCCCTGACCGAGGCTCGCGCCCTGGCCGGTGCGGCGCAGGAACGTCTGGCAACCTTAAACGCCGCGCCGCAGACCGAGCGCAGCGCCGCCGAGCTGGATGCCGAACTGGCCGCCGCCAACGCCGAATTGCGTGCGCTGGGCCAGCGCCAGGGCGAGGTCAACGCCGCCCTGCGCGAAGACGAACGGCGCCGGGACGGCCTGCAGGCCCTGCTCGGCGAGATCGCCGCCCAGGAGCGCGATCACGATCTCTGGCAGCACCTCAATGGCCTGATCGGCTCGGCCGACGGCGCCAAATTCCGCAAGTTCGCCCAGGGCCTGACCCTGGATCACCTGGTGCACCTGGCCAATGGTCAGCTCATGCGTCTGCATGGCCGCTATCGGCTGATCCGGCGCCAGGCGGCGGAACTGGAACTGCAGATCCTCGACACCTGGCAGGCCGATGCTCTGCGCGACATCCGCACCCTCTCCGGTGGCGAGAGCTTCCTGGTGAGTCTGGCTCTGGCGCTGGCCCTGTCGGATCTGGTCAGTCAGCGCACCGGCATCGATTCGCTGTTTCTCGACGAGGGCTTTGGCACCCTCGATGGCGAAACCCTGGAGGTCGCCCTGGATGCCCTCGATCAGCTCAATGCCAGCGGCAAGACCATCGGCATCATCAGCCATGTGGAGGCGCTCAAGGAACGCATCCCGGTGCAGCTCAAGGTGCGCAAGGGCGTCGGTCTGGGCCATAGCGGTCTGGAGCGGCGCTATGCCGTGGAGAAAAACGCGACCGAGTGAGTAATTTTTCCGGCGCAGTGGTCGAAGCGCAGCGCGAAGCGAAACGATGAAACTGTTAACGTAGACAGGTTCGCCGTCTTTGATGGCGTTATGACATCTCCTTTTCCTACCGGCCACCTACCCACCATGTCCCAATTCCTTGCCGTCGGCCTGTTCGAATACGATCCCAGCCGCGCCGAATGGCGCGCGGATGCCGCCTGTGCGGCCATGCTGGAACGGGACGCCGAGGCGCTGGCCCGTGGCCTTCCACCCGCCGAGGTGCTGAGCGGCCTACAGAGTCGCAGTACGCCGCCCGAGGGACTGCTGCCCGCGCCAGGGCAGGTCTGGGAGGCCTGGCACCAGGGTGCCGATGGCCAGTTGCGCTGCCTGCAGTTCCAGCGGCGCGAGGCCGGCGGCGTACTGCTGGACGTCACCGCGCAGCGCCGCCATGAGGCGGAGCTCTGGCAGGGCGAGGCCTTCAAGCGCAGCGTCATGGTCTGCAGCGTCGACTGCATCAAGCTGATTGATCTGGAAGGGCGCCTGGAATACATGAATCCGGGCGGCCTGATGGTCATGGAGATCGATGACTTCATTCCCTTCCAGGGGCGCCTCTGGGCCGAACTCTGGCCCGAGGGGCAGCGTCACGAGGTGCTGGCCGCGATCGAGGCGGCGCGCCACGGCGGCATCGGCCGCTTCACCGGGCTCGCGCCCACCGCCAAGGGCACCCGGCGCTGGTGGGACGTGGTGGTCACGCCGATCCTGGGCGATGACGGCACCCCCCTGAAATTCCTCTCCATCTCTCGCGACGTCAGCGAAACCGTGCGGGCCCGCGAGGCCCTAGACGAACTCAACCGCAACCTGGAAGAGCGCATCGAGGTGCGCAGCCAGGAGCTGGTGGCCCTGGAAGAGGAACTGCGCCAGGCGCAGAAGATGGAAGCCATCGGCCAACTCACCGGCGGCATCGCCCACGACTTCAACAACCTGCTGACCGGCATCGTCGGCTCGCTCGACCTGATGCGTCGGCGGGTGCAGCAGGGACGCATCCAGGAGCTGGAGCGCTATCTGGACACCGCTACCCGCTCGGCCGAGAACGCTGCTGCCCTGACCCAGCGCCTGCTGGCCTTCGCCCGCCGTCAGGTGCTCGAACCGCGCCCGGTGGATGCCGGTCAGCTGGTGCAGGGCATGCACGAGTTGCTGCGCCACAGCCTGGGCAAGAAGATCCGCAAGGACGTCCAGCTGGACGCCGACCTCTGGCTGCTGCATTGCGATCCGCACCAGTTGGAAAACGCCATCCTCAACCTGGCCATCAACGCCCGCGACGCCATGCCCGAAGGCGGCAACCTGAGCATCCGGGTAGAAAACGTCAGCGGCCCCCTCAGCATCGGCTTGCCGATCGAGACGGTGGCCGGTGATTTCGTCCGTATCCAGGTCTGCGATACCGGCACCGGCATGGACGCCGATACCCTCAAGCGTGCCTGCGAGCCCTTCTTCACCACCAAGCCCAGCGGTCGTGGCACCGGTCTCGGCCTGTCGATGATCTATGGTTTCGTCCGCCAATCCGGCGGCCAGGTGGAAATCCACTCGGTGGTGGGCGAGGGCACCTGCATCAGTCTCTATCTGCCGCGGTTGCTGGCCCAGCCCGAGGTGCAGCCCACCCCCAGCGAAGCCGAAGGCCCGGTGCTGCCGGAAGTCTCCGGTGACTGTGCGCTGATCGTCGAGGAGGAGCGCGAGGTCCGCGTCATCATCGGCGAGGTGCTGGCGGAATTGGGCTACACCCCACTGGCGGTGGCCGACAGCGCCACCGCGGTTGCCCTCATCGCCTCGGGCACCCTGCGCATCGATCTGCTGGTGACCAGTCTCGGCCTCTCCGGGCTGGACGGCCGGCAACTGGCCGAGCAGGCGCGGGCCACCAGCCCCGGGCTGCCGGTGCTCTATCTGTCTGGTCAGGCGGACCCGGCGTCCCTGCCGGAGCTGGCGGAAGAGGGCTTCGAACTCATCGGCAAGCCCTTCGGCCTGGAGGAACTGGCGCGCAGCGTGAGGCGTCTGCGCCCGGGTAGCTGAGCCCGTCGCGGCGAACTGTCGCGGCGCTTCAGGGTCGATCCTTTCGTGTCGCAACGTCTGTTGCGGCTGCTGTCGTGTCGACAAGAAAAGGAGCGCTTCATGAAACGCCTGCCACCTGCGCCACCCGCGCGGATGCTCGTCCTGTCCCTGTCCATCGCCTTTCTCGCCGCCTGCGCCCATGAGGGCAGCAAGCCGGAAACCCCGACCTGGAGTTGGCGTGACGCCAGCAACGCCCGCGCCGTGCCGCCGGACCAGGCCTATCCCGAGCTGTTCGCCGCGGTGCAGCAGGGCAAGCTGTTCACCGACCAGAAGCACTTCGTCGATGCCCTGCCCAAGCGCAATCCGGCCGACATCCGCCAGGACTACCTGGCCCAGCGCGACAAGCCGGGCTTCGACCTCAAGGCCTTCGTCAGCGCCAACTTCGAAGAATCCGCCCCGATCAAGGCCGAGCCGCCCAAGGCGGGCGCCGACCTGCCCACCCACATCAAGGACCTCTGGCCGGTACTGACCCGCCATTACGAAGAGGTCCCGGCCTACAGCAGCCTGTTGCCGCTGCCCAAGCCCTATGTGGTACCGGGCGGTCGCTTCCGCGAGGTGTACTACTGGGATTCCTACTTCACCATGCTGGGCCTGGCCAAGGATGGGCGCACCGACCTGGTCCGCGACATGGTGGACAACTTCGCCCATGAGATCGACGTCTACGGCCACATCCCCAATGGCAATCGCAGCTACTACCTGAGTCGCTCGCAGCCGCCGTTCTTCGCCTACATGGTCGACCTGCAGGCCAGCCTGGAAGGCGATTCCGCCTATCGTCGCTATCTCCCGCAGCTGCAGAAGGAATACGCCTACTGGATGGCCGGCGCCGAAGGGCTGCAGGCAGGCCAGGCCAATGCCCATGTGGTCAAGCTGGCCGACGGCACCCTGCTCAATCGCTACTGGGACGCCCGCGATACCCCGCGCCAGGAATCCTATATGGAAGACCTGGCCACCGCCGCCCAGGCCAAGGGTCGACCGGCCGGCGAGGTCTATCGAGACCTGCGCGCGGGTGCCGAGAGTGGCTGGGACTTTTCCTCGCGCTGGCTCGGCGATGGCAAGACCCTGGCGACCATCCGCACCACCGCCATCGCCCCGGTGGATCTGAACAGCCTGCTCTATCACCTGGAACAGACCATCGCCAAGGCCTGCGAAAAGACCGGCGAGGCCAGTTGCGTCCAGGCCTACAGCCAGAAGGCCAAGACCCGCCAGCAGGCCATCGATCGCTACCTGTGGAATCCCGCCGGCTACTACACCGACTTCGACTGGCAGGCCAAGCGCCGCACCGACAAGGTCACCGCGGCGACGTTGTTCCCATTGTTCGTGGGTGCGGCCAGCCAGAGCAGCGCCGACCAGACCGCCGCGACCGTGGCCAACCAGCTGCTGCGTCCGGGCGGCATCGCCACCACCACGGTCAAGACCGGCCAGCAATGGGATGAGCCCAATGGCTGGGCACCGCTGCAGTGGGTGGCCGTGGATGGCCTGCGCCGCTATCAGCAGGACAAGCTGGCGGCGGACATCGGCACCCGCTTCCTGACCCAGGTGCAGAATCTCTACGCCCGGGAGCAGAAGCTGGTGGAAAAATACGACCTCACTGGTGGCCAGGGCGGTGGCGGCGGCGAGTACGAGCTGCAGGACGGCTTCGGCTGGACCAACGGCGTCACGCTCAAGTTGCTCGAACTCTACCAACCGCAACCCGGCCCGAAATAAGGCCAAAGAAAAGGTCCGCCATGGCGGACCTTTTTCATGATGCGGAATATCCGTAGGTTGGGCTGAGACGGCTCCATCGTCGAAGCCCAACAAACCTGTGCCGGCCCGAAAAGCGTTGGGCTTCGCTGCGCTCAACCCAACCTACGGGCCACCATTCCCCCTCTCGCTCGGGGAGAGGGTTGGGGTGAGGGCAAACCCTACGCCTGACCCGTCACAGCGGATCCACGGGCGGCGCATCGTCTTCGTCCGCGGGCAGCTCCGCAGGATGCAGCCCTTCCGGATCTTCATCCTCGGGCAGCGGCAGGATGGCGTTCATCAGCTGTACTCCGGATCGCGCGGATTCTTTTGCGGCAGGCGCTCTTCCACCGGCCGGTCTTCCGGGTCATCGCCCACGGGCTCTTCGGGATCGGGCGCGATGTCCGGATCGATGTCCAGTTCGTCGGGGTTTTCCTTGATCTGATCGTTCATGCGGCCTCCGCGAGTGGTTGTTAAGGTTGGGCAGAGCGCCCTGCGCGAAGTTCGCCACCGGCGATCAGCGATAACCCCGGGCCTGCAGATCGAACAGCTGGGCATAGCGGCCGCCGCTGGCCAGCAACTCCTCGTGATCGCCACGCTCGCGGATCTCTCCGTCTTCCAGCACCAGGATCTGATCGGCGTTGCGCACGCTGGAGAAACGGTGCGAGATCAGCAGGGTCATGCGTTGCTGCGCCTGGGCCCGAAAGCGCTCGAAGATCACCGCCTCGGCCGCGGCGTCCAGGGCGGCGGTGGGTTCGTCCAGCACCAGGATGTCGGCGTCTTCGCGCATGTAGGCGCGCGACAGGGCGATCTTTTGCCACTGCCCGCCGGACAGCTCCTGACCGCCCAGGAACCAGCGCCCCAGTTGCGTCTCGTAGCCTTCGCGCAAACCAGCGATGACCTCGTCGGCCAGGCCCTGCTCGGCTGCCTTGCGCCAGCGCGTCTCGTCGTGGAAGGCCGCGGTATCGCCGACCCCCAGGTTCTCGCCGGCGGTGAGCTGGTAGCGGATGAAGTCCTGGAAGATGACGCCGATGCGCCTGTGCAGCGCCGCCGGCTGCCACTCCTGCAGATCGCTGCCATCGAGCAGGATACGGCCACGCGTCGGGCTGTGCAGGCGGGTCAGCAGCTTGATCAGGGTGGTCTTGCCCGAACCGTTGGCGCCCACCAGGGCCAGGCTCTGGCCCGGCGCCAGGTGAAAGCTTATGTCCTTGAGCGTCGGCGCGGTCGCACCCGGATAGGTGAAGCCGACCCCTTCGAATCTCAGGCCGTCGCCAGGCTGGCTGCCCAGGGTGAGACTGCCGCCCTCGGCACTGGTCGGCTGGCCCAGATAGTCGTAGAGATTGCTCAGGTAGAGGCTGTCTTCGTAGAGCCCGCCCAGGGCCGTCAGGCTGGCGCTGACCGCCGCCTGACCCTGGCGGAACAGGGTGAGATAGAGGGTCATCTGGCCCAGGCTCAGGCGACCGCGCACGGTATCGAGCACCACCCAGGCATAGGCGGCATAGAAGGCGAGGGTGCCCAGCAGGCCAAAGACGAACCCCCAGCCGTCACGTCTCAGGGTCAGGCGGCGGTCCTCGGCATAGAGCTTGGCGAAGGTGGTGCGATAGCGCTCCAGCAGCAGCGGCGCCAGGCCGAACAGCTTGACCTCCTTGATGTAGGCCTCGTGGGAAAGCAGCGTTTCCAGATAGGTCTGGCGGCGGGTCTCGGGCGCACGCCGGCTGAACAGCCGAAAGGCATCGCCGGAAAAGCGCGCCTCGGCGAGGAACACCGGCAGGGCGCCCACCACCAGCAACAGCAGCGCCCAGGGCGAGAAATGCACCAGCAGCACGGCGAAGCTGACCAGGGAGATGAGGTTCTGCAGCAAGGTGAGGGACTTGGTCACCAGGGCCAGCGGTCGTATCGAAGCCTCGCGCCGGGCTCGCACCAGCTTGTCGTAGAACTCGGCGTCCTCGAATTGCGCCAGCGACAGGGTCTGGGCCTTTTCCAGGATCAATAGATTCACGGTCTGCCCAAGGCGTACCCGCAGCAGCGATTGCTGCACCGACAGCAGCCGCTGGGCGCCCGCCAGGGCCGCCAGTACCCCGGCTTCGGCCAGCACGAACTTCAGCACCGGCCATAGCGGTGCCTGGCCCTGGTCGGCATGCAGCCGCATGGCCGCCACCACGGCATCGACGATGCGCTGCCCCAGCCAGGCGGCCAGCGCCGGCAGCAGGCCGGCGACCAGGGTCGCCAGGATCAGGCTGATCATCAGCGCGGGTGAGGTACTCCAGACCAGGCCGGCGGCGCGGCGCATCTGCTGTTGCACGATAGCGAAGGAGGTCGAGAGGGCCATGGCGGATCTTCGGCGGGGTCAGCATTAGTCGAGGCGGCGATCGCCATGTTCCCCAGGCTATGGCAAAAGGCTTACACCGACTGGTGTCACCTGGCCATGTTGCTACCTGCGGGGACTGCGTAATCTACACCCATCAGCCGCGCAGGATGCGCAGCCCTGAGGTCACGGATGAAGACCAGGCCAGGATGGCGCCTGACAGGACGTTGG
>NZ_LSMW01000007.1:0-82925 GCF_001566765.1 Pseudomonas sp. HUK17
CCGCCGCCGCGCGTGGTCTACTACGAGCCGGCACCGGTCTACGAATATCGCGTGGTGGAGCCCCGCCCGGTGTATTACGGCCCGCCGCCCGGCGCCTACTACTACGGCCCCCCCCCGCGCTGGTAAGGACCCAAGAAAAAACCCGCCTCTCGGCGGGTTTTTTCTTGGCTAAACGCCCTAGACCACCTGGCGCCGACGCAGGACGTCGAGGATCTGCTGGACCCCCTCCTCCACCGACAGCTGCTCGGTGTCGATCACCAGATCGGCATCTTCCGGGGCATCGTAGGCGAAGGAGATACCCGGAATGTTGTCGCCACCGGCGGCGTAGAGCCCCTGGGGATCGCGCTCGGCGCAGGCCTTGGGCGACGCCTTGACGTGTACGGTCAGCAGACGCTCGGCACCGATCAGCGCCTGGGCCTGGGCACGGCCCTCGGCATCCGGCGCGACAAAGGCCGCCAGAGCGATCAGACCCGCTTCGTTGAACTGGCGGGCCACCTGGGCGGCACGCAACCAGTTCTCGCGACGCCCGGCGCGATCCTGGGGCAGCCCCTTGTTCAGGTCGTGGCGCAGATTCTGACCGTCCAGCACGAAGACCGCGCGACCGGCATCGAACAGGCGACGCTCCAGGGCATAGGCCAGGGTGGTCTTGCCGGCGCCGGAGAGACCGGTGAAGAGCACGGTGCTGGGCTGCTGACCGAAACGCGCGGCCCGCTCGCCATTGCCGACGTGCAGCTGGTGCGCGCCCTGGCCATGGCCACCCCGGCCCACCGGGTCGGCGATGATCATGCCGGCACCGACGGTGCCATTGGTCAGGCGATCGATGACGATGAAGGCGCCGGTGGTGCGGTTGACGCCATAGCCATCCAGCGCGATGGACGCATCGAGAGCCACCTTGACCCGGGCGATCTCGTTGAGCTTGAGCTCGCTGGCGGCGCCACGTTCCAGGGTGTTGACGTCCACCGTGTGCACGATGCTCGGCAGCGAGCCGGGCACGTAGCTGGTGGCGCGCTTGATGTCGTACTTCTTGCCGGGCCGCATGGGTTCTTCGGCCATCCACACCAGCATGGCCTCGAAGCTGTCGGTGACCTGGGGACGGTTGTCGGCATGTACCAGGACGTCGCCGCGGGAGATGTCGATCTCGTCTTCCATGGTCAGGGTCACCGCCTGGCCGGGTCCGGCCTGCTCCAGCTCGCCTTCGTAGGTGACGATGGACTTGATGCGACTGCCCTTGCCCGACGGCAGGACCACCACGGCATCGCCTTTGGTGACCACGCCCGAAGCCAGGGTCCCGGCGAAGCCGCGGAAGTTGAGATTGGGCCGGTTGACGTACTGCACCGGGAAGCGCAGGTCGTCGAGATTGCGATCGGCGGCGATCTCCACGGTCTCGAGGATTTCCATCAGCGGCTTGCCGCTGTACCAGGGCGTCTGCTCGCTGCGATTCACCACGTTGTCGCCCTTGAGCGCCGACATGGGGACGAAGTGGATGTCCTTGGCGTTGAGGTCGATGCGCTGGGCGAAGGCCAGGTAGTCGTCCTTGATGCGCTCGAACACCGCCTCGTCGAAGCCCAGCAGGTCCATCTTGTTGATGGCGACCACGATGTGCTTGATGCCCAGCAGCGAGGCGATGTAGCTGTGCCGGCGAGTCTGGGTCTGGATGCCGTGACGGGCGTCGACCAGGATGATCGCCAGGTCGCAGGTGGAGGCCCCGGTGGCCATGTTGCGGGTGTACTGCTCATGGCCGGGGGTATCGGCGATGATGAACTTGCGCTTGGCGGTGGAGAAGTAGCGGTAGGCCACGTCGATGGTGATGCCCTGCTCGCGCTCGGCCTGCAGACCGTCCACCAGCAGCGCCAGATCGACCTCTTCGCCGGTGGTGCCGACCTTCTTGGAATCGCGGGTGATGGCTTCCAGGTGATCCTCGTAGATCATCTTGGAATCGTGCAGCAGGCGCCCGATCAGGGTGCTCTTGCCGTCGTCGACGTTGCCGCAGGTAAGGAAGCGCAGCAGCTCCTTGCGTTCGTGCTGTGCGAGGTAGGCCAGGATGTCCTGGCCGATCAGATCGGATTGGTGCGACATCTTAGAAATACCCCTGACGTTTCTTCTCTTCCATGGACCCGGCGCCATCGTGGTCGATGACCCGGCCCTGGCGTTCGGAGGTGCGGGTGAGCAGCATCTCCTGGATGATGTCCGTCAGCGTGGTCGCCTGGGACTCCACCGCGCCGGTCAGGGGGTAGCAGCCAAGGGTACGGAAGCGCACCTGGCGCTTGTGGATGCGGGCCTTCTCCTCGGACGAGAGGTGCTCGAGGATACGGTCGTCGTCGATCATGAGCAGGGTGCCGTTCTTCTCGATCACCTCGCGCTCGGCGGCGAAGTACAGCGGCACGATCGGGATGCCTTCGAGGTAGATGTACTGCCAGATGTCCAGCTCGGTCCAGTTCGACAGCGGGAAGACGCGAATCGACTCGCCCTTGTTGGTCTTGCCGTTGTAGATGTTCCACAACTCGGGACGCTGGTTCTTGGGATCCCAGCGGTGCTTGCTGTCCCGGAAGGAGTAGACGCGCTCCTTGGCGCGGGACTTCTCCTCGTCGCGGCGGGCACCGCCGAAGGCGGCGTCGAAGCCGTACTTGTCCAGCGCCTGCTTGAGGCCCTGGGTCTTCATGATGTCGGTGTGCTTGGCACTGCCATGGGTGAAGGGATTGATGCCCTGGGCGACCCCTTCCGGATTCTTGTGCACCAGCAGATCGAGGCCCATGTCGGCGACCATGCGATCGCGGAATTCATACATGGCCTGGAATTTCCAGCCGGTGTCCACGTGGAGTACCGGGAACGGCAGCTTGCCGGGAAAGAAGGCCTTGCGGGCCAGGTGCAGCATCACGGCCGAATCCTTGCCGATGGAATACAGCATGACCGGATTGTCGAACTCGGCGGCCACTTCACGGATGATGTGGATGCTTTCCGCCTCAAGCTGTTTGAGGTGCGTCTGTTTGTCGAGCATGGCTACTCACGATTGCAGAAAGGTGGCCTAGGAGAGGTCCGTTGCGGCATCCAGTCGACTGGACACACCGGACAGAGCGGGCCGTGGACGAACCTCAACCTTACCATAGGCAACGGTTATGGCCCGCCAGGCTATTTAGAACCAGAAGTTCTATGCTTATGACGCTCAGGCGGGATTGTCGCAGTCGATGAAGAGGTGCTGGATACCCAGCTGCGCAGCCAGATGGTCGCCCAGCGCCTGCACCCCATAGCGCTCGGTGGCATGGTGGCCGGCGGCGAAGAAACTCACCCCGTTCTCGCGAGCGCTGTGCACCGTCTGCTCGGATACCTCGCCGGTCAGGTAGGCATCCACTCCGGCGGCGATGGCCTGGTCGATGTAGCCTTGGGCGCCCCCGGTGCACCAGGCCAGGCGCCGGATCGAGCGCCCGCCGTCGACCACCAGCGGCTCGCGCTGCAGCACGTCCGCCACCTGCCGACCGAAGTCCCCGGCGGATTGCGCCTGCGGCAACTCGCCCTGCCAGATCAGCCCCTTGGCATCCCCTGGCAGCGGCCGGATATCCTGCAGCCCCAGGCGGCGTCCCAGCTGGACGTTGTTGCCCACCTCGGGATGGACATCCAGGGGCAGGTGGTAGGCCAGCAGGCTGATGTCATGGCTCAGCAGCGTCTTGATCCGCCGGTGCTTCATGCCGATGAGGCGGGCGTCCTCGTTTTTCCAGAAATAGCCATGGTGCACCAGGATGGCATCGGCACCGGCGGCGACGGCGGCGTCCAGCAGCTGCTGGGAAGCCGTAACGCCACTGACCAGCAGGCGCACCTGCTCGCGGCCCTGGACCTGCAGGCCGTTGGGGCAATAATCCTGGATCCGGGCCGATTCCAGGTAGCGGTCGGCGGTCTCTACCAGTTGCTCAAGGGACAGGGTCACGTGCGGCTTACCTCCTCGTTGGCGGCGCCAGCGTGTCTTCGGCTGGCGCCGCTCCTTATAATGGCCGCCAGCTTATCCGGCGCACCCCGGGTGGACAAATTCAAGGATGTGATCGATGTACAAGGCTTTGCGTTATCTCGGCTGGCCCGTGCTGTGCGGTCTGCTCGTTGCAGCCCTGATCATGCAGCGCTATCCCCAGTGGCTCGGCCTGCCCGCCCAGCCGCCGCTGTTCGAGGCCGCCCAGGCGCCCGCCAGTTCGCGCCAGGAGGGACCGGTTTCCTACGCCGACGCGGCCAGTCGCGCCGCGCCCGCGGTGGTGTCGTTGCGCTCGACCAAGGCGGCCAAGCCGGGCAAGGCCGGAGATACGGCCAGCGATCGCAAAGGCGCGACCAAGCCGGTGGAAGAACTCAGCCTGGGTTCCGCCGTGCTGATGAGCCATGACGGCTATCTGCTGACCAACAACCACGTGACCCTGGACGCCGAGTCCATCGTGGTGGCGCTGGCCGACGGCCGCCAGACCCTGGCCAAGCTGATCGGCAGCGATCCCGCCACGGACCTCGCCGTACTGAAGATCGACCTGCCCAATCTGCCGGCCATCTCGGTGGGCGATTCGAGCGCCATCCGCATCGGTGACGTGGTGCTGGCCATCGGCAACCCCTTTGGCGTCGGCCAGACGGTGACCATGGGCATCATCAGCGCCACCGGTCGCAACCAGCTGGGTCTCAATACCTACGAGGACTTCATCCAAACCGATGCGGCGATCAACCTGGGCAATTCCGGCGGGGCGCTGGTGGACGCCAGCGGCAATCTGATCGGCATCAACACCGCCATCCTCTCCGGCGGCTCCCAGGGCATCGGCTTCGCCATCCCGATCAAGCTGGCCATGGAGGTCATGCGCTCGATCATCCAGCATGGCCAGGTCATCCGTGGCTGGCTGGGCGTGGCGGTGGAGGTGATCACCCCGGAACTGGTCAAGACCTATAGCCTCAAGGTCGATCAGGGCATCGTGGTGACGGACATAGATCCCGATGGACCGGCGCACAAGGGCGGTCTGCGCGCCGGCGATGTACTGGTCAAGCTGGCGGGCCAACCGATCAAGGATGGCCGGCTGGCGATGAACCAGATCGCCCGCAAGCAACCCGGCGACAGCATCCCCATCGAGGTGCGGCGCCAGGACAAGACGGTGCAGGTCAAGGTCACCGTCGGGCTGCGCCCCCTGATGGAAAAGGCGCGCTAGCCATGGGCGTCTCTCAGAGGGTATCGAGGGCCGCGATCAACGCCTGATTCTGCGCCGGCGTACCGATGGTGATGCGCAGGAAGTCGGCGATGCGTTCGGGTCGGCTGAAGTGGCGCACGATGACGCCATGCTCGCGCAAGCCCGCGGCCAGCACCGCCCCGCCCTTCTGCACATGACGGGCGAAGATGAAGTTGGCGGCCGAGGGCAGGACCTCGAAGCCGCGCGCCAGCAATTCGCCCACCAGCGCTTCACGACTCTCGATCACCTGCCGACAGGTCTCGTCGAAATAGGCGCGATCCTCGAAGGCCGCGGTCGCGCCGGCCAGGGCCAGGCGATCCAGCGGATAGGAGTTGAAGCTGTTCTTGATCCGCTCCAGGGCCTCCATCAGCGGCGCCTGGCCCATGGCCAGGCCAACGCGCAAGCCGGCCAGGGAGCGGGACTTGGACAGCGTCTGGGTCACCACCAGGTTGGGATGGCGCTCGATCAGGGCGACTGCCGACTCCGCCCCGAAGTCGACGTAGGCCTCGTCCACCACCACCACCGAGGTCGGATTGCCGGCGACGATGCGCTCGATGGCGTCCAGCGCCAGGGCGCTGCCAGTCGGCGCATTGGGGTTGGGGAAGATGATGCCGCCATTGGGCCGCAGATAGTCCTCGGGGACGATCTGGAAATCCTCGTCCAGCGCTGGCGTCTCGAAGGCGATGTCGTAGAGGCCGCAATAGACCGGATAGAAGCTGTAGCTGATGTCCGGGAACAGCACGGGTCGGCCATGGCCGAACAGGCCCAGGAAGATGTGCGCCAACACCTCGTCCGAGCCGTTGCCGACAAAGACCTGGTCGCTCTGGATGCCGTAGTAGCGAGCGACGGCATCCTTGAGCGCCTGGCCGTTGGGATCGGGATAGAGACGCAGGTCGTCGGTGGCAGCGGCGCGGATGGCGTCCAGCGCCCGCGGTGATGGACCGTAGGGATTCTCGTTGGTGTTGAGCTTGACCAGGTTGGTCAGCTTGGGCTGCTCACCCGGGACATAGGGCACCAGGTTCTTGACGAAGGGACTCCAGAGTTCGCTCATGCCTGCTCCTCCTGAATGCGGTATTCGGCGCTGCGGGCGTGGGCGGTCAGGGACTCGCCACGCGCCAGGACCGAGGCGACCCGGCCCAGCGCGGAAGCGCCGGCGGCCGAGCAGTGGATGATCGAGGAGCGCTTCTGGAAGTCGTACACGCCCAGGGGCGAGGAGAAGCGCGCGGTGCCCGAGGTCGGCAGCACATGGTTGGGACCGGCGCAGTAGTCGCCCAGGGCCTCGGCGGTGTAGCGCCCCATGAAGATGGCGCCGGCATGGCGGATCTCGGGCAGCCACTGCTCGGGCTCGGCGACGGACAGCTCCAGGTGCTCGGGGGCGATGCGGTTGGCCACCTCGATGGCCTGGGCCATGTCGGTGACCTGGATCAGGGCACCCCGCCCTTCCAGCGAGGCACGGATGATGTCGGCGCGCTCCATCTCCGGCAGCAGGCGGGCGATGCTGGCCGCTACGGCGTCGAGGAAGGCGCCGTCCGGACTGACCAGGATGGCCTGGGCGTCTTCGTCGTGCTCGGCTTGGGAGAACAGGTCCATGGCGATCCAGTCGGGATCGGTCTGGCCGTCGCAGACCACCAGGATCTCCGACGGGCCGGCGATCATGTCGATGCCTACCTTGCCGAACACGTGGCGCTTGGCGGTGGCGACATAGATGTTGCCGGGGCCGACGATCTTGTCCACCGGCGGCACGCTTTCGGTGCCATAGGCCAGGGCGGCCACGGCCTGGGCGCCGCCGATGGTGAAGACGCGATCGACACCGGCCAGGGCGGCGGCGGCCAGCACCAGTTCGTTGACCTCGCCGCGGGGCGTGGGCACCACCATGACCACTTCCTTTACGCCGGCGACCTTGGCGGGGATGGCGTTCATCAGCACCGAGGAGGGATAGGAGGCCTTGCCCCCCGGCACATAGAGCCCGGCACGATCCAGCGGGGTGACCTGCTGGCCGAGCACGGTGCCGTCGGCCTCCTGGTACTGCCAGGAATCCTGGCGCTGCTTTTCGTGATAACGACGAACGCGCTCGGCGGCGGCTTCCAGCGCGGTGCGCTGCTCCGGCGTGATGCGGGTCAGGGCTTCTTCCAGACGCGCGCGCGGCAGGATGAGATCGCTCATGGCGGTCGCCTCGACGGCATCGAAGCGCCGGGTGTATTCGAGCAGCGCGGCGTCGCCCTGGTGGCGCACGTCGGCGATGATCGCCAGGACCCGCTGGTTGATGTCGGCGTCGGACACCCCTTCCCAGCTCAGCAGATGATCCAGATGCTCGGCGAAATCCGGAGCGGCGGCGGCAAGTCGGCGGATGGCGAGCGGAGCGGTCATGGCGGATCCTCTTCAGGAGAGCGAAAGGGGCGCCCGAGAGTAACAGCCGGTTCCGTGTGGGCGCCCGACAATTTGGCTATGGCACGGATAGGCGAAGCTGGAGGGATGGAAGCAGCCTTGACCGGCATTCGGCATGCCGGCCAGGACGTAGAGCCTGTTCAAAGTCTCGCGAGCTAGAGACAAACAAGGCAAAAATGGCTGAGGAAGCGGAGTTTACGAGTGGTAAATGAGCATTCCGAAGCCATTTTTAACGCAGTTTGGCCGACGCGCAGCAGGCTTTGAACAGGTTCTCAGGCGCCGCGCGCCTCGACGGCGTGTCTCAGGGTCTCGATGAGGGCCTGGATACGGCCATGCTGCATCTTCATCGAGGCCTTGTTGACGATCAAGCGCGAGCTGATATGGGCGATCAGCTCCTGGGGTTCGAGTCCGTTGGCCTTGAGGGTATTGCCGGTGTCGACCACGTCGATGATCTTGTCGGCCAGCCCCACGAGCGGTGCAAGCTCCATGGAGCCGTACAGCTTGATGATGTCGACCTGACGACCCTGCTCGGCATAGTAGCGCTTGGCGACATTGACGAACTTGGTCGCCACCCGCAGCCGGCCACGCGGCGCCGGAGCGCCCACGGCGCCCGCGGTCATCAGTTTGCAGCGGGCGATGCGCAGGTCCAGCGGCTCATAGAGACCATCGCCGCCGTATTCCATCAGCACGTCCTTGCCGGCCACGCCCAGGTCCGCGGCGCCATGTTCCACATAGGTGGGCACGTCGGTGGCGCGGACGATGAGCAGGCGCACATCGTCCTGGGTGGTCGGGATGATGAGCTTGCGGCTCTTGTCCGGATTCTCGGTCGGGGCGATCCCCGCCGCCGCCAGCAGCGGCAGGGTATCGTCGAGGATACGGCCCTTGGACAGGGCGATGGTCAGCATCGGAGGTCCTTACTTGGGCGTGCGACGGATCTTGGCGCCGAGCAGCTGGAATTTCTCCTCGATGCATTCGTAGCCGCGGTCGATGTGGTAGATGCGATCGATCAGGGTATCGCCTTCGGCTACCAGGGCGGCGATGACCAGGCTCGCCGAGGCGCGCAGGTCGGTCGCCATGACCGGGGCGGCCTTGAGGCTGGGCACGCCGGTGACGATGGCGGCATTGCCTTCGATGGCGATGTTGGCGCCCATGCGTACCATCTCGTGAACGTGCATGAAGCGGTTCTCGAAGATGGTCTCGACCACGGTACCGGTGCCTTCGGCGACGGCGTTCATGGAGATGAACTGGGCCTGCATGTCGGTGGGGAACGCCGGATAGGGCGCCGTGCGGATGTTGACCGCGCGGGGGCGATTGCCCTTCATGTCCAGCTCGATCCAGTTGCTGCCGGTGGCGATGTGGGCACCGGCCTCTTCCAGCTTGGCCAGCACGGCCTCGAGGATGGTCGGATCGGTATCCTTGAGCTTGACGCGGCCGCGGGTGGCAGCGGCGGCAACCAGGTAGCTGCCAGTCTCGATGCGGTCCGGCAGCACCGAATAGGTGGCCCCACCGAGGCGCTCGACGCCTTCCACGGTGATGGTGTCGGTACCGGCGCCCTGGATGTTGGCACCCATGGCGATCAGGCAGTTGGCCAGATCGACGACTTCGGGTTCGCGAGCGGCGTTCTGGATCACGCTGCGGCCCTTGGCCAGGGTGGCGGCCATCAGCACGTTCTCGGTACCGGTCACGCTGACGGTATCGAAATAGTAGTGGGCACCGCGCAGGCCGCCGGCCGGCGCCTTGGCCTTGATGTAGCCGCCTTCGACGGTGATCTTGGCGCCCATGGCCTCCAGGCCACGCAGGTGCAGATCGACCGGACGCGAACCGATGGCGCAACCGCCGGGCAGGGCGACTTCCGCCTCGCCGAAGCGGGCGACCATCGGGCCCAGCACCAGGATCGAGGCGCGCATGGTCTTGACCAGCTCATAGGGCGCGACCAAGGTCTTGATGCTGGAGGCATCCACCTCGACGTTGAGCTTTTCACCGATCACCGGCTGGACGCCCATACGACCGAACAGCTCGATCATGGTGGTGATGTCGTGCAGGTGCGGCAGGTTGGCGATGGTCACCGGAGTGTCGGCGAGCAGGGTCGCGGCCAGGATCGGCAGGGCCGAATTCTTGGCCCCGGAAATGCGAATTTCACCGTTCAGGCAGTTGCCGCCGGTAATGATCAGTTTGTCCATAGCGAGTTCTCGGCGCTGCGAATCAGGCGCGTTCGGCCCAGGCAGCACGGGTGAAGAATTTCATGGTGACAGCATGGATGCTGCCATCGGCGATCTGCGGCTGGAGGTGGGAGTAGACCTGCTGCTGACGCTTGACCGGGCTGAGTGCCTGGAGCTCGTCGCTGATCAGGTAGAGCTGGAAGTTGCAGCCCTCGCCTTCCACTTCGACCTGGGTATCGGCCAGTTTTGCCTCCAGGAGGCTTTTGACTTCTTGGGCCTGCATGGCGGCACCTCGGCAATCTAGTACAGCCGGCGATCATACAAAAAAACCGGCTGTACGGCGACTGCGATGACCGTTAGCCGTGAGCGTCGTCCGCCAGGGGCAGCAACTCCAGGGCATCCGAGACCTCGGCGATCTGCCGCAACTCGGAGGGCAGACCGGCGATGGTCAGCGGGCGCCCCGCGACCTGGGCATCGCGCAGCCAGGCCAGCAACAGCGCCAATCCGGCGCTGTTGGAGCGTTCTATGCCAGCGCAGTCGAGCACCAGCGGCCCACTGCCCTGACCGATCAGTGCCCGGCCCTGCTCACGCAGGGCCGGCACATTGGCGTGATCGAGCACGCCCGACAGCTGCAGTCGAGCGCCCTCGCCGGTGATGGCGGCGCGACTCACGAACCGACCTTGGCCTTCTGGGCCTCGGGAGAGTCCTTGGCCTTGGCCACGGTGCCCGCCCAGTTGTTGATGGTCTTGTCCAGGTCGTTGCCGTTCTCCTGCATCGCCTGGGCGAACTGGTCACGGAACAGCTTGCCGAGGTTCAGGCCGTTGATGATGACGTTACGGACCTTCCAGTCCTCGCCCTGCTTGACCATGCTGTACTGCACGGGATACACGGCGCCATTGTTGCCCTTGACCTCCATGCCCACGCTGGTGCGGTCGGGACCGTCGGACGGACCTTCAGGCAGCACGCGGATACCCTGGTTGTTGTACTCCAGCAGCGCATTGCCATAGAACTGCATCAGGCTGCGCTTGAAGTTTTCCTGGAAGCGCGCCATCTGCTCGGGCGAGGCACTGCGGCTATAGCGCACGGTCATGATGCTGCGCGAGATGCCTTCGGCATCCACCACCGGGCCGAGGATGTTGTTGAGCGACTCGTAGAAGGCTTCCGGGCTGCTGCGATACCGGTCGCGATTGGTCTCGAGGTCGCTGAGCAGCGTGCTGGTGGTCTGCTGGATGACGTCATGGGCCGAGGGCGCCGCCTGGGACACCAGCGGCAGCAGGGCCAGGATCGCGATCACTCCGTGACGAAGTAGCTTGAGCATGGAGAAGCCTCTCATCATTTATTGGCGGAAGAGTCTTTATTGACCGAGTTGAGCAGGAATTTGCCAATCAGGTCTTCGAGAACCAGCGAGGATTGTGTATCTCGAATGGTCGAACCCTCCTTGAGCACCTGCTCGTCACCGCCCACGCTGATGCCGATGTACTTCTCACCAAGCAGGCCGGCGGTCAGGATCGAGGCGATGGAGTCGGTCGGCAGGTTGTCCACCTGCTTGTCGATCTGCATGGTGACCCGACCGCGGTAGCTGTTGCGGTCGAGATCGATGGCGGTGACCTTGCCGATGGTCACGCCCGACATGGTCACCCGCGATCTCACGGTGAGACCGGCGATGTTGTCGAAGTAGGCGTAGACCTTGTAGGTATCGTGGTGGTCGCTCATCGTCAGACCGCTTACCCGCAGTGCCAGCAGCAGCAGTGCGAGCACGCCGGCCAGCAGGAAGAGTCCGACACCGATTTCCTGGGTGCGGGTTTGCATCAGAGATCTCCAAACATCAGGGCGGTAAGAATGAAGTCGAGGCCGAGCACGGCGAGCGACGCATAGACGACGGTACGGGTAGTGGCGCGACCGATGCCTTCGGAGGTCGGCTCGCAGTCATACCCCTGGAAGACGGCGACCCAGGTCACCACGAAGGCGAACACCAGGCTCTTGACCACGCCATTGAGCACGTCGCTGAGCATCACGCTGTTCTGCATGGTGGCCCAGAAGGAGCCGTCGTAGACACCGAGCCAGTCGATGGCGACCATGGCCGCGCCCCAGATGCCCACCACGTTGAACATGGCGGCCAGCAGGGGCATGGAAATGAAACCGGCCCAGAAACGCGGCGCGACGATGTACTTGAGCGGATCCACGCCGATCATTTCCAGGCTGGACAGCTGCTCGGTGGATTTCATGTTGCCGATCTCGGCGGTCAAGGCGGAACCCGCCCGGCCGGCGAACAGCAGCGCGGTCACCACCGGGCCAAGTTCGCGCAGCAGGGTCAGGGCCACCATCTGCCCCACGGCCTGCTCGGAACCGTACTTGACCAGGATGTTGTAGCCCTGCAGGGCGATCACCATACCGATGAAGAAGCCCGACACCACAATGATCGGCAGCGACATCACGCCCACCGAATAGAGTTGCTTGCCCAGCAGCTGCAGGCCGTTGCCCACGCCACCGCGACCGAACACCGCCAGCAGCAGGACGATCACCGAGCGGCCGATGGCCGCCACGACGTCCAGCCCGGCTCGGCCCAGCCGACGAATCCGCTCCACGGCGGAGACCTTACGCATCAGTGTTTCCCCAGCAAGGCATCGCGCAGATCCGGCGCGGCATAGTGGAAGGGTACCGGGCCATCGGGGATGCCCTGCATGAACTGGCGAACCCGCGGATCCGGCGATTCGCGCAATTCCTTCGGCGTGCCCTGCCCCAGCACCTTGGTGTCGCCCACCACATAGAGGTAGTCGGCGATGCTGGCGGTCTCGGCCAGGTCGTGGGAGACCACGATGCTGGTCAATCCAAGGGCTTGGTTGAGCAGGCGGATCAAGCGCACCAGCACGCCCATGGCGATGGGGTCCTGGCCGACGAAGGGCTCGTCGTACATGAGGATCTGCGGATCCAGGGCAATGGCCCGCGCCAGGGCGACCCGGCGCTTCATGCCACCCGACAGTTCGTCCGGCATCAGTTCGACGGCGCCACGCAACCCCACCGCCTGCAACTTGAGCAGGACGATGTCGCGGATCATTTCCTCGGGCAGCTTGGTGTGCACGCGCAGCGGAAAGGCCACGTTCTCGAACACATCGAGGTCGGTGAACAACGCGCCACTCTGGAACAGCACGCCCATCTGCCGGCGCATCTCGAACAGTTCGCCGCGGGACAGCTGCGGCAGATTGGCGCCATTGACCCAGATCTCGCCGCTGCTCGGCCGCAACTGGGCGGCGATGAGACGCAATAGAGTGGTCTTGCCACTGCCGGACGGTCCCATGATCCCGGTGACCTTGCCCCGCGGGATGCGGATATCGACGCGGTCGTAGATGAGACGCGTGCCGCGCTTGAAGGAAACACCCTTCAACTCCACGGCGTACGGGCTATCGACGGTCATCAAGACTCCTAACGTTCAACTCTGTGCAGGGAGACGCCGCTCCGCCGCTTCAGGGCACGCGGCTCTTGCGTTCGGCGGCCCCGGCAAAAGGGCGGCACTATAGCATTCGTTGCCGATGAGACTTCCAAGCTGCAGGCGGCGTTGCTGAGTGTCGCGGCTTTGCGCATATAATTTCCGATTGTCCCGTCACCTGCCTTCTGACCCATGCCCGACTCAATAGATTTCATCGCTTCCGCCAAGCGCACCATAGATGTAGAGCGAGTGGCCGTGGCCGCCCTGGGCGAACGCATCGACGCAAGCTTTGCCGCCGCCTGTCGCCACCTGCTCGCCTGCCGTGGGCGTATCGTGGTCCTGGGCATGGGCAAATCCGGGCATGTCGGCAACAAGATCGCCGCGACCCTGGCCAGCACCGGCAGCCCGGCCTTCTTCGTGCATCCGGCCGAAGCCAGCCATGGCGACATGGGCATGATCACCCGCGATGACGTCATCATCGCCATCTCCCAGTCGGGCACCTCCAGTGAGATCCTGACCCTGCTGCCGCTGATCAAGCGCCTGGGCGTCCCTTTGATCAGCTTTGCCGGCAATCCCGCCTCGCCGCTGGCCAAGGCCGCGGACGTCAACCTGGACACCAGCGTCGCCACCGAGGCCTGCCCGCTCAATCTGGCACCCACCTCCTCCACCACCGTCGCCCTGGTGCTGGGCGATGCCCTGGCCATCGCCCTGCTCGAGGCCCGTGGCTTCACCGCCGAGGACTTCGCCTTTTCCCACCCGGGCGGCGCCCTGGGCCGGCGCCTGCTGCTCAAGGTGGAAAACGTCATGCATGCCGGCGCCGACCTGCCGCAGGTCGGCGAAGACACCCTGGTGTCCGATGCCTTGCTGGAGATGTCGCGCAAGGGGCTGGGCATGACCAGCGTGCTCGCCGCCGATGGCCGTCTCGCCGGCATCTTCACCGACGGCGATCTGCGTCGTGCCCTGGATCGCGGCATCGATGTGCGCACCACGCCCATCGCAACCGTGATGACCCGCGGTGGTCGAACCGCCAGGGCGCCGATGCTCGCGGCCGAGGCGTTGAAGATCATGGAGGAGCACAAGATCAACGCGCTCGTGGTGATCGATGACGAACGGCGCCCGATCGGTGCCCTCAACATGGGTGACCTGCTACGCGCCGGGGTGCTGTAGGCCGGGTTATACTGCCCGACTAATACGCTGCACTCTCGTGTTCAACCCGCCGCCCTGGTGCGGCCCACCACAGGTACCCTCATGTTTCGCAGCTTGCGCCGCCCCGTGCTGTTGGTCCTGATCGCCGCCGCGCTCATCGCGATCGGCTACTGGAACATCCTGCCGCAGCGCTTCGTCGATGCTCCGGCCTCGTCGACCCCGCAAGACAGCGCCATCGACGGCTACGCCCTCAATACCCGGACGATCCAGTATCGCCTGGATGGCAAGATCCAGTACGAACTCAAGGCCGAGCGCAGCGAACACGTCAAGGCGACCGACGTCACCCTGGTGACCCGCCCCGACATGCTGGCCTTTCGCGGTACCGACTATCCCTGGCACATTCGCAGTGCCCGCGCCGAGGTCGCCCCCGGTGGCAGTCAGGCGGAGCTGATCGATGACGTACGCGTCGAGCGTACCGATGAGAAAGGCCGCCCAGTGGTGTTGACCACCACCCGCATGACCGTCTTTCCTGACAAACAATATGCGCAAACCGAGCAAGCCGTTAGAATCGAGGCCGCCAATGGGGTGACCACGGCCAATGGCATGAAAGCGTATCTAGAAGACGGCAGAATGCTCCTGCTGTCCAACGTAAGAGGCCAGCATGAGGTTCGTTAAAACCCTCCCCTTCCTGTTCACCCTCGGCGCCACCCTTGGCAGTGCCGCGGCTTGGGCCCTGCCGACCGATCGCACCCAGCCGATCCGCGTGCAGGCCGACAGCGCCGAGCTCGACGACAAGCAGGGCGTGGCCGTGTACCGCGGAGACGTGGTCATCACCCAGGGCAGCATGAAGATCACCGGCAATACGGTGACCCTGACCCAGGACAACCAGGGCAACATCAAGGTCGCCACCGCAGTGGGCAAGCCGGCCTACTACGAGCAGAAGCCTTCGGCGGACAAGGACATCGTCAAGGCCTATGGTCTGACCATCCAGTATTTCGCCCAGGAAAATCGCATCATCCTGATCGACCAGGCCAAGGTGGTCCAACAGGGCAACACCTTCGAAGGCGAGAAGATCGTCTACGACACCCAGCGCCAGATCGTCAATGCCGGTCGTGCCAATGGCAGCAAGGTCACCACGCCGCGGCCGCGGATCGACATGGTCATCCAGCCCAAGGATCAGCAGCAGTCGGGGCAGGGACAATGACGGTTACGCTCAAAGCCCAGCATCTGGCCAAGAGCTACAAGGGTCGTCAGGTCGTTCGCGACGTCAGCGTCAGCATCGACAGCGGTCAGATCGTCGGCCTGCTCGGCCCGAACGGCGCCGGCAAGACCACCTGCTTCTACATGATCGTCGGCCTGGTCAAGGCCGATCAGGGCCGCGTGCTGATCGACGAGCAGGATGTCACCGCCCTGCCCATGCACGGTCGTGCCCGCGCCGGGATCGGTTACCTGCCGCAGGAAGCCTCGATCTTTCGCAAGCTGACCGTGGCCGACAACATCCTCGGCATCCTGGAAACCCGCAAGGACCTGGACAAGGCCGGTCGTCTGCGCGAGCTGGAAAGCCTGTTGCAGGAATTCCACATCACCCATATCCGCGACAACCGCGGCATGAGCCTGTCGGGTGGCGAGCGTCGCCGTGTCGAGATCGCCCGCGCCCTGGCCACCGCGCCCAAGTTCATCCTGCTGGACGAACCCTTCGCCGGTGTGGACCCTATCTCGGTGGGTGACATCAAGCAGATCATCCGCCACCTCAAGGCCAAGGGTATCGGTGTGCTCATCACCGACCACAACGTGCGGGAAACCCTGACCATCTGCGAAACGGCCTACATCGTCAACGATGGCCAGCTCATCGCCGAGGGTACCGCCGAAGAAGTCCTCGCCAACGACCTGGTGAAGGAAGTCTATCTGGGCCACGAATTCCGCCTCTAGGCAAACCCGGGGAAACAAGGCATATAATTTGCTAACGCTCGCAGGGTTCGCGAGGTTCGGTGGCGCTGTTCGCGTCGGTAGACAAGGTGTATTTCCGCAGCCATGAAACCATCGCTAGTCCTCAAGATGGGCCAGCAGCTGACGATGACGCCGCAGCTGCAACAAGCCATACGTCTGCTCCAGCTCTCGACGCTCGACTTGCAGCAGGAGATCCAGGAAGCCCTGGAATCCAATCCGATGCTGGAACGCCAGGAAGAAGGCGAAGACTTCGACCAGAGCGAAGCCTCGGGCGAAGGCGATGAGAGCTCAGGCTCCGGCACCATGGAAACCACCTTCAAGGAAACCTCGGTCGCCACCAACGAGATGGCCGACGAATCCGAGTGGAGCGAGCGCATCCCCAGCGACAGCGAGCTGCCGGTCGATACCGCCTGGGAAGACATCTACCAGACCAGCGCCAGCAGCCTGCCCAGCAATGACGACGACGAGTGGGACTTCACCACCCGTACCTCCGCCGGCGAGAGCCTGCAGACCCACCTGCTCTGGCAGTTGAACCTGGCGCCCATGTCGGATCTCGACCGCCTGATCGCCCTGGCGATCATCGACGGCATCGACACCGACGGCTATCTGCAGGAAAGCCTGGAAGACATCCATGCCTCCCTCGACCCCGAGCTGGAAGTCGATCTCGACGAGGTCGAGGTGGTGCTCAGACGCGTCCAGCAATTCGAGCCCGCCGGCGTCGCCGCGCGCAACTTGCGCGAATGCCTGCTGATCCAGCTGGCCCAGCTGCCCGCCACCCTGCCCCTGCTCGGCGAAGCCAAGCGCCTGGTTGGCGACTACCTGGATCTGCTCGGCAGCCGTGACTATGCGCAGTTGATGCGGCGCATGAAGATCAAGGAAGACGAGCTCAAGCCGATCATCGAGCTGATCCAGACCCTGCACCCGCGTCCCGGCTCGCAGATCGAATCCGGCGAAGCCGAATACGTGGTGCCGGACGTCATCGTGCGCAAGCACAACGAGCGTTGGCTGGTGGAGCTCAATCAGGAAGCCGTACCGCGCCTGCGGGTCAATCCCCAGTACGCCGGTTTCGTCAAACGCGCCGACAGCAGCGCCGACAACACCTACATGCGCAACCAGCTCCAGGAAGCGCGCTGGTTCATCAAGAGCCTGCAGAGCCGCAACGAGACCCTGATGAAGGTGGCGACCCAGATCGTCGAGCACCAGCGGGGTTTTCTCGAATATGGCGAAGAGGCCATGAAGCCGTTGGTCCTGCACGACATCGCCGAGGCGGTGGGCATGCACGAGTCGACCATCTCTCGGGTGACCACCCAGAAATTCATGCACACTCCGCGTGGCATCTACGAACTCAAGTACTTCTTCTCCAGCCACGTCAGCACCGCCGAGGGCGGCGAATGCTCCTCCACCGCGATCCGCGCGATCATCAAGAAATTGGTGGCGGCGGAAAACGCGAAAAAGCCGTTGAGTGACAGCAAGATCGCTGGTTTACTGGAATCGCAAGGTATACAAGTCGCTCGTCGCACGGTGGCTAAGTATCGGGAATCCCTGGGTATCGCTCCGTCCAGCGAACGCAAGCGTCTCCTATGACGCGTCCTGATGTGTGACCGTGCCTCGATCGACCCGTGTCATGTCGGCGAGCAGCTTCGCCGATCGCAGCCCGGCAATAAGGAGAAGCGGTATGCAAGTCAACATCAGTGGCCATCAGCTTGAAGTGACGGAAGCCCTGCGTGACTACATCGGCGAGAAACTCGCCCGCCTCGAACGGCACTTCGATCGCATCACCAACGTCCAGGTCATCCTGGAAGTGGACAAGCTCAAGCAAAAGGCCGAAGCCACCCTGCACGTCTCCGGCGCTGCGGTGGTCGCCAACGCCGAGCACGACGACATGTATGCCGCCATCGATCTCCTGGCCGACAAGCTCGACCGCCAACTGATTAAACACAAGGAAAAATCGATCGAACGCCAGCAGGGCATTGGCGTCCGCTGAGGTTCGATCGCCGCTTTATGATCAAACTCGAAAACATCCTGACCCCCGGCCGTACCCAGACGGGTGCGCCGGGTGGCAGCAAAGCCGCCGTATTGGAACGCATCGCCGAGCTGGCCGCGCAGGAACTGCCCGGCCATGATGCGGCGCACATCCATGAATGCCTGATGGCGCGCGAACGCCTGGGCTCCACTGGGTTCGGCAATGGCATCGCCATTCCCCACTGCCGCCTGGCGGGTCTGCAGCAACCGCTGTGCGTACTCTTCCACCTGCAGCAGCCGGTGGACTTCGATTCCCTGGACGGCGCCCCGGTAGACCTGGTGTTCGTCCTGCTGGTCCCGGAAGCGGCCACCGAACAACACCTCACCCTGCTACGCCAGATCGCCGGCATCCTGGATCGCGCCGACATCCGCGACCGACTGCGCAAGGCCAAGGACAGCCAGGCGCTCTATCAGATCGTCGTCGAGGCCCAGAGCGGACACTGACATGCACCTCATCATCGTGAGCGGACGTTCCGGGTCGGGCAAGAGTACGGCGCTCAACGTGCTTGAGGACAATGGCTTCTATTGCATCGACAACCTGCCGGCCAGTCTGCTACCCGAGCTGGCCCAGCACGCCCTGACCGACATGGAGCGGCCCCAGCCCAAGGTCGCCCTGTCCATCGATGCACGCAACCTGCCCAGCCAGTTGCAGCGCTTTCCCGAATTGCTCGAACAGGTACGCAGCCGCAACATCCGCTGTGACATCCTCTATCTGGATGCCGATGACCAGACGCTGCTCAAGCGCTTTTCCGAGACGCGCCGCCGGCATCCGCTATCCAACCAGGAAAGATCCCTGGCCGAGGCCATTCACGACGAACAGGTGCTGCTGTCGCCCATCGCCGATCTGTCCGACCTGAAGATCGATACCACCCACCTGAATCTCTATCAGCTGCGCGACATCCTCAAGTTGCGCCTGCTGAACGCGCCGGAGCCGGGTACCGCCTACCTGGTCGAGTCCTTTGGCTTCAAGCGCGGCCTGCCGGTGGATGCCGACATGGTCTTCGATGTGCGCTTCCTGCCCAATCCCTATTGGAAACCGGACCTGCGCGACTTTTCCGGACTGGACGCCCCGGTGCGGGAGTATCTCGAGCAACAGCCCGAGGTAGAGACCCTGTACAATGACATCCGCGATTACCTGGTGAAGTGGCTGCCGCGTTTCGCCGCCAACAACAGGTCCTATGTGACCGTGGCCATCGGCTGTACCGGTGGTCATCACCGTTCGGTCTATCTGGCCGATCGCCTGGGTCGCGAACTCAAAGACCTGCTCAAGAACGTCCAGATTCGTCACCGCGATCTTTGACGCCCGTTTCGTTTCGACAAGGACAGACTCAATGCCTGCCCAACAGATCACCATCATCAACAAGCTGGGTCTGCACGCCCGTGCCGCCGCCAAGTTCGTCGGCGTGGCTGGCCGCTATCCCGCCAGCGTTCGCGTCGGCCGTAGTGGCGAGCCGCCAGTCGATGGCAAGAGCATCATGGCGGTCATGATGCTGGCCGCCGGCAAGGGCACGGTGCTGCAACTGGAAACCGAAGGTGAACAGAGCGACGAGGCCATGCGCGCCCTGATCGAGCTGATCAACAATTACTTCGACGAGGGTGAGTGATAAGCACCCTGCTCCAGCCGTATCCCATAAAAAAAGCCGCCCGAGGGCGGCTTTTTTTATGGGGCGTCAACTCAGGCGTTCAGCGCCGCTTCGTAGCGACGGGACACTTCCGGCCAGTTGATGACGTTGAAGAAGGCGCCGATGTAGTCGGGACGACGGTTCTGGTAGCGCAGGTAGTAGGCGTGCTCCCAGACGTCCAGGCCGAGGATCGGGGTATTGCCGGTCATCAGCGGGCTGTCCTGGTTGCCGGTGCTCTCGACCACCAGCTTCTTCTCGGGGGTGACGCTCAGCCAGGCCCAGCCGCTGCCGAAGCGGGTCAGGGCCGCCTTGGTGAAGGCTTCCTTGAAGGCATCGAAGCCACCCAGCTGGGACTCGATGGCTTCGGCCAGGGCGCCTTCGGGCTTGCCGCCGGCGTTGGGGGCCATCACGGTCCAGAACAGGCTGTGGTTGGCATGGCCGCCACCGTTGTTCTGCACGGCGCCGCGCTTGTCCTGGGGCAGCTTGTCCAGTTGACGAACCACGTCTTCGGCCGACAGGTTGGCGAACTCGGTGCCTTCCAGCGCCGCGTTCAGGTTGTTGATGTAGGTCTGGTGATGCTTGGTATGGTGGATTTCCATGGTCTGGGCATCGACGTGCGGTTCCAGCGCGTCGTAGGCGTAGGGCAGCTGAGGCAGAGTATGCGGCATGCGGATTGTCTCCATGGTGGCTTTGGTATGGACCCAGCGCCCGAGGGCGCCGGGGAGTACGGCAGATGCGCGAGGGCGCATCCTGTGAAGCCTGGGCCGTCCGGTCAACGGATTCGACCGCACGGCTATGTCCTAGTGCATTGCTAGGATACTAACGAGTAACGGGGTGGGCTGTCTCCCGTTCGACGGGATTTTCCTCATCGCGACAACTCCAACCGCAGTTCTAGCTGCCCGCCAGGGTCATGCCGTCGATCAGCACCGAGCCGGTGCGTAGACTGCCGCGGCGTTCCACGTCGCTGCCCACGGCCAGGATCTGGCGGAACATGTCGCCGAGGCGACCGGCGATGGTGACCTCCTGGACCGGAAACTGGATCTCGCCATTCTCGATCCAGAAGCCACCGGCACCTCGGGAGTAGTCGCCGGTGACCAGGTTGGTGCCCTGCCCCATCATTTCCGTGACCAGAAAGCCCGTGCCCATCTGCCGGATCAGCTCGGCCTGGTCGGCCGTGCCATGACTGACGTGGAGATTGTGCACGCCACCGGCGTTGGCGGTGCTCTGCATGCCCAGCTTGCGCGCGGAATAGCTGCCGAGCACATAGGACACCAGCTGGCCGTTCTCGACGAAGGGCTTGGCGTAGGTGGCCAGGCCTTCGCCATCGAAGGCGGCACTGCCCAGGGCGCGCGGCAGGTGCGGCCGCTCGTCAAGGGTCAGCCAGTCGGGAAACACCTGCTGACCCAGGGCGCCTTCGAGGAAGGACGACTTGCGATAGAGGTTGCCACCAGAAATGGCGGCGAGAAAGGTGCCGAACAGGCCGGCGGCCATTTCCGGGGAAAACAGCACCGGGACCTTGGCGGTGGGCACCGGCCTGGCACCCAGGCGACTCACGGCACGCTCGGCGGCGCGGCGACCGATCTCCTCGGCGCTCATCAGCTCGCTGCCGATGCGGTTGACGTCGTAGTAGTAGTCGCGCTGCATGGCCTCGCCGCTGCCGGCGATCATCACGCAGCTCAGGCTGTGCCGGGTGCTGGCGTAGCCGCCGACGAAACCGTGGCTGTTGCCGTAGACCCGGCAGCTCTGGTGGGTATTGAGGGTGGTACCGTCGGCATTGCCGATGCGGCTGTCGGCGGCATAGGCGGCCGCTTCACAGGCCAGGGCCTGCTCAATGGCCTGCTCTGGAGTAATGTCCCAGGGATGATAGAGGTCGAGATCGGGCAGCTCGCCGCGTGCCATCAATTCGGCATCCGCCAGGCCCGCGCAGGGATCCTCCGAGGTGTGCTTGGCGATGGCCAGGGCCGCGGCCACGGTTTCGCGGATCGCCTCGGGGCCGGTGGCGGAGGTACTGGCCGAGCCCTTGCGCTGACCGGCATAGAGGGTGATGCCGAAGCCCTGGTCACGATTGAATTCGACCGTTTCCACCTCGCCCTTGCGGACCGAGGTGGACAGGCCCTGGTCGACCGAGACGGCCACTTCACCGGCACTGGCGCCCTGGCGCCGGGCCTCGGCCAGGATGGCCTCGACCTGTTCGCGCAATTCGGGGAGCGCGGCGGGACCCACGGCGGCGTTGCGATTCATGACGTTCTCCTTACGGACGGCGCCGGCCAGGCCGGACAACCGTGCGGCAACTCGTTATGATGGCGCCCATTCTTAGCTGGACCCCATAGTTCATGGTTGATTCTTACGACGACGACGCGCCGCTGGGCGAAAAGAGCAAGACGCAGGTCAAGCGCGAGCTGCACGCGCTGCAGGAGCTGGGCGAGCGCCTGGCCGGGCTGCCGGCCGAGCAGCTGGACCGCCTGCCGCTGACCGATCCGCTGCGCAAGGCCCTGGCCGAGGCGCCCAAGCACAAGACCCACATTGCGCGCAAACGGCATGTCCAGTACCTGGGCAAGCTGATGCGCGACCAGGACCTGGAAGCGATCCTGGCGCTGGCCGACCAGATGGACACTTCGACGCGGCAGTACAACGAGCGCTTCCACGCCCTGGAGCGCTGGCGTGACCGCTTGATCGCCGAGGGCGACCAGGCGCTGGAGGCCTTCGTGGCGCTGTATCCGGAAACCGATCGCCAGCATCTGCGCGGCCTGGTGCGCCATGCCCAGCACGAGGCGGCGCACAACAAGCCGCCCGCGGCGGCGCGCAAGGTCTTCAAGTACATCCGCACCCTCGACGAAACCCAGCGCGGTCTGCGCTAGGTTTCTGTCCGCTACGGCTACGGCCGGTGCCCGCATCAGGCGCCGGTGCCGCCCACGGTGATGGCGTCGATCTTCAGCGTCGGCTGACCCACGCCCACCGGCAGTGACTGGCCGTCCTTGCCACAGGTCCCTACCCCCGCATCCAGCGCCAGGTCGTTGCCGACCATGGACACGCGGTTCATGACCTCGGGTCCGTTGCCGATCAGGGTGGCGCCCTTCACCGGACGACCGAGCTTGCCGTTCTCGATCAGGTAGGCCTCGTTGGTGGTGAAGACGAACTTGCCACTGGTAATGTCCACCTGACCGCCACCCAGGCTGGCGCAATAGATGCCCTTCTCCACCGAGGCGATGATCTCGGCCGGATCGCTCTGGCCGGCGAGCATGTAGGTGTTGGTCATGCGCGGCATGGGCAGGTGGGCATAGGACTCGCGGCGACCATTGCCGGTGGGCGCCACGCCCATCAGCCGGGCGTTGAGCTTGTCCTGCATGTAGCCCTTGAGGATGCCGTTCTCGATCAGCACGTTGTAGTCGCTGGGCGTGCCCTCGTCGTCGATGGACAGGGAGCCACGGCGATCCGGCAGGGTGCCGTCGTCGACGATGGTGCACAGCGACGAGGCTACCTGGCGCCCGAGCTGGCCGCTGTAGTTGGAGCTGCCCTTGCGGTTGAAATCGCCTTCCAGGCCATGGCCGACCGCTTCGTGCAGCAGCACGCCGGACCAGCCGGCGCCCAGCACCACCGGCAGGGTACCGGCCGGGGCCGCGGTGGCCTCCAGATTGACCAGCGCCTGGCGGACCGCTTCGCGGGCATAGCCCAGGGCGCGGTCGTCACGCTGGAAGTAACGATAGTTGCAGCGACCACCACCACCGCTGTTGCCGCGCTCGCGGCGGCCGTTCTGCTCGACGATGACGCTGACGCCCAGGCGCACCAGCGGGCGCACATCGGCGGCGAGGGTGCCGTCGACCGCGGCCACCAGAGTGCGCTCCCAGACCCCGGCCAGGCTGATGGTGACCTGCTGGATGCGCGGATCCAGGGCGCGGGTGGCCTCGTCCAGCTGCTTCAGGAAGGTGACCTTGGTAGCGCGATCCAGCACATCGAGGGGATTGTCCTGGCCATAGAGGCGCTGCGCGGGTTCTACCGCACGAAATGCCTGGACCTGGCCCTCGACGCCGCTACGGGAGATGGAACGCGCGGCTTGGGCGGCCAGATCCAGGGCCTCGCCGGTAATGGCGTTGCTGTAGGCGAAGCCGGTCTTCTCGCCGGACAGCGCCCGCACCCCGACGCCCTGGTCGAGGTGGAAGCCGCCTTCCTTGACGATGCCGTCTTCCAGCAGCCAGGACTCGGAGACGATGCTCTGGAAATACAGGTCGGCGGCGTCGATGCCGGGCCCGGCCAGACGCTGCAGCACGGGTTGCAGATCGTCCACCGCGAGTCCGCCGGGACCCAGCAGGGCCGAGCCGACGCTATTCAGGTAATCACTCATGGAAACTCCAGACGACGCCAACAGGGGCGTCGGAACGATGAAGGGGTCGCGAGCTGGCCTCTAGCCTACTCGCGGACGTCTCGGGTCCCTGATGCAAAAGACCAATGGCCGTCATTGCCGTTCGGCCAGGCGCGCCGGTGCGAAGCGGCGGTGCTGGGTAACGGGCATCCGCCGCCGCAACTCGGCCTGGCGCTCGGCATCGCGTTCGATGAGCAGCACCGCCTCGCCGCTGGCCTGGACGGCCAGGATCTCGCCCCAGGGATCCACGGCCATGGCGTGGCCCCAGGTCGTGCGGCCATTGGCGTGGACACCGCCCTGGGCGGCGCCCAGCAGATAGCTCTGGGTCTCCACCGCCCGGGCGCGCAGCAGCAGCTCCCAGTGGGCCTGGCCGGTCGGCACGGTAAAGGCCGAGGGGGCGCTGATCAGCTCCGCACCGGCAGCGCGCAGGGCGCCGTAGAGTTCGGGAAAGCGCAGGTCGTAGCAGACGGTCAGGCCCAGGCGGCCGACCGGGGTATCCACCACCGTGAGGGTTTCACCGGCGGCATAGTGATCGGATTCGCGATAGCTGCCCTGGCTGTCGCTGACGTCGGCATCGAAGAGGTGCAACTTGTCGTAGCGGGCGATGCGCTGTCCCCGGTCGTCATACAGCAGCGAGCAGGCACAGGGCTTGCCTTCGGTGGCGCCGTCGGGCAGCAGCGGCAGGGTGCCGGCGAGCAGCCAGAGGCCTCGTTCACGCGCCTGGCTGGACAGCCAGGGCAGGATCTCACCCTCGCCGAGCGCCTCCGCTCGGGCCAGTTCGGCGGGAGCCGAATGGCCGATGGCGACGAAGTTTTCCGGCAGCACCGCCAGTTGCGCACCCGCGTTGGCGGCGCGTTCGAGCAGTCGCTCGGCAGCGCGCAGATTGGCCGCCACCGCGGGGCCGCTGACCATCTGCAGGATGGCTATGGACATGCAGGCACTCCAGAAGGAAGCGTCCATCCTAAGCAGCGGGGCGACCGCAGGGCAATGCTCAATCGCGCTTGCCCGTGGTCATGGTTGGATTCTGCCAGGGGCCTTCGATGTGATAGTTGATGCTGGCCATGCGGGTGATGCGGTCGCCAATCAGCCGATCGACGATAAACAGCGCGCCACCGATGGCGGGTGCCCCGGCGATCAGGGCGGCCAGCGGCAGGGAGTTGCTGACCGGCAGCCCGACCTTGAGGTTGGCGTCGACCCGGTTGCTGGCCATGTCCAACAGGCCCTGCAGACTCATCTCGGCACCCGGCCCGCTGAGGCTGATGGGCTTGCGGGTGCGGAAGGCGCCCTGCTGGGCGTCGAGCACGCCGGTGATGCTGTCGTAGCTCAGGCCCTTGCCGAACAGATCGGAGAAGTCCAGGCGCAGGCGGCGGCGGATGGACTCGAAGTTGAGCAGGCCGAAGATGCGTAGCGCCGAAGCCGTGCCTTCCACCTGGCGCAGCTGGCCATCGTTGAAGCGGGCATCGAGACTGCCATTGAGTCGGGCCAGGGCGACATGGGCCGGCGAGCCAGGCCAGTCGACCCGGGCATCCAGGCGGAAATCACGACTGGTGACGCTGGAGGCGAAATTCCAGCCCAGCAGGATGTCGGCGATGTTGCCGCCAGACAGACGTCCCTGGTAGTAGCTGTGGGTCGCACCCGGTGCGCCTTCCCAACGCAGGGCGCCCATGACCTTGAGGCCCCGCAGGTCGAGATCCAGGGCATTGAAATTGGCGCCTGACGGCGAAGGCCTGAGCTGCAGGCGCTGGGCGCCGACCAGGCGACCACCCAGTTCCAGACGATCGATGGCCAGATTCAGCGCTGGCAGGGCGCGCGGATCGACGTCGGCCAGGGGATCGGGACGTGGCGCCTCGCTTGCCACCGAGGGATCCGCCGGCGTCTGGGGAATGCGCAGGTGTTGCAGATTGATGTCGATCGGCTGCCCGGTCTGGCGGGGAATGCGCACCTGGCCCGCGATGGTCTGGCTGGCCAGGCCGAGTTGCCAGGCAATACCCAGGGGTTCGTAGGTGAGGCGCAGGTTGTCGATCTGCTGACCGAAGGCCAGGAAGCGCCCGAAGCTGAGATCACCCCGCCCGAGGCTGGAGATGTCCAGGGTATTGCCACCGCCCTGCCCTGCGCTACCACCGCCACCGGCACTGGCCTTGCCAAAGCGCTGGTAGACGTCCTGCCAGGCGGCCAGATCGAATTCCGCCAGTTGCCCGCGCAGGTCGTAGCCGGGGGCAGTGGGCAAATTGGCGGTGCCGCCCCCCAGCACGATCTCGCCGCGGCCCTTGGCGATGGCCTTGGGATCGAGCATCAGCACGGCATCGGCGAGGCCCTTGTAGGTCGCCTCCACCCGGCGCTCGCCATCGTTGAGCGCCAGGCTGAAGAAGCCTTCGCGCGTCTCCTCGGCGCTCTTGCCGAAGGGTGCCGGCAGCTCGATGGTCACCCCGCGCAGATCCGAGGTGACGGCCAGTTCGCTGTGCTCGGCGAGGGTCAGGCCGAGGCGATAACCGAGCAGGCCACGCGCCGGAAGGGGTCGCCCTTCGCTACCCAGCCAACGCGCCAGCTGGTCGACGTCGACGCGGCCGTCCACCACCAGTCGGGTGCGGGGATCGTCGGGCTTGCCCTCGGCCAGCGCCTGACCGCGGATGGGCTGGTCGAAGACCCGCGCCTGGATGTCGGGGGCGCTGAGGCCGCTGCGAGTGTCGTAGCGAAAGCTGCCGCGCAGGTCGGTGAGGGTCAGTTGGGGATCGGCCAGTTCCAGGCGCGCCTTGTCCGGCGTCAGCTCGACCACCACCGCCGGTGGCTGCCCCTTGGCCAGGGGGATGTCCAGATTGAGGCTGCTGTTGTTCAGCGCACCCTCGCCCTTCCAGCCGGCAAAGACCTTGGCGGTCGGCAGCGGCGTATCCTGGAGGATCTTCAGGCCATCGCGCACGCTGCTGTCGAGTCGGGCGGAGAGACGCAGATGCGGCGCGCTGCCATCGTGCAGCAGCGGGATGCGCGCCTCAACGTCTCTGACCCGGGTGTCGAGAATGCGTCCCTCGGGGACCTGGACCTTGACCCCGTCGCTTTCGATGAAGACATCGCCACGCGCCTCGCGCAGAGCGGGCCAGCCTGGCTGATAGGCCAGCTGGGCGTCGTGCACGCGGAAGAACAGACTCATGGTGCGCGAGTGCGCGGGCGAGCCGTGGCGCAGGGAGCCCTGGTACTGGTAGATGGCCTCGTCGATGCGGCCGCCGACGATGGCGGTGGTCAGCCACTGGGCCAGCTCCGGGCTGAAATCCGTGGCCGGCAGCTTGGTCGGCAGGTACTTGCGGGTGTAGCTGGCGTCGCCATCCTTGAGGCCGACGCGCAGGTCCATGTAGCTGTCCACCTCCGGATGCAGGCCAAGCTGGATGTGCATGTCGCCACTGGCCGCGCCCTCCGGCCCGGTGACCTGCATCAAGGCACTGCCCAGGGTGAAACGCTGGTCGTCGAGACTCCAGGTCAGCCGCGCCTTGGCGGTGCGATAGCGCCAGGGCTCAGGGAAGAGATCGCTCAGGTGCAGCATGAAGTCGGAGCTGTCCAGGCGCAATTCGCCACCGCCCAGGCTGCCGCTCAGGCTGCCGGTGACGCCCTCGGCGGCCGGGGCGCCACGATAGGCGGCAAAGCCCACCCGCTCCAGGTTGGCCGCATAGGAAAGCCGCTCGCGCAGTGGCTTCTGCAGATACAAGTCGGCGTTGAGATTGCGCAGCTGGCCATGGGGCGCCAACGCCTGGAGCGCCTGGACCACCGGCGCCGGCAAGGGCGCCAGGTCCCGGGCCAGCCGGGCAGCCTGCTTGAGATCCAACTGGTCGCCACGGACCTGCAGGTGCTGGGCGGTGCTGTCATAGCCCAGACCATAGCGTGCCTCCAGCGGTTTGCCGTCGAGTTGGGTCTTAAGCGCCAGAGCCCCGTTGTACCGGTTGGCATCGCCGGCCTGCTGGTCGGCGTCCAGGGTCAGGGCCTGCAGTCGCACCGGGGTATGGTCGGCATAGGCGAGGGTCAGTTCATCCGCCTTCAGGCGCAGGTGGGAACGTTGCAACCGCCCTTCGGCCCAGGCGAACCAGAGCTCGCCTTCCGCCTGGGCACGGCGCAATTGCCATTGTCGGGTCAGGGTGCCCGGGACCCAGCGGGACCAGTCGCTGGCGGGCAAACTGACATAGCCTTCCAGCCCACTGGCGCGCCAGTCCTCAGGACGTGGCATGGCGCTGAAGTGCGCCGCGACCGTGCCGCCATCGGGCAGGCGGAAACGCGTCGCCAATTCCAGGGCGCCGCTGAGCTGCCGGGACAGGCTGGCCTCGGCATACCTCAGGGTCACCGGGGAACCCTGCTGGGGGATCAGACTGAGCTGACTGTCCAGCAGACTGGCATGGCCCAGCCGCGCCAGGCCATCGAGCACGGGACCCGGATCGAAGGGCTTGGCATCCGGCGCGCGCGGCGGCAGGCCGCGCAGTTGCCAGTGCCCCTGGGCATCCTCCTCCAGCACCAGATGGACCCCGTCGATCTGCACGGACTTGAGCCGCAGCTGGCGATGCCAGAGGCTGCCAAGGACATCCGGCACCACCTTGAGATGATCCAGCTGCACCGTACCTTCGCCGCGTCCGAGACTCAGGTCGCGCAGGATCAGCACCGGATTCCAGCGGGCCCAGCGCCCCTCGAGTCGCCCCAGGCGCACCGGTTCGCCCAGGGCAGCGGCGGCGCGCGTCTCGACTTCGTTGCGGTATTCGCCGACCCAGGGCATGAGCAGCCGCCCCAGGCCCATATAGAGGGTCACCAGGACGAGCAGCAGCAGCGCCAGAGCCAGCGCGCCGCGCTTGAACAGGGCCATCAAGGCGCGGACCTAGAGCAGCACGACATCGTACTGCTCCTGGGAATACATGGTCTCCACCTGGAATTTGACGGTACGGCCGATGAAGGCTTCGAGATCGGCGACGTTGCCTGACTCCTCGTCCAGCAGCCGATCCACTACCTTCTGGTTGGCCAGCACCAGATAGGAATTGGCCTGGTAGGCCCGCGCCTCGCGCAGGATCTCGCGGAAGATCTCGTAGCAGATGGTCTCGGCGGTACGCAGAATGCCGCGCCCCTGGCAGTTGGCGCAGGGCTCGCAGAGCACCTGGGAAAGGCTCTCGCGGGTGCGCTTGCGGGTCATCTGCAGGAGACCCAGCTCGGTGATGCCGATGATGTTGGTCTTGGCATGGTCGCGTTCGAGCTGCTTTTCCAGGGTGCGGATCACCTGGCGCTGGTGCTCTTCGTCTTCCATGTCGATGAAATCGATGATGATGATGCCACCGAGATTACGCAGCCGCAGTTGGCGAGCGATAGCGGTGGCCGCCTCCAGATTGGTCTTGAAGATGGTCTCTTCCAGATTGCGATGACCGACGAAGGCGCCGGTATTGACGTCGATGGTGGTCATCGCCTCGGTGGGGTCGATCACCAGATAGCCACCGGACTTGAGCAGCACCTTGCGCTCCAGAGCCTTCTGGATCTCGTCTTCCACGCCATAGAGGTCGAAGATCGGCCGTTCGCCCGGATAGTGCTCCAGCCGGGTCGCCACCTCGGGCATCAGCTCCTCGACGAACTGGCCGATGCGCTGGAAATTCTCGCGGCTGTCGACGCGGATCTTTTCCGTGCGCGGCCCGACCAGATCGCGCAGGGCGCGCAGGGCCAGGGTCAGGTCTTCGTAGATGGGCACCGGCGTCGGCCCCTGGAGGTTGCCGGAGATCTGCTGCCAGAGCCGCCGCAGATAGCGGATATCGGCCAGGATGTCTTCTTCGCGCGCCGCCTCGGCGGCGGTGCGCAGGATGAAGCCGCCTTCGTGCTCGATGCCCTCGCTCTCCACGCAGCGCGCCATGATCGCCTTGAGCCGCTCGCGCTCGGCTTCGTCCTCGATCTTCAGCGAGATACCAACGTGGGAGGTGCGTGGCATATAGACGAGGTAGCGCGAGGGGATGGACAGATGGGTGGTGAGGCGCGCGCCCTTGGTACCGATGGGATCCTTGGTGACCTGGACCACCAGGGTCTGGCCCTCGCGCACCAGAGCATTGATGCTCTCCACCGCCGCGCCTTCGCGCTGGGAGATCTCGGCGGCATGGATGAAGGCCGCGCGGGCCAGGCCGATGTCGACGAAGGCCGCTTGCATGCCCGGCAGCACCCGCACCACCCGGCCGCGATAGATGTTGCCGACGATGCCGCGTCTCAGGGTGCGCTCGACGTGCACCTCCTGCAGCACACCGTTTTCCACGACGGCGACACGGGACTCCATGGGAGTGATGTTGATGAGGATCTCTTCGCTCATGGAGGACTCTTGGACGACGTGGAAGGGCAGAAAGGGGACCAAGGCGCCAGGCGCCTCAGGACTAGATGGTCGGCCGTCCGACAGACCGCCAACAAGGGATGGCGAAAGCGCTCAGCAGTTCCGCGGTTTCGCACAGCGGCAGCCCTACGACGGCGCTGTAGCTACCCTGCAGGCCACGCACGAAGACCGCGCCGGCGCCCTGGATGGCGTAGCTGCCAGCCTTGTCGGCCGGCTCGCCGGTGTCCCAGTAGCGTTCGGCCTCCCCGGGCGCCAGGGGGCGGAATTCCACCTCGGCGGATACGACGCGACTCAGGCAGCGCTCGCCATCGGCGACGGCGACGCCGGTCACCACCCGGTGTCGGCGCCCGCTGAGGGCGGCGAGCATGGCCAGGGCGTCGGCGCGATCCCGGGGCTTGCCGAGCAGCTGGTCATCGAGCACCACGCAGGTGTCGGCGCCCAGCACGCAGCCGGCGGAGGCACCGGCCAGCACCTGCCAGCCCATCGCCGCCTTGGCCCGCGCCAGGCGCTCGACATAGGCGTCCGCCGCCTCGCCGGGATGGGGGGTTTCGTCCACCGCCGCAGCGACCTTCTGAAAGGCGACGCCGATCTGTTCGAGCAGTTCGGCGCGACGAGGCGAAGCGGAGGCAAGGTAGAGCTGGGGCATCGACGACGACCAGACGACAGGAAGATGACGGGAGCATGCCAGTCCGGGACCCGCGAAACCAGTTCAGTTGACGCCGAATCTGAGGCGCAGCCCGCGGAGCAATAGATAGATCCATGGCCAGAGCAGCGCGCTGACCAGCGAGGGAGTGAGAAACACCAGGGTCGGAGGTCGGCTGCCGGCCAGGGCGTTGAGCCACAGTGCCAGCAGCTGGGCGATGCCGTAGATCACCAGCAGCACGAAGCTCTGTTGCCAGATGGGAAAGGCGCGCAATCGCTGCGCCAGGGAGCGGACGAGGAACACCACCAGACTCAGCACCAGGGCGGTCTGGCCCAGCAGGTTGCCATAGAGCACGTCTTCGGCGATGCCCATCACCCAGGCGGTGAACAGACCGACGCGATGCGGCAGGGTCAGGGTCCAGAAGGTCAGCAGCATGGCCAGCCACAGCGGGCGGCCGATCTCCATGAATTCCGGCATGGGCGCGACGGACAGCAGCAAGCCGACCAGCAGGGTGAGCCAGATTACCCACCCCTTGTGGCCGATGCGCAGCGCCATCAACGATCACCCTCGTCCGGCAGTTCCGGTGCGGGTTGCTGAGTGCGGCCTGGCGCCTGACTGCCCGCCGCCGGTTGCCCAGAGGTACCGGTCGCCCCGTGGACGGGTGGCTTGGTGGCGGTGGCCGGATGAGCGGTGCTGCCGTTGGCGTTCGCCGGAGGCTTGGTCGGCGTGGCGGGATGAGTCGCGCTACTGCCCTGGGCCGCTGCCGGCGGCTTGGTGGGGATCGCGGTGCGACTGCCCGTGGTGGCCGCGGGCGCCGGCGTGGCGTTGGCTGCCGCCGGTTGCGCGGCAGAGGCCCCGGCCGGGGGCGGATTCGCCGGGGCGGCCGGACGCTGGGCCGCGTGGCGATCCGCGGCTTCCTGCGCCTCGGCAGCGTCATTGGCGCGCTGCTCGGGGGTGCGGGTATCGCTGAACACCAGCAGCATGTAGCGACTGCGATTGAGCTTGGCGGTGGGAATGGCGCGCACCACGGCGAAGGGTTGCCCCGAATCGTGGATCACCTTGGATACCGTGGCCACCGGATAGCCGGCCGGGAAGCGCTGCCCCAGGCCGGAACTCACCAGCAGATCGCCTTCCTTGATGTCGGCGGTGTCGGCCACATAGCGCAGTTCCAGGCGCTCGGGGTTGCCGGTGCCGACGGCAATGGCGCGCAGGCCGTTGCGATTGACCTGCACCGGAATGCTGTGGGTCACGTCGGTGAGCAGCAGGACGCGCGCCGAATAGGGCATCACTTCCACCACCTGGCCCATCAGGCCGCTGGCGTCGAGCACCGGCTGGCCGACGAAGACGCCGTCCTTCGCGCCCTTGTCGATGATGATGCGATGGGTATAGGGATTGGGGTCGACACCGATCAGTTCACCGACCAGCACCTTGTCGTCCACCAGGGCGGCGGAATTGAGCAGTTCGCGCAGACGCACGTTCTGTTCGGTGAGGGCGGCGAGTTTCTGCAGGCGGCGTTGCAGCAGCAGCTGTTCGGCCTTGAGACGCTCGTTTTCCGCCATCAGCTCGGTGCGGCTGGAAAACTGATCGCTGACGCCTTCCCAGGCGCGCAGGGGAAAGCCCGCCACCTCATAGAGGGGCGAGAGGACCAGCGCCAGTTCGCTGCGTACCGGTTTCAGGTAGTCGAAGCGCGCGTCGGTGACCATGACACCCACCGAAAGGGCGGCCAGGATCAGCAGACGAATGCCCAGCGCCGGGCTTTTGCTGAAAATCGGCTTGATGGTGAGTTCCTCGCAGAACGCGCCCAGCGCTCCGGCCGCCAGGTACAGCCGGAGCGGGGCCTGTAGCCTGGAACTGCCTTATTCGGTGGACAGCAGGTCCATGGCGTGGCGATCCATCATGTCCAGCGCCTTGCCGCCGCCACGAGCCACGCAGGTCAGCGGGTCTTCGGCGACGATCACCGGCAGCCCGGTTTCCAGCGACAGCAGCTTGTCCAGGTCGCGCAGCAGCGCGCCACCACCGGTCAGCACCAGGCCGCGCTCGGCGATGTCGGAGGCCAGTTCCGGCGGCGACTGCTCCAGGCAGCTCTTGACCGCCTGGACGATGGTCGCCAGGGATTCCTGCATGGCTTCGAGCACCTCGTTGGAATTGAGGGTGAAGCTGCGCGGTACGCCTTCGGCCAGGTTGCGGCCACGGACGTCGATCTCGCGGACCTCGCCGCCCGGATAGGCGGTGCCGATTTCCTGCTTGATGCGCTCGGCGGTGGATTCGCCGATCAGGCTGCCGTAGTTGCGACGCACGTAGGTGACGATGGCTTCGTCGAAGCGATCACCGCCGACGCGGACGGATTCGGCATAGACCACGCCGTTCAACGAGATCAGCGCGATCTCGGTGGTGCCGCCACCGATGTCGACGACCATGGAACCATGGGCTTCCTCGACCGGCAGACCGGCGCCGATGGCTGCGGCCATGGGCTCCTCGATCAGGAACACCTCGCGGGCACCGGCGCCCAGCGCGGATTCGCGAATGGCGCGACGCTCGACCTGGGTCGACTTGCAGGGCACGCAGATCAGCACCCGCGGACTGGGCTGCAGGAAGCTGTTCTCGTGCACCTTGTTGATAAAGTATTGCAACATCTTTTCGCAGACGCTGAAGTCGGCGATGACACCGTCCTTCATCGGGCGAATGGCGGAAATGTTGCCCGGCGTCCGACCGAGCATGCGCTTGGCGTCGGTACCGACGGCGACGACGCTCTTCTGGTTGCCATGGGTACGAATGGCGACGACGGACGGCTCGTTGAGCACGATGCCACGCTCGCGGACATAAATCAGGGTGTTGGCGGTTCCCAGGTCGATCGACAGATCGCTGGAGAACATGCCACGCAATTTCTTGAACATGAGGTGACCCTAGGCGGTGACAAGCAGGCACGCGACAGGACAAACGTGCGGGTAAAAAAGTGCGGCAGACTCTAACAATCGCAGGGATTTAGGGCAAGGCGCCGATATGCTAGATTGAGAGCTTTTCCGGGCCGTTAAGCCCCTGTTCAACGCGGCGCCCGACCCGCCCAGCCCGTCTCCAGCATACGCGGCCGCCAACCGGGTCACGCCGCCTTCCTGCTTGGAGAAGCCGATGGCGCTCGAACGCACCGACGTCGAAAAGATCGCTCACCTGGCCCGTCTGGGTCTCGATGAAGCGGATCTCGCCGCTACCACCGCTACCCTCAACGACATCCTCGGCCTCGTCGACCAGATGCAGGCCGTGGACACCACGGGTATCGATCCCCTCGCCCACCCGCTGGAAGCCACCCAGCGGCTGCGCCCCGACCAGGCCACCGAAGGCGACCGGCGCGCGGCCTACCAGGCGATCGCCCCGGCGGTGGAAGCCGGCCTGTACCTGGTCCCCAAGGTGATCGAGTGAGACACGACATGCATCAGCTGACCCTGACCGAGATCGCCGCCGCCCTGGCCGCGAAGGATTTTTCCGCCGAGGAATTGACCCGCGGCCTGCTGCAGCGGATCGAGCAGCTCGATCCCCAGCTAAACAGCTTCATCACCGTGACCGCCGATGCGGCCCTGGCCCAGGCCCGCGCCGCCGACGCCCGCCGCGCCGCGGGCGAGACCGGCGCCCTGCTCGGTGCGCCCCTCGCCCACAAGGACCTGTTCTGCACCCAGGGGGTGCTCACCAGCTGCGGCTCGAAGATCCTCACCGGCTTCAAGGCGCCCTATGACGCCACCGTGGTGGAGCGGTTGGCCGCGGCCGGTACCGTTTCCCTCGGCAAGCTCAACATGGACGAATTCGCCATGGGCTCGGCCAACGAATCCAGCCATTACGGCCCGGTGAAGAATCCCTGGGACCTCACCCGCGTCCCGGGTGGCTCCTCCGGCGGTTCCGCCGCGGCCGTGGCCGCGCGCCTGCTGCCGGCTGCCACCGGCACCGACACCGGCGGCTCGATCCGCCAACCGGCGGCCCTGACCAACCTCACCGGCATCAAGCCCACCTATGGCCGCGTCTCGCGCTGGGGCATGATCGCCTACGCCTCCAGCCTCGACCAGGGCGGCCCCCTGGCCCGCACCGCCGAGGATTGCGCCCTGCTGCTGCAGGCCATGGCCGGCTTCGATCCCAAGGACTCCACCAGCGTCGACCAGCCGGTGGACGACTACCGCGCCGCCCTGCAGCAGCCGCTGACCGGCCTGCGCATCGGCCTGCCGCGGGAATACTTCGGCGCCGGGCTGGATGCCCGCATCGGTGACAAGGTGCTGGCCGTGGTCGAGGCGCTGAAAAAGCTCGGCGCCACCGTCAAGGGCATCTCCCTGCCCACGCTGCAGCACGCGATTCCGGCCTACTACGTCATCGCCCCGGCCGAGGCCAGCTCCAACCTGTCGCGCTTCGACGGCGTGCGCTTCGGCTATCGCTGCGAGAACCCGGTCAACCTGGAGGATCTCTACAAGAGGTCCCGTGGTGAAGGCTTCGGCGCCGAGGTGAAGCGGCGCATCATGGTCGGCACCTATGCCCTGTCGGCCGGCTACTACGACGCCTACTACCTCAAGGCCCAGCGCATCCGCCGGCTGATCAAGAACGACTTCGTCGCGGCTTTCGCCGAGGTCGACGTCATCCTCGGCCCGACCACGCCGAACCTGGCCTGGAAACTCGGCGAGAAGAGCAACGATCCGGTCTCCGCCTACCTCGAAGACCTCTACACCATCGCCGCCAACCTCGCCGGCATCCCCGGCCTGTCGATGCCGGCCGGCTTCGTCGACGGCCTGCCGGTGGGCGTGCAGCTGCTCGGCAACTATTTCCAGGAAGGCCGGCTACTCAACGTCGCCCACCAGTACCAGCAGGTCAGCGACTGGCATCGCCAGGCGCCGAGCGGCTTCTGAGGAAGGATAGAGACATGCAATGGGAAACCGTGATCGGGCTTGAGATCCACGCTCAGCTCAGCACCCAATCGAAGATTTTCTCCGGCAGCGCCACCAGTTTCGGCGCCGAGCCCAACGCCCACGCCAGCCTGGTCGACCTCGGCATGCCCGGCACCCTGCCGGTGCTCAACGCCGAGGCCGTGCGCATGGCCTGCAAGTTCGGCCTGGCCATCGATGCCGAGATCGCCGAGCGCAACGTCTTCGCGCGCAAGAACTACTTCTACCCGGACCTGCCCAAGGGCTACCAGACCAGCCAGATGGATCATCCCATCGTTGGCAAGGGCCACCTGGACATCACCCTGGAAGATGGCACCGTCAAGCGCATCGGCATCACCCGAGCGCACCTGGAAGAAGACGCCGGCAAGAGCCTGCACGAAGACTTCCACGGCATGAGCGGCATCGACCTGAACCGCGCCGGTACGCCGCTCTTGGAGATCGTTTCCGAGCCGGACATCCGCAGCGCCAAGGAAGCCGTGGCCTATGTGAAAGCCATCCATGCCCTGGTGCGCTACCTGGGCATCTGCGACGGCAACATGGCCGAAGGCTCGCTGCGTTGCGACTGCAACGTCTCGGTGCGCCCCAAGGGTCAGGAAGCCTTCGGCACCCGTGCCGAGATCAAGAACGTCAACTCCTTCCGCTTCATCGAAAAGGCCATCAACCACGAGGTGCAGCGCCAGATCGAACTGATCGAGGACGGTGGCAAGGTGGTGCAGGAAACCCGCCTGTACGACCCCAACAAGGACGAGACCCGCTCCATGCGGAGCAAGGAAGAAGCCAACGACTACCGTTACTTCCCCTGTCCCGATCTCTTGCCGGTGGTGATCGAGCCGGCCTTCCTGGCCGAGGTGCGCAGCCAGCTGCCCGAGCTGCCGACCGAGAAGCGTGATCGCTTCCAGAACGAATACGGCCTGTCGGTCTATGACGCTAGCGTGCTGTCCGCCAGCCGTGAGTTGGCCGACTACTTCGAGGAGGTCCAGCGGGTGAGCGGCGATGCCAAGCTGGCCGCCAACTGGGTGATGGGCGACCTGTCCAGCCTGCTCAACAAGCAGGACCTGGAGATCGGCCAGGCACCGGTGAGCGCGGCCCAGCTGGGCGGCCTGATCCTGCGCATCAAGGACGACACCATCTCCGGCAAGATCGCCAAGATGGTGTTCGAAGCCCTGGCCGCCGGCGAAGGCGCCAGCGCCGATGCCATCATCGAAGCCAAGGGCCTCAAGCAGGTCACCGACAGCGGCGCCATCGAGGCCATGCTGGACGAGGTCCTGGCGGCCAACGCCGCCCAGGTCGAGCAATACCGCGCCAGCGACGAAGCCAAGCGCGGCAAGATGTTCGGCTTCTTCGTCGGCCAGGCGATGAAGGCTTCCAAGGGCAAGGCCAACCCCGGCCAGGTCAACCAGTTGCTCAAGCAGAAACTGGAAGGCTGACGGCAGTCGCACGGGGTTACGGACCTGGGCTGACAGTCTCGGTCCGACCCCTTAAGCTGCTGCCGGTCGTTTTGCCAGGAGGCATCGAGATGCATCGGATCCACCGTGCCGGACTGCTGTCGCTGGTCCTGCTGTTCGCTGGTTGCGCCAGTCATGAGAGCTTCCCGCCACCGCTATCCTCCAGCGCGGCCCATGACTATCAGGACACCGGCATGGCGTCCTTCTACTCCAAGTGGCACGCCGGTCGCCGCACCGCCAGCGGCGAGAAGTACGATCCCACCGCCTTGACCGCGGCCCACCGCACCCTGCCCTTCGGCACCCGGGTCCAGGTCACCAATCTGGCCAACGGTCGCAGCGTAGTGGTCCGCATCAATGATCGCGGCCCGACGGTGCGTCGCCGGGTGATCGACCTGTCACGCAGTGCGGCCGATCGCCTCGACATGGTGGCCGATGGCACCTCCAAGGTCAGCATCCGCAGCCTGGACTGACCATTGCGCTAGGCTCGACAGGCCGGGTAGTCCGGCCACCGCGCGCTGCAGGTCGAAGCGCCTCTTGGCATGGCGGAATCCTCACGGCTGCGCCGACCTGATTGCCTGGGCCAGGGCGGCACGCACAGGCGGCGTGGCAAGTGCCAGACACAACAGGGCCGCGCTCATGGCGGGATTCTCTGGCTGCACCTTGCACGTATGGGCAGGTGCCGCCCTACCCTTTCCAGGATCGGGGCGTGGTGGGTAATCCAGCGTGGCACCCACACCCTAACGCCCTCAAACCCCGCCGCACTCAGGTAAAGCGGACAAAAAAAGCCCGCGACCAAGAGACTGGACGCGGGTTGTGCAACAGGAAGAGAGGCCGTGAGGCCGCTCTTAGATAACCGTGGTTACTGCGGACCGAGCTTGTCCATCAGTGCCGCCAGTTGCTCGTATTCGTCCTGCTTGAGATCGGTCAGCGGGGTACGCACGGGACCGGCATCGTAGCCAGCGATCTTGGCGCCCGCCTTGACGATGCTGACGGCATAGCCGGCGCAACGGTTGCGGATTTCCAGGTACGGCAGGAAGAAGTCGTCGATCAGCTTGCCGACCGCCTCATGATCGTCACGGGCGATGGCTTCGTAGAATTGCACGGCGGTCTTGGGAACGAAGTTGAACACGGCCGAGGAATAGACCGGAACACCCAGCGCCTTGTAGGCGGCGGCATAGACTTCCGCGGTGGGCAGGCCACCCAGGTAGCTGAAGCGATCACCCAGGCGGCGGCGGATGGCGACCATCAGTTCGATGTCACCCAGACCGTCCTTGTAGCCGATCAGGTTCGGGCAACGCTCGGCCAGTTGCTCCAGATGGTGCGGCTGCAGGCGGCAGACGTTGCGGTTGTAGACCACCACACCGATCTTGACCGACTTGCAGACGGCTTCGACATGGGCGGCCACGCCGTCCTGACTGGCTTCGGTGAGGTAGTGCGGCAGCAGCAGCAGACCCTTGGCGCCCAGACGCTCGGCTTCCTGGGCATAGGCGATGGCCTGGCGGGTGGAGCCACCGACACCGGCGAGGATCGGTACGCTGCCCTGGCAAGTATCCACGGCGGTCTTGATGATGCCGCTGTATTCGCTGGCTTCCAGGGAAAAGAATTCACCGGTGCCGCCGGCAGCGAACAGCGCGGTCGCGCCATAGGGGGCCAGCCACTCCAGGCGCTTGGCATAGGTGTCGGGACGGAAGTCGCCGTTGGCATCGAAGTCGGTCAGCGGGAAGGACAGCAGACCGGAAGAGAGGACGTGTTTGAGTTCTTGTGGAGTCATCTTGAGTGCCTCGGCATAGGTTGGACTAAGGTGCGGCAGGTCCGCCACCTGTTGTAAGTCATCGTACAACCTCTTTTATGGAAGGGGCAAGCCCCAACCAGAAAAATGCTCCTTAAGACGCTCCAGCCCTGTTTCAGACCTCTTCCGCCTGACGCTCCATTTCTTCGTGAGCGCGTCTCAGACGCTCTCGACTGTTGCTCAGGTGCAGCCGCATGGCGGCGCGAGCCGCTTCCAAGTTGCCGTCTTCGATGGCCTGGACGATGGCTTCGTGCTCCGCATCCAGACGACGCTGGTAGAGCTGCTGGTCATCGTGGGCGAGATAGGCGGAATTGAGGCGGGTCCGGGGAATCAGCACCGTGCCTAGGTAGCTCATGATGTCGCTGAAATAGCGATTGCCGGTCGAGCTGGCGATCAGCAGGTGCAGCTCCAGGTCGGCGCTCACCGCGCGATCAGGCTCTTCGACGCCGGTGCGCATGGCTTCCAGCAATGCCCACATGGCCTGCAGTTGCTCGGCCGAGCGGCGCTGGGCGGCCAGACCGGCGGCCTCGACTTCCAGGCTGATGCGCAATTCGAGCATCGCCAGCACGTCCTTGAGGGTGGTGATGGTGGCCGGATCGATCGGCAGCGGCGACTCGGGGCGCCGCTCCAGCACGAAGGTGCCGATGCCGTGGCGAGTCTCCACATAGCCACCGGCCTGCAGTCGGGAAATGGCCTCGCGCACCACGGTGCGGCTCACGCCCTGGGCCTGCATGATGGCCGACTCGGTGGGAAGCTTGTCGCCGGGCTGGAACTGGCCATCGCCGATCTGCTGAATCAGCACCCCGACGACCTCTTCTGCCAGGCTACGGGGTCTTTTTCGGGGGCGGGATACGGTGGGTGCTGACATGGATTTTCGTACCAATTGAAGTAACTCCGGAATCATAGCACCCACCTTCCCCAAAACGCCCGATTTAGACCGCTTAGTCCATATCAAGGCACTTCGCCAACCGCTCTAGGACGCAGTTCTTGTCCCTCCAGCAGCAGGTGGCGGCGGTGGTAGGCGCGCAGACTCGGACGATGGCCGACGCTGACCAGGGTAAGGCCGGGATTCTCGCTCAGCAGGCGTTCGTAAAGGGCGCGTTCGTCCGCTTCGCTCAATGCCGAGCTGGCTTCATCGAGGAACAGCCAGTCGGGGGCATAGAGCAGCGCCCGCGCCAGGGCCACGCGCTGCTGCTCGCCCGGCGACAGGGTGCGCTCCCAATGACGGGCTTCGTCCAGGTGCTCGCGCAGGTGATCGAGGCGGCATTGATGCAGCACCGCGGCCAGGCGCTCGTCGGAATAGGCATCCGCCGGCTGCGGATAGGCCAGGGCTTCACGCAGGGTGCCGATGGGCAGATAGGGTTGCTGCGGCAGGAACAGCTGACGCCCCGGCGGTACGGCGATACCGCCCTGCCCTTGCCGCCAGAGTCCGGCCAGGGCGCGCAGCAGGGTGCTCTTGCCGCTGCCCGAGGCGCCTTCGATCAGCAGGTGCTCACCACGGGCGATGCGCAGATCGGTGGGGTGTAGCAGCAGCCGGCCGGCGGCGCTCAGGGTGAGGCTCTCCAGCAGCAGGTCCTGGTCGCCGGCACGCGGCACCAGCACTTCGGATTCCTGGCCCAGTTCGGCCATGGTCTCGCGGAAGGTGAGCAGGCGATCGGAGATGGCGCGCCAGGACGCCAGGCTGACGTAGGCGTCGACGAACCAGCTGAGGCTTTCCTGGACATTGCCGAAGGCCGAGTTGATCTGCATCAGATCGCCCAGCTGGATCTTGCCGGAAAAGTAACGCGGCGCCGCCAGGACGAAGCCGGCGATGATGGCGATCTGGCTGTAGCCGGCGGTGAAGAAGGTCAGTCGCTTGGTGTAGTTCATTACCAGGTGGTAGTTGCCCCAGACATAGCCGAAGCGCTCCAGCAGACGCTGGTGCTCGTTGGCTTCACCGCGAAACAACGCCACGCTCTCGGCCTTTTCGCGGACGCGGATCAGGCCGAAGCGCAGGTCGGCTTCATAACGCTGCTGCTGGTTATAGAGGCCGATCAGCCGACGGCCAATGAGGTGGGTCAGCCAGGTACCGATGGTGGCGTAGATCAGCGCGGCCCAGAACATATAGGCCGGGATGGTGATGCCGAACAGGGTGATGTCGCCGGAGATGCCGAACAGGATGATGCTGAAGGACACCAGGCTGACCACGGTACGGATGAAGCCCAGGCCCAGACTCAGGGTGGTGTCGGCGAAGTCGCGGATGTCTTCGGTGAGGCGCTGGTCGGGGTTGTCGGCACCACCCTCGCGTTCCAGCTGATAGTAGTTGCGATCGGACAGCCAGAGGCCGAAGTGCTTTTCGGTCAGCCAGCGCCGCCAGTTGATGGTCAGCGCCTGGGTCAGGTACAGCCGGTACACCGCCAGCAGGATGGCGGTGGTCGCCAGGCCGCAGAAGTACAGCATCAGCCGGATGAAGGCGGCCAGATCGCGATTCTGCAGGGCATCGTAGAAGTAGCGATACCAGGTGTTCAGGGCCACGGACAAGCCGACCCCGGCCAGGGACAGGGCGATAACCACGGACAGCAGGAGCCAGGCCTTGCCCTTCTCTTCACTGCGCCAGTAGGGGGTGATCAGGGCCCAGACGCGGGCCAGGAAATGCCCACGGGAAGCCCCGTAGACGGAGGGCACGGGTACGGCGGATTCGGACATGCTCGGACTCTCAAGGACTGCTCAACGAGACGCCTGCACAGCCTATGCCGGAAAGCCTGAACGAATTCTGACTGAAACAATGTAACACTCATCGTCCATGGCCGGTGGACGATGAGGCTCGCTCAGCGGCGTACGGGGCGCTTCTGCAGCTTGCGCTGCAGGGTCCGGCGGTGCATGCCCAAGGCGCGGGCGGTCGCGGAGATGTTGCCTTCGTGCTCGGACAGTACCCGCTGGATGTGTTCCCACTGCAGGCGATCCACCGACATGGGATTGTCCGGTACCAGGGTGTCGAGATCGGCGTGCTGGGCGAGCAAGGCAGCCAGGACGTCGTCGGCATCGGCCGGCTTGCACAGGTAGTTGGTGGCGCCGCGCTTGATGGCTTCCACGGCGGTGGCGATGCTGGAATAGCCGGTCAGCAAGACCACGCGCATGTCCGGATGCAATTCCAGCAGCTTGGGCAGCAGCACCAGGCCCGAGTCGCCTTCCATCTTCAGGTCGACCACGGCGTAGTCCGGCAGGTCGTCCTTGGCCAGCTGCAGGCCTTCTTCGGCGCTGTCGGCGATGGACACGCGCAGGCCGCGACGGTCCATGGCGCGGGCCATCACCCGGGTAAAGGTAGGGTCGTCGTCGACCAGCAGGATATGGGGCTGGTCGTCGAAACCGCTGTTGAGGTCGTCAGTCATAGAATTCTCCAGGCATTCACGCCAGGGCGTAGTGCCGCGGCAGGCGCAATTCGGTCAGGGTGCCGCCTTCTTCGTGATTGTAGAGCTTCACCGTGCCACCGGCGCGGGTGACGCTGGCCTGGCTGAGGAACAGGCCCAGGCCGAAGCCCTTGCCCTTGGTGGTGAAGAAGGGCTTGCCCAGCTGCTCGGCGATGGCCAGAGGCACGCCGGCGCCATGGTCGCGGATCGACAGGCACAGCTCGCGAGCATCCCAGTGCAGACGGATGGCCAGGTTTTCCGGGCAGGCGTCGGCGGCATTGTTGAGTAGATTCAGCAGCGCCTGGGTAAGTTCGACCGGCGGCGTCAGCCGCGGCGGCGTGCCCAGACTCACCACCTCGAAACTGTAGCTGGCTTCCGGGCGCATCAGGTGCCAGCGATCCATGGTCGCCTCCAGCCACTCCACGGCGGTCTGTTCCTGCACCGTCTGCCGGCGGTCGGCCTCGGCGGCGCGCACCAGTTGCTGCAGGGTCTGCTTGCACTGGCCGACCTGCGCCTGCAACAGCTTGAGGTCCTCGCTCAGGGTCGGCTGATTGGCATGCTCCTGCTGCAATTCCTTGAGCAGCACGCTCATGGTGGACAGCGGCGTGCCCAGTTCGTGGGCAGCGCCCGCGGCCTGGGTGGCCACCGCCAGCAGTTGCTGGTCGCGCATGGCTTGCTCGCGGCGCTGGGCCTGCAGATTTTCCTGCTCGCGCAGGGCAGTGGCCATCCTCGCGACGAACAGGGTGATGACGGCGGCGGACAGGGCGAAGCTCAGCCACATGCCGTAGCTGAGCACCGCACCGTCGTTGGCCACCAGCAGATGCAGCGGCTCGTAGGAGAGCAGCATCAGCGAGAAGACCACCAGGGTCAGGGCCGCCAGCACCAGGGTGTAGAGCCAGGGCAGCGTGGCCGCGGCGATGGTCAGGGGCACCAGGTAATAGGAGGCGAAGGGGTTGGTCGGACCTCCGGCGAAATACAACAGGGCGCTGTGGATGGCCAGGTCGCAGCCCAGGTGCGCGGCATATTCCTGCTCGGTGACCGGCCAGGGGCGGGTCAGCCGCAGGGCGGCGAACAGGCAGAGCACCGCGGAGACGCCCAGGGTGATGGCCAGGGCCGTCCAGGGCAGCTGGACGATGCCCGACAGCCGGGCGATGCCGACCGAGCCGGCCTGGGCGGCCAGCACCAGCACGCGGATAAGCACCAGGCGCCCGAGATTCTGGCGATTGGCGGACAACCATTGAACGGGCAAGGAGAACATGCGAGGTTCCAGGCGCAAGAAACGATCGAGACGGCAGCCCCTGGCGGGCCTGCCCGTCAGAGCAGACTCGCCATTATAGCGAGAGCCGTTCGCCCTCAGCCGCCGACGCGGCAAAGCGACGCACCAACCGGCGGGTCTGAGGTCACACCGCTGTCGTACCGCCAATCAGGAGAACACCATGACCCCTTCCCTACGCCCGCTCGCGCTGGGCGCCGCCCTGTTCAGTGCCCTGCTCGCCACCGGCGTCCAGGCCGACGAACCGCGCTACAACCAGATCAGCCTGAGGGCCGAGGTCAGTCGTGAAGTGCCGCGCGACCGCATGCAGGTCATGCTCTATACCGAAAGCCAGGGCCAGGATCCCGCGGCCCTGGCCAGCGACACCACCAAGACCCTCAACGCGGCCCTGGAACAGGCACGCAAGGTCAAAGGCGTGGACGTCTCCCTGGGCAATCGCAACACCTATCCGGTCTACGAAGACCAGGGCCGGGCGATCAACGCCTGGCGCGAGCGCGGTGAACTGCGCCTGGAAAGCGCCGACTTCGCCGCCCTGTCCAAGCTGACCGGCGAACTGCTGGGCAGCCTGAAGATGGGCAATCTGCAATTCACCATCGCCGACGGCACCCGCAAGCAGCAGGAGGACGCCCTGTTCAAGGACGCCGTGGCCGCCTTCAAGGCACGCGCCCAACTGGCCACCGAGGCCCTGGGTGGCTCGGGCTATCGCATCGTCAATCTGGACCTGGGCACCAGCGGTGTTCCCCAGCCGCTGCCGATGCTGCGCATGTCGGCGATGAAGGCCGCCAGTGATGCCGTGACCCCTGACGTCGCCCCGGGCACGACCACTGTCGAAGTGACGGCAGGCGGTACCATCGAAGTACAGATGCCCTGATCTAGTGCAGAAAAGTAACAATGCTGTCTCGGTGCGCACTTTTGGTGCGCACCGATTTCTAGTTGCGACACCTCGTCTTACATCTTTGCGACATCTGTTTTGTGTTTGGGTCACCTTGGGTCAATAGCTCGCCTGAGCTATGGACATGGGCATAAGCTGTGCATGTGGGCTCATTTGTCCACAAGACACCGGCATTCTGTTTCGCAACGCCACATCGTGTTGCGCCGTCCCCGACATGAGGTCTCCATGCACAAGAACGTACTCGCTGCCCTCTTCGCTTCCGGTCTGCTGGCCGGCGCACCCCTGGCCCAGGCGGCCAACCTGGTGTTCTGCTCCGAAGGCAGCCCCGCCGGCTTCGATCCGGCGCAATACACCACTGGCACCGACTGGGACGCCTCGGCCGAGACCGTGTTCAACGAACTGGTGCAGTTCGAGCGCGGCGGCACCCAGGTCAAGCCTGGCCTGGCCGAAAGCTGGGACATCAGCCCGGACAGCAAGACCTACACCTTCCATCTGCGCCAGGGCGTGAAGTTCCATACCACCGACTACTTCAAGCCGACCCGCGACTTCAATGCCGATGACGTGGTCTTCACCTTCCAGCGCATGCTGGACAAGAACCAGCCGTTCCGTAAGGCCTATCCCACCGAGTTCCCCTACTTCACCGACATGGGCCTGGACAAGAACATCGCCAAGGTCGAGAAGGTCGATGAGCACAGCGTGCGTTTCACCCTGAACGACGTCGACGCGGCCTTCCTGCAGAATGTCGCCATGCCCTTCGCTTCGATCCTTTCCGCCGAGTACGCCAATCAGCTACTCAAGGCCGGCAAGGCTGCCGAGATCAACCAGAAGCCCATCGGTACCGGTCCCTTCGTCTTCAGCCGCTACCAGAAGGATGCGGTGATCCGTTACAAGGCCAACCCCAGCTACTGGGACAAGGAAGACGGCCCCAAGGTGGACAACCTGATCTTCTCCATCAACACCGATCCTTCCGTACGCATCCAGAAACTCAAGGCCGGCGAGTGCCAGATCACCGCCTACCCGCGCCCGGCCGACCTGGAAGGTCTGAAGAAGGACGCCAACCTGCAGATGCCGTCGCAGCCCGGCTTCAACGAAGGTTGGCTGGGCTTCAACGTCAAGCACGCGCCGCTGGACAAGGTCGAGGTGCGCCAGGCGCTGGACATGGCTATCAACAAGAAGGCCATTATCGACACCGTCTACCAGGGCGCCGGTCAGGAAGCGGTCAATGCCATGCCGCCGACCCAGTGGTCCTATGACACCTCGATCAAAGCGGTGCCCTACGATCCTGCCAAGGCCAAGGCCATGCTTGAGAAGGCAGGCGTCAAGGAAGGCACCGAGATCACCCTCTGGGCCATGCCGGTGCAACGGCCTTATAACCCCAATGCTCGCCTGATGGCCGAGATGATCCAGCAGGATTGGTCCAAGGTCGGCGTCAAGGCCAGGATCGTCAGCTACGAATGGGGCGAGTACATCAAGCGTGCCCATAACGGCGAGCACGACAGCCTGTTGATCGGCTGGAGTGGCGACAACGGTGACCCGGACAACTGGTTGGGCACCAACTTCGGCTGCGACGCGGTCGGTGGCAACAACTTCTCCATGTGGTGCTACAAGCCCTACGAGGATCTGATCCAGGCTGCCAAGCGCACCACCGACCAAGCCAAGCGTACCGAGCTCTACCAGCAGGCTCAGAAGGTCATCATGGAGCAGCGCCCGCTGGCGCCCATCGCCCATTCGACCCTCTATATGCCCATGCGCAAAGAGGTCCAGGGCTTCAAGATCAGCCCCTTCGGACTGAACCAGTTCTACGGCGTCAGCGTCAGCAAGTGAAGCCTCTTGGCCAGGGTCGGGAGCCAGACTCCCGGCCCTGGCCGTTCATTTGACTGATGGAGTGAGACCCATGCGCCTTCCCTACGCCTACTCGCTGCTGGCGGCGAGCCTGCTCGCCTGCGCTCCCCTGGCCCAGGCCGCGAGCAATCTCGTCTACTGCTCGGAAGCCAGCCCGGCCGGTTTCGATCCCGCGCAATACACCTCGGGCACCGAATTCGACGCCTCGGCGGAAACGGTCTTCAACCGCCTGGTGCAGTTCCAGCGCGGCGGCACCACCCTGGAGCCGGGCCTGGCGACCCAGTGGGACGTGAGCGCGGATGGCAAGACCTATACCTTCCACCTGCGCCAGGGCGTGAAATTCCACACCACCGACTACTTCAAGCCCACACGCGACTTCACTGCCGACGACGTGGTCTTCACCTTCCAGCGCATGCTCGACAAGGAGCAGCCGTTCCGTAAGGCCTATCCCACGGAGTTCCCCTACTTCACCGACATGGGGCTGGACCAGAACATCGCCAACGTGGCCAAGGTCGATGACCACACCGTGGTCTTCACCCTGAACAAGGTCGATGCCGCTTTCGCCGCCGACCTGGCCATGAGCTTCGCCTCCATTCAATCGGCCGAGTACGCCGCGCAGCTGCTCAAGGAAGGCAAGCCGGAACTGCTCAACCAGCAGCCCATCGGCACCGGGCCCTTCGTCTTCAGCCGCTACCAGAAGGATGCGGTGATCCGCTTCAAGGGCAATCCAGACTACTGGAAGCCTGAGGACGTCAAGCTCGACAACCTGATCTTCGCCATCACCCCCGATGCCGCTACCCGCCTGCAGAAGCTCAAGGCCAACGAGTGCCAGGTCAGCGGCTATGCGCGCCCGGCGGATCTGGTGGAGATGAAGCAGGATCCTCATCTCAAGGTGCTGCAGCAGCCAGGTTTCAACGTCGGCTTCCTCGCCTACAACGTCCAGCACCCGCCGCTGGACAAGCCCGATGTGCGGCGCGCGCTGGACATGGCCATCAACAAGCAGGCCATCGTCGATACCGTGTTCCAGGGGGCCGGCCAAGTCGCGCAGAACGTGATCCCGCCCAACCAGTGGTCCTACGACAAGCAGATCAAGGGCGCGCCCTATGATCCGACCAAGGCCCGCGCGCTGCTCAAGCAAGCCGGGATCAAGGACGGCACCGAGATCGCCCTCTGGGCCATGACCGTGCAGCGCTCTTCCAACCCCAACGCCCGCCAGTCGGCGCAGATGATCCAGCAGGACTGGGCCAAGGTAGGCATCAAGGCCAGGATCGTCAGCTACGAATGGGGCGAGTACATCAAGAGAGCCAAGGCCGGCGAACACGACGTCCTGACCTATGGCTGGACCGGCGACAACGGTGATCCAGACAACTGGCTGGGCGTGCTCTATGGCTGCAGCGCCATCGGCGGCAGCAACTATGCGCGCTGGTGCGACAAGGACTACGACGCCCTGATCCAGCAGGCCAAGACCAGCAACGATCGCGCCGAGCGCACCCGTCTCTACGAGCAGGCGCAACAGCTCATTCGCCAGCAGATGCCGGTGAGCCCCATGGCCCATTCGGTGGTGTCCCAGCCCATGCGCAAAGAGGTGCAGGGCTTCAAGATCAACCCCTTCGGTGTCACCGGTTTCTATGGCGTAAGCCTCGACCGCTGATCCTGTCCGGCCCGCGGGCCTTTACGAGGAGCCTTCCGTGTCCAAACCGCTATTCTCGCTGTCTCTCGCCGCCCTCCTCTGCCTGACGGCCAACGCCGCCCTGGCGCGGCCCCTGGTGGTCTGCACCGAGGCCAATCCGGAAGGCTTCGATCCAGGCCGCTACACCTCGGGCTACACCTTCAACGCCTCGGCCACGCCGCTGTACAACCGCCTGGTGGAATTCAAGCAGGGCACCGCCGAGCTGGAGCCGGGCCTGGCCGAAAGCTGGGAGGTCTCCGCCGATGGCCTGCAATACACCTTCGCCCTGCGCCAGGGGGTGAAATTCCACACCACCGACTACTTCAAGCCCAGCCGCGACTTCAACGCCGACGACGTGGTGTTCAGCTTCGAGCGCATGCTCGACAAGAACAATCCCTGGTACAACCTCTCCCCCAGCGGCTATCCCTATGCCGCGGCCATGGAGATGGGCACCCTGATCAAGTCCATCGACAAGGTGGACGACAGCCATGTGCGCTTCACCCTCAACCAGCCCGAGGCGCCCTTCCTCGCCGACCTGGCCATGGCCTTCGGCTCGATCCTGTCCAAGGAATACGCCGACAGCCTGCTGGCCAGCAAGAAGACCGACGACATCAACCAGAAGCCCATCGGCACCGGTCCCTTCGTCTTCCAGCGCTATGCCAAGGATTCCAATACCCGCTACAAGGTCAATCCGGACTACTTCGGCAAGAAGCCGCAGATGGATGGCCTGGTGCTGGCGGTGACCCTGGATCCCAATGTGCGCATCCAGCGGGTGCGCAACAACGAGTGCCAGATCGGCCTGACGGTCAAACCGCAGGACGTACCGATGCTCAAGCAGGACAAGAGCCTCAAGCTGGCCCAGGTGGAAAGCCAGACCACCTCCTTCCTGGCGATGAACACCCGGCACAAGGCGCTGAGCGACGTACGGGTCCGCCAGGCCATCGCCATGGCCTTCGATCAGCAGAACTACCTGAAGACGGTGTTCGGCGAAGGCGGTGCCAAGGCGGCGATCAACCCCTATCCATCTTCGCTGCTGGGCTACGCCAAGGACATCAAGCCCTGGCCCCATGATGTGGAAAAAGCCAAGGCGCTGCTCAAGGAAGCCGGCTACGCCGACGGCCTCACCCTCAAGTACTACATCAGCACCGGCAGCGGCCCTGGCGGCAGTCCGGCCCTGGTGGCCCAGCTGATCCAGGGTGACCTGGCCAAGATCGGCATCAAGGCCGAAATCACCCAGTTCGAGTGGGGCGAATTCGTCAAGCGCACCAAGGCCGGCGAGCACGACCTGATGATGATGAGCTGGACCGGCGACAACGGCGATCCGGACAACTTCCTCACCACCAACCTGAGCTGCGCTGCGACTGAAAGTGGCGAGAACCGCGCCTTCTGGTGCGACAAGGCCTTCAACGATGCCATCGAAAAGGCCAAGCGCATCAATGACCCGGCCCAGCGCACGGCGCTGTATGAGCAGGCGCAGCAGATCTTCCACCAGCAGATGCCCTGGATTCCGCTGGCGCACCCGCTGTTCACCGACGTCCTGCAGCCCAAGGTGCAGGGCTATGTGCAGAGTCCGCTGGGGGTCTACGACTTCTCCACGGTGACCCTCGATTGATCGGCAGCTGATGCCGTAAACGATCGGGCCCGGGCGGCCCGCCCCTCGACCTTTCCCGTCTCGCGCCGTGTTTCGGCGCGACGGGTTCGGTCGTGCCGGAAAACGCCCAGATAACAGAAAAAACGACCGCTTTGGAGCACCTTCTATGACCAACGTCCACCGTGGAGGCCTCGCCCTCTCGCTACTCACCCTGGCCCTGACCGCCCACGCCCAGTCCCCGGCGCCGGAAGATCCCAGCTACGCCAACGAGGTCCAGACCCTGCCCAACGTGCAGAAGCCGGTGAAGGGCCAGGAAGGCGCCAAGGGCTTTTTCGCCGATGACAGCCTGACCCTGACCACGCGCAACTTCTTTGCCCGCGAGACCAGCTCCGATCCGGTCTTCAGCTACAGCAAGAACGGCACCCGGGTGCGCACCCACTCGCGCAATACCTGGGTCCAGGCCACGGCGCTCAAGTACAGCTCCGGCTACACCCAGGGTCCGGTGGGCTTCGGCATCGACGTGGCCGGCTACCAGGCCACCAACCTGGAGCGCGGCAAGGGCCAGATCGGTGGCGGCGGCAACCGCACCCTGGCCAACGCCGAGGGCGAGGGTCATGCCGAGTGGTCCAAGCTGGGCATCGCCGATGCGCGCTTCCGCGTCTCCAACACCGAGCTCAAGATCGGTCGTTTCATACTCGACACCCCGGTGATCAGCTACAACGACAACCGGCCCTTCCCCTCTGGTTTCGACGGTTTCGCCCTGACCAGCGATGAATGGGACAACCTCTCGCTGCAAGGTGGCAGCTTCACCCGCGTCAGCCCGCGGACCGGCGCCGGCGACGAGAAGTGGACCACCGAGTACGGTACCCGCGAGGTCACCGCCGACCGCCTGAGCTTTCTGGGCGGCAACTACAAGCTGCCCCAGGGCTGGGAAGTCAGCGTCTATGGCGCCAACTTCGAGGACGTCTGGAACCAGTACTTCCTGAGCGTCACCCAGGCCGGCGGCAACCTCGACACCTTCGCCTGGAAGGCGGTGGCCAACGCCTATCGCACCGTCGACGCCGGCAGCGCCAAGGCCGGCGACATCGACAATACCGCCTGGAGCCTGGCATTCACCGGCAGCCACCAAGCCCACAGCCTGACCCTGGCCTACCAGCAGATCGACGGCAACGAGTACTTCGACTACGCCCACGAGACCGCGGCCATCTACCTGGCCAACTCCCTGGTCTCGGACTACAACGGCCCCAACGAGAAGTCGCTGCAGATCCGCTACGAGACCGACTGGAGCTACTTCGGTGTGCCCGGTCTGAGCACCGGCGTCTGGTACGCCAAGGGCTGGGACATCGACGGTACCCACTACGACGCCGGCGCCGGCAAGTACGCCAACTATGCGGAAGTCCTGCAGCAGGATGGCGAGAAGCACCGCGAGATCGGCCTGGTCACCACCTACAAGGTGCAACAGGGCACGCTCAAGGACAGCCGCTTCCGCCTGCTGCTGACCGATCACCGCGCCAGCCAGAATCAGGTCGACGGCAACGTCAAGGAGCTGCGCCTGGTCTCCACCCTGCCGTTCAACCTGCTGTGACGGCCATGCCCGGCAGATTTCTCGCGGCGCCCGGCATCTGGCGGGGATCGCGTCGCGAACACCGGCGAAGCCCCGGCCATGTCGAGGATATCGACGCCCGTGGCAACGTGGTAGTCTGCCGGGTTTGGAGCGCTGGCCCAGAGCGCTCTTCGAACCTACTCGTAGGATCGAACGAGCCTGCTGCCCGCAGGTGGCGTTCGGTACGGACCAGGATGGTCCCTTCAGGGATGAATCCAGACCCACAAGGTCTGAGAGTCAGAGCAAAAGCTCTTTAGCTTTTGCGCGGGCTCTCACTTAAAAACGCGGCCGGGCATGTACTCGCGCCGTCTTGATCAGCCTCAAGAGGAGATACCCCCTCCGATGCTCGCCTTCATCGCCCGTCGCTTCGGGCTGCTGATACCGACGTTCTTTGGCGTCACCCTGCTGACCTTCGCCCTGATCCGCCTCATCCCCGGCGATCCGGTGGAAGTCATGATGGGCGAACGCCGCGTCGATCCGCAGATGCACGCCGAAGCCATGCACCGCCTGGGCCTCGACAAGCCCCTGTACCAGCAGTATTTCGACTACATCGGCAATCTCGCCCAGGGCAACCTCGGCGAATCCCTACGCAGTCGCGTCGGGGTCTGGGACGAATTCCTGACCCTGTTCCCGGCCACCCTGGAACTCTCGGTGGCGGCCATGCTGTTCGCCACGGTCTTCGGCGTGCTGGCCGGCATCATCGCCGCCCTCAGGCGCGGCTCCACGGTGGACCACGGGGTGATGGGCGTGGCCCTGACCGGCTATTCGATGCCGATCTTCTGGTGGGGCCTGCTGCTGATCATGCTGTTCTCGGTGCAACTCGGCTGGACCCCGGTCTCCGGTCGCCTGGACCTGCTCTACGACATTCCGCCGCGCACCGGCTTCATGCTCATCGACACCCTGCTCTCCGATGAGCCCGGCGCCTTCGTCGATGCCCTCAAGCACCTGATCCTGCCGGCCATCGTGGTGGGCACCATTCCCCTGGCGGTAATCGCCCGCATGACCCGCTCGGCCATGCTCGAGGTCCTGCGTGAGGACTATGTGCGCACCGCTCGCGCCAAGGGTCTGTCGCCAGGCCGAGTGGTCTTCGTCCACGCCCTGCGCAATGCCCTGATCCCGGTGTTGACGGTGCTCGGCCTGCAGGTCGGCAGCCTGCTCTCCGGCGCGGTGCTCACCGAGACCATCTTTTCCTGGCCCGGCATCGGCAAGTGGCTGATCGAGGCCATCGGCGCCCGGGACTACCCAGTGGTGCAGAACGGCATCCTGCTGATCGCCACCCTGGTCATCCTGGTCAATTTCGTCGTGGACATCCTCTACGGCCTGGTCAATCCGCGCATCCGCCACCAGCGTTGATGCGCCCATACGGACAGAGCCTATGACAACGGTAAACACCCCGGCCGCTCAAGACCCGAGCGCCCTCTATCCCTCTCCCTTCAAGGAGTTCTGGCACGCCTTCGCCCGCAACAAGGGCGCCCTCGGTGGGCTGGTCTTCATGGCCATCGTGGTGTTCTGCGCGCTCTTCGCGCCCTGGGTCGCACCCCATGCGCCCAGCGAGCAGTTCCGCGACTTCATGCTCACCCCGCCGCTGTGGCTGGACGGTGGCAACAGCCAGTTCCCGCTGGGCACCGACGAGCTGGGGCGTGACCTGCTCAGCCGACTGATCCACGGCGCCCGGCTGTCGCTGCTGATCGGCCTGGCCTCGGTGGTCTTCTCGCTGATCCCCGGCATCCTGCTTGGGCTGGTCGCCGGCTTCTCGCCCAACCGCGCCGGTCCGGTGATCATGCGCCTGATGGACATCATGCTGGCGCTGCCCTCGCTGCTGCTGGCCGTGGCCATCGTCGCCATCCTCGGCCCAGGCCTGATCAACACCGTGGTGGCCATCGCCATCGTCTCGCTGCCCTCCTATGTCCGCCTGACCCGCGCCGCGGTGATGGGCGAACTGCATCGCGACTACGTCACCGCCTCGCGACTGGCCGGCGCCGGCACCCTGCGCCTGATGTTCGTCAGCGTGCTGCCCAACTGCATGGCGCCGCTGATCGTCCAGGCCACCCTGAGCTTTTCCTCGGCGATCCTCGATGCCGCCGCCCTGGGCTTCCTCGGCCTCGGCGTGCAGCCGCCCACGCCCGAGTGGGGCACCATGTTGGCCTCGGCCCGCGACTACATCGAGCGCGCCTGGTGGGTGGTGACCCTGCCGGGTCTCGCCATCCTCTTCACCGTGCTGGCCATCAACCTGATGGGCGACGGCCTGCGCGATGCCCTCGATCCGCGTCTGAAGGTGCAGTCATGAGCCTCCTCGAAATCCAGAACCTCTCGGTGCGCTTCGGTGGCACCGACGCCCCGCCGGTGGTGGAAGGCCTCGATCTCACCGTGGATCAGGGCGAGATCGTCGCCATCGTCGGCGAATCCGGCTCCGGCAAGTCGGTGACCATGATGGCCGTGATGGGCCTGATCGATCACCCCGGCCGCATCACCGCCGACCGCCTGGCCTTCGACGGCCAGGACCTGCTCAGCCTCAAGGGCCGCCGCCGGCGGCACCTGATAGGCAAGGAGCTGTCGATGGTCTTCCAGGACCCGATGACGGCGCTCAACCCCAGCTACACCGTGGGCTTCCAGCTGGAAGAGGTGATCCGCCAGCACCTGGGCCTCAAGGGTCGCGCCGCTCGCCAGCGCGCCCTGGAATTGCTGGAAAAGGTCGAGATCCCGGCCGCGGCCAGTCGCCTCGGCGCCTATCCGCACCAGCTGTCCGGGGGCATGAGCCAGCGCGTCGCCATCGCCATGGCCATCGCCGCCGAGCCGCGCCTGCTCATCGCCGACGAACCCACCACCGCCTTGGACGTGACCATCCAGGCGCAGATCATGGAGCTGCTGGTCAATCTGCAGCGCGACGAGGGCATGGGCCTGATCCTCATCACCCACGACCTCGCCGTGGTGGCCGAGACCGCCCAGCGCGTGGTGGTGATGTATGCCGGTCAGGCGGTGGAGAAAGGCGTGGTGCCGACGCTGTTCGACGCCCCCGCCCATCCCTACACCGAAGCTCTGCTGGCGGCCATTCCCGAACACAGCCAGACCGACCGCCTGCACACCCTGCCCGGCATCGTCCCCGGTCGCTACGACCGGCCGGCCGGCTGCCTGCTCAGCCCGCGCTGCCCCTATGTGCAGCCGCGCTGCCAGGAGCGCCCGGCGCTGGAGCCCTACGATCGCGGGGCGGTGCGCTGCTTCTTCCCGCGCAACGTAGCGCCCGGCGAGGTGCCCGATGTGCTGCCCGAACATCAACGTCCCAGCCAGTTGCCGGAGGATCGCCATGGCGCCGTCTGAAGCCACCGTCCTCGCCCGCTCCACCCCTGCGGAGCAGGCGCCCGAGCACCTCGTGCTCGAAGCCAAGGGCCTGACCCAGCACTATCAAATCTCCCGCGGGCTGTTCAAGGACAATGCCACGGTCAAGGCGCTCAACGGCGTCTCCTTCGACCTGCAGGCCGGGCGCACCCTGGCCGTGGTGGGTGAGTCCGGTTGCGGCAAGTCGACCCTGGCCCGTGCCCTGACCCTGATCGAGCAGCCCACCGCCGGCAGCCTGGTCATCGGCGGCCAGGACGTGGCCAACGCCGACGCCGCCCGCCGCAAGGAACTGCGCCGCGAGGTGCAGATGGTGTTCCAGAACCCCTACGCCTCGCTCAATCCGCGGCGCAAGATCGGCGACCAGCTGGCCGAACCGCTGCAGATCAACACTAGCCTGTCCCGCAGCGAAAGACGCGAGAAGGTGCAGGCGATGATGCAGCAGGTGGGCCTGCGTCCGGAGCACTACCAGCGCTATCCGCACATGTTCTCCGGTGGCCAGCGCCAGCGTATCGCCGTGGCCCGCGCCATGATGCTGCAGCCCAAGGTGCTGGTGGCGGACGAGCCGACCTCGGCGCTGGACGTTTCCATCCAGGCGCAGGTGCTCAATCTGTTCATGGATCTGCAGCAGCAGTACCGGACCGCCTATGTGTTCATCTCCCACAACCTCTCGGTGGTGCGCCATATCGCCGACGAGGTGATGGTGATGTACCTGGGCTGCATCGTCGAAAAGACCAGTCGCGACCTGCTGTTCGAGCGGCCCCTGCATCCCTATACCCAGATGCTGCTGTCGGCCACCCCGAGTCTGCACCCGGATCCGAGCAAGCCGCGCATCCGCATCCAGGGCGAACTGCCCAATCCGCTGGATCCGCCACCCGGTTGCGTCTTCCACCGTCGTTGCCCCTATGCGACGGAGAAGTGCAAGACCGAGGTCCCGGCGTTGCGCAACGTGGAAGCCCGCCAGGTGGCCTGCCACTATGCGGAGAACTTTCTCTAGCTGGAAAAGCTGATCGCGGCCATGGGCCGCTCCTACAGGGTGTACCGTAACCTGTAGGAGCGGTCGCTACGGCGCACCGCCATGGCCGCGATGGAGATCCCGCCCCATGCACATCCGCCCCTTCCAGTCCGCCGACACCGATGCCCTGGTCAGCCTCTGGCAGGCCTGTGATATGACTCGCCCCTGGAACGATCCCTACCGTGACATCCAGCGCAAGCTTGCCGAGCAACCCGAGTTGTTCCTGGTGGGCGAGGTGGACGGCACCCTCATGGCCAGCGTCATGGTCGGCACCGATGGCCATCGCGGCTGGCTCTACTACCTGGCGGTGGCACCGGAGCATCAGCGGCGTGGCCACGCCCGGCGGCTGGTGGCGACTGCCGAACAGCTGCTGAGCGAACGCGGCTGCCCCAAGCTGCAGCTGATGGTGCGGCGGGACAATGCGGCGATCATCGGCTTCTATACGGCCTTGGGTTATGTGGAAGCCGAGGTCATCACCCTGGGCAAGCGGCTGATCGCCGACGATTAGGGTGGAAGGCGGCGAAGCCCTGTCCGCTGGCGATACTCAACGCCCAGTGGAAAACGCCCAGCGGCTTTCCACGCTACGGACCGATAGCGTCCGTAGCGGAGGTAACGGCGCAGCCTTACCCCCGCGGAGTCGAACCTGCTGTGGAAATCCCTGGACGGTTTTCACCGCGTGTAGCCGGTGTAGAGTGGATGGACAGGGAAGACCCTGTGAGGAGACGGGCTTCCGCCTTCCCTGTCAGCGAGGCCGTCAGGTCCCTGTCACCTCGCTGTCAGGCTGCTGTCGGGTTGTCGTCGTGTCGGACAGAAGGCCCTGCGGCTAGGCTTTTGCTCGTCCACCACCGCTGGAGAAACCGAGATGCAACTGCCTAACAAGATCAAGGAACACCGCCTGGCCCGAGCGTGGTCGCAAGAGCAGCTGGCTGAACTCGCGGGCATCAGCACCCGTACGGTGCAACGCATCGAAAATGGCGAGCAGGCCAGTCTGGAGACCCTGAGCGCCCTGGCTGCCGTTCTGGAAATCAGCGTTGCCGACCTGACAGGGCAAGCCACTCAAGCAGTGGGATCCGCTGCAGACGAGCGAATCGCGAATGCCCGTGAACAGGTCGCCGCCGAGATCGGCTTCTATTGGCAGGTGCTGCGCGGCCTGGTCATCTGTGTCTTTCTCTATGTGCTCAATCGCGCGACCTCGCCTGAGAGCCACTGGTCCCTGTGGGTCGCCGCCATCTGGGGAATTCTGTTGCTGGGTCGTGGCATCCAGACCTTCTTCCTGCGCGACAGGATCGCCCTCTGGCAGCACGCCCGGCTGCAAAAGCTCTTGCGGAAGTAGGAAAGGCCACCGATCGGTACCAGCGTTAGGCGCAGCTGAACCGCCTAGCTGGTCATGGCGCTGCTACTGGGCAGCCAGACCTTCGGGGCAGGCGGCGCCGTTGGGCTTCGCTGCGCTCAGCGCCAACCTACGGGTGTGTCATCAAACCGCCGTAGGTTGGGCCGAGACGGTTCCAGCGTCGAAACCCGACATGTCCGCGCCGGGTAGAGGAGCGTTGGGCTTCGCTGCGCTCAGCGCCAACCTACGTCAGCGGGGCAACAGGTCCACCAATGGCCCTGGGTGCTTGCGGACCTCGGCGTAGGGCACCAGGGTGCCACCGGGTTCGTCGCAGTTGCGGGCGGCGCGGAAGAAGGTCGGGCCGAGATAGAGGCCCTTGGGCGTCAGGTACCAGGGCGCGAATTGCCAGACGTCGGCGCTGCGATAGTCGCAGCCATCACCGTCGGCCGGCGCCTGCATCAGCTCCGGATACAGCCGGGTGAACAACCGCACCACCCAGGGCGCCAGGGTCTTTTCCCGATAGTCCGCCAGGGCCTGGGAATAGCGATCCTCCGGCTGCGGACGAACCGGCTGGCCGTGGCCCAGCCAGAGGAAATCCTCCAGCGCCAGCTCCTGGCCGGTCTGCAGATCCAGGGTCAGGGGCGCGCTGCCGAAATCCGGATGGGCCGCGCCGCTGCAGCTGTATTGGCTGAACAGATTGACGCTGAGCACCCGCTCGCTGAGCAGTTGCGGAGTCACCTGCAGGCTGTGCTCGCCATCAGGGCCGATGCAGCTCAGATGGGCGTCTACCTCCGCCCAGAGCCGGTCACGCAGCACGGCATTGGCCGCCTCGCTGGCGCCCGCCACGGTGAACAGCCGCATGCCCGACACCGGCTCGCGCCACCAATGCAGCTCACGGCCCATGAAGGTCTGGCGCTCACCCTGCTCCAGGGTCAGCCCCTGCAGGCGGCGGAATTCGTAGGGATCGTCCTGGCGCAGTGTCTGGCGATAGCGATCCGCCGCCGCGGACTGTTCCAGCTGCAGCGGCGCCAGGGCGAGCGGCAAGGTCTTGCCGGCACCGCTCCAGGTACCGCTCCAGCGACCGCCCTTGCCGCGCGTCAGCGACCAGCTGGCCTTGGGGCCGTCCTGCCAGGGCGCACCCTCCTCCAGCCTGAGCTGGTCGCCCGATTGCACCGGACCGCTCAGGCGCAGATCTCGGCGATAGCGGTCATAGAAGTAGCGGCCAGAGGCTTCGTCATTGGCGGTGGGATCGACCTCCACCACCACCCGGGACTGGCCGAGAGTGCCTTCCAGCAGCAGCTTTTCGGCATGGGCGGCGTTGGTGATCATCAGCAGGGTCAGCAACGGTCCGGACAGGCGAAATTTCATCAGGGCTCCAGCGGCCAGCGTATCGGTGATGGGCCCAGAGTAGAGCAGTAGCGCCGGACTGTCGCGCAGAGACCAGCGGACAAGACACTGACGCGCCCTGGTCCCGCCATGGGACAATGACGTTTTGCCAATCCCTGGACGCCCATGGACCTTCCTGCCCTGCTCACCCGCCTGCACGCCATCCGCGATGCCAACGCCTGGCGGCGCTATCACAACCCCAAGAATCTGGCGATGGCGGCCAGCGTCGAGATGGCCGAGCTGGTGGAGATCTTCCAGTGGAAAAGCGATGCCGAGGCCCGCGAGCTGAGCGCCGCCGAGCGCGAACACGCCGGCCAGGAAATCGCCGACGTGCTGCTCTATCTGCTGCAACTGGGCAGCGAACTGGAGCTGGACGTGGAACAGGCAGTGCTGGCCAAGCTGGCCGACAACGAGAGGCGCTTCCTGCCGTGAGCGATACCTTCTTCGACGACCGCGCCACCCGTTTCGCCGCCAACATCTATGGCGGCACCAAGGGCGCCATCCGCCTGGCGGTGCTGCAGGCGGATCTCGCCGAGGTACTGCCCGGGCGTCCCCTGCGGGTGCTGGACATCGGTGCCGGCCTGGGCCACATGAGTCTCTGGCTGGCCCAGCAGGGCCATGCCGTGACCCTGGCCGAGCCGTCGGCGCCCATGCTCGCCGGCGCCCAGGAGGCCTTTGCCGCGGCCGGACTCGGCGCCGATTGGCTGGCATTGCCCTGGCAGGAGTTGCCCGCCTTCGCCGAGCCCTTCGACCTGGTGCTCTGCCACGCAGTGCTGGAATGGCTGGAGACGCCTACGGCGATCCTGCCGACGCTAGAGCGCTGCCTGGCCCCGAACGGCTGGCTGTCCCTGGCCTTCTACAACCGCGACGCCCTGATCTATCGCAATCTTCTCAAGGGGCATTTCCGCAAACTCAGGCAGGGCGATTACGCGGGCGCCGGCCAACGGGGCCTCACCCCGCAACGGCCCCTCGATCCGCGCGAAGTCGAGGCCTGGCTGGCGCCGGACTGGCGGATCCAGGCGCGCAGCGGCGTACGGGTCTTTCACGACTACATGCCGCCGGAGTTCCAGGCTCGCGCCAACGGCGAGGAGCTGGTGGCCATGGAGTTGGCCCACCGGCGGCACCCGGCTTTCGCGGGCCTGGGGCGCTATCTGCATTGGCTCTGCCAAGCTAAGGCAGGATAACGCCGGGCGCGGTATGCTCTGGCCAGCATTCCTTCGAGGAACGGTCATGCGTCGCCCCCTGCTCTGCCTGTCGCTCGCGCTGCTCGCCCTGGCCGGTTGCCAGACGCCCAATCCCTATGTCGCCGGCAGCCTCCCGGAGGCCGCGGTGCCGGTACTGCCGCAGCAGGATCCGGCGGCCTATCCGCCAGCGCCCCGCGACTGGAGTCGCTATCGCACCTGGAGTTGGGCACCGGGTGCCGCGGTGGTCAGCGGTGGCCTGGATGGCCAGACCGTGCAGCAGGCGGTGGCCGATGGCCTCGACCAGCGCGGCTTGCGACCGGCCATCGGCGGTGCCCGCGCCGATCTTCAGGTGCGTGCCCGCCTCACCCAGCAGCAGCGCAGCGAGCAGTACACCGACTACTACGACACCAGCTACGGCTACGGCGGCTACGGGCCCTATGGCTATGGCCCCGGCTATGGCGCCACGGTCGGCCAGGCGCGGACCCGCACCCGGACCTTTGTGGTCGATGTGCTGGAGGTGGAATTGCTCGATCCCGCCACGGGGCGCGTGCTCTGGCATTCGGCCGCCGAGCAGGCCACTGGCGGCAACAGCGGCGAACGCGCACGCACCCTGAGAGACACCACCCGCCGCCTGCTGGCCAACTATCCGCCGAGCTGAGGGGATAAGTGGCCCTCAAGCCAGTCCAAGCAGACTACTACCCTCACCGCCGAAGATCGCCCATGAAACGTTGCCTCCTGCTGCTTGCGGTCCTCCTGCTGACGGCCTGCGCCGAACGCGGCCCGCGCAATCTGGACTATGACGCCAGCCGCGACTTCGCCGCCTATCGCAGCTGGAGCTGGGCCGATCCAGCCATCGAATACCGCCCCAACGATCCCCGGGTGCGCAGCGATCTTACCGAGCAGCGCCTGCGCGACTCGGTCAGCGGCGGCCTCGACCAGCGTGGGCTGCGCCCCGCCGCGACAGGCACGCGGCCAGACCTCAGGATCAAGCTCTATGTGATCCTCGATCAGCGCCAGCAGAGCTACAGCTATGCCGACCCCTACTGGGGTCCGGGCTGGGGTGGCCCCTGGGGCTCCGCCTGGAGCCCGGGCCCCTGGGGACCGAGCTATGTGCGCACCCAGACCGTCACCTACCCGGTGATGACGGTGCAGCTCGACATGCTCGACGGCCGCGATGGCAAGCTGGTCTGGCGTGCCAGCGAAGAACGGCTGCTGGACGACCAGAACGCCACGCCCGCCCAACGCAGTGCCGGCTTTGGCCGCCTGATCAACGAACTGCTGATCGGCTATCCGCCGCGTCCTTGAGCGGTCGACCGTCCGGGCAGCTCAGCGCTGCCCCTGGTCCGATGATGAGCAGACGTCTGTTAGCCAGTCGCCGATAATGGCACCTGGCCAGATATTCCTCGCGCCGTCTTTGGCCACCGCGCAGGAAACCTGACCGTCGTCCAACGCCGCCCAGGTCCCTCATGTCGTCAACCCCCATCGCCACCCGTCGCAGCCACGCCCTGTTGCTGCGCCTGTTTCCGGTCATTTGCGCCCTGCCGATCCTGCTCGGCATCGGCTGCTACCTGCTGATCAAGACCGCCTCCAGCCAGGACGCCGATGTCCAGCAGCGGGCGCGGACCTATATCACCCGCACCCTGGAGCAGGTGGAAAACGAGATCGGCCATAACATCATCAACTATGCCAAGTGGGGCGAGGCCTACAAGCACCTGCACCTGAAGGTCGATCGCTTCTGGGCCGACGAGGAGCGTAACGTTGGCGACATTCCCTATGAGCTCTATGGCTACAACGGCGTCTTCGTGCTGGATCCCCAGGACCGTACCGTCTATGCCGTGATCGACGGCCAGCCAACGGAGCGCACGGCCGCGCAATGGCTGGAAGGGGATCTCACTGCCCTGCTGGCGGCGACTCGCAAGCGACCTGGAGAAACCGAAAGCCTGGTGCGGATCCTGAGTGTCGGCGGCGTCCCTGCGCTGGTCGCCGCTGCCACCATCACGCCGGGCGCGAGCTATGGCGTCACGCCGGGCGCCGGCGTGCCCTCGGTGATGCTGTTTGTCAATGTGCTCGACCCCGCGACCCTGGCTCATCTCAGCGACACCTACGGGCTGCCGACGCTGCAGGCCTCCCGGTTGCCTCTGCCCGATCATGAATCCCTGCGCCCGCTGGATTCACCGCTGTTGCTCAACTGGCAACCTCCACGGCCCGGCGCCCAGTTGCTGCGCCGGACGCTACCGGTGTTCCTGGCAGGGGTGCTGTTGCTCGGCCTGGTGCTGGCGCTGCTGATCCGCCATGCGCTGAATTCGGCCCGGCAGCTCGACCAGCAGTTCGATGCCCTTGTCGCCAGCCAGACGGAGCTGAGTCGCAGCGAACGCCGCTTTCGCGAGCTCGCCGAGGCGGCCTCCGACTGGCTCTGGGAAAGCGATGCCGAAGGCCGCATCGCCTATCTGTCCGAACGCTTCGCCCGCATCACCGGGCATGCGCCTGGCAGCTGGCTCGGTCGGCCACTCGCGGAACTGTTCAGCACCGAGACGACCAGGCTGGCTGACTGGCTCCTGGACAACGCTCGACACCTCGACGAGCGGCAGGTGCTGCGCTGTCATTATCGTGACCGTCTCGGCCATTCCCGGGTCTGCGAAATCACCGCCCGCCCCTTGCCCCAGGGTGCGGGTTTTCGTGGAACCGCCAGTGACATCACCGCCGCGGTCAACGCCCAGGCCGAAATCGAGCATCTGTCGCAACACGACAGCCTGACCGGCCTGGCCAACCGGTTGCAGTTGCAGCACTACCTGGCCGCTCAACTGGCGCAACCCAGCACGCCGCTCACCCTGCTCAGTCTGGACCTGGATCGCTTCAAACCGATCAACGACAGCCTCGGCCACGCCGCCGGTGATCGGGTGCTGCAGGAAATCGCCCGTCGTCTGCAAGCCAGCCTGAGGCCCGGCGGCCTGGTGGCGCGGCTGGGCGGCGATGAATTCATCGTGGTGCTGCTCGGTCACCTGGATGCCACGACGGTCGACCAGATCTGTGCCCGGCTGGTAACCGCCATCGCCCGGCCGATCCTGCTGGAAGAGCAGACCGTCAGCGTCGGGACCAGCATCGGCATCGCCCAGGCGCCGGGCCAGGCCGACCAGGTCGAGGAATTGCTGCGCCTGGCCGATATCGCGCTCTACCAGGCCAAGGCCGCGGGCCGCAACGGCTGGTGCTTTCATGCACCGGCCATGGACGCCCAGCTCAGCCAGCGTCGTGACCTGGAACAGGAACTGCGCCAGGCCCTGGCGCGCGACCAGGTGCGCCTGGCCTACCTGCCCCGCCGGCGCACGGCAGACGGCACCCTGAGTGGTGTCGAAGCCCAGTTGCACTGGGCCCACCCGATACGCGGAACGTTACCGCCAGAGGCGTTCCTGGCCCTGGCCGAAGAGACCGGACTCAGCGCTCCCTTGGGGCTCTGGCTGTTGGATAGCGCCTGCCGCGCCGCAGCGGCCTGGCCCGCGCCGCTGCGGCTGGTCATCGGGGTGTCGCCTCGCCAGTTCGACGATGCCAAGGCTCTGGTGGAGGCAGTCGCCCAGGCCTTGCAGACCAGTGGCCTGGCAGCGGAACGCCTGGAGCTGCAACTGCCCGAGGCGCTGCTGCGGGCAGACGGTGATCCGCCGCTCCCTCAACTCCAGGCGCTCAAGGCCCTGGGCGTACGCCTGAGCCTGGCCGATTTCGGCAAAGGCCTCGGCGCCCTCGATGCACTACGCCAGCCCCTGCTGGAGGGCATCAGCCTCGATAGCCAGCTCATCGCCCGCCTGGACCAGCGGCAGGCCGATGCCGCCATCGCCCAGGCGCTGATCGGCCTGGGACGCACCCTGGGACTCCGGGTGGCAGCGACGGGCGTCGAGACATCAGGCCAGTTGGCCTGGCTAAAGGCGCAGCACTGCGCCGAAGTCCAGGGCCCGCTGTTCGGCCACGCCCTGTCCGACCGCGAACTGGCGGCGCTGCTGGATACTGACCTAAGGGCTGGGTGAGGACCTAGAGTCGCTCCAGCCACCCCAGGTCGCCGCCACGGGCCGGTACCGGATAGCAGCCATAGGGCGCATAGCCGTGGCTACAGACCGGATCGGCGCGCAAGGCGGGTTCTCCCACCGGTTGCGCGCGCCAGCCTTCCAGCAGGGCGATGGCGGCCAGGGCCAGCAGCAGGGCGATGAACAGCGCGGAGCGAATTGTTCTTGTCAGGCGCATGATGACCTCCCGCAGGGCGACTGCCAGGATCGGCAGACAGCGTCCCCGCTCCTTGAGTATCGCCCCGACCGGGAGTTTTCGCCTGCCTGGACCCGCACCTATCGCGCAACGCTGCACTACGGTGGGTGCAACAGTCAGCCGCCTAGGCGCGGTGATCACCCGGGCAGGGCTGCGCCGTTGTCCAGGCTACGCGAGTTCCGCGCCACGCCATACCGCCCCCTCTCCCTCCGGGAGAAGAGTGGGGTGAGAGAAGGCCAGACGCGAAAGCCTCAGGCGATCTCCACCCGTTCCCCGTTCAGCCGTACCGCCCAGGTGGGCAGCGCCTGCTCGGGGTATTCCATGCAGCCACCGTCCGCCAGGCGGAAATGCTGCTTGTACAGCGGCGAGGCGATCACCAGGTCCTGGCCCAGTTGGCCGACGATGCCGCGGCCGATGACATTGGCGCCGGACTTGGGATCGCGATTGCCCACGGCGAAGACCTTCTGCTCGGTCTCGGGCAGATAGAACAGCGCCACCTGCTCGCCCTCGTACAGGGCCACCACACCGGACTGGGGCACCAGATCGGTCAAGTGGCACAGGGGTTGCCAGCGGGGCTCCAGGGCGCGAGCGGTATTGGTCTGGGTCATGGTCAAGCCTCCTCGGTGACGGCGATGAGCTGAAGTTCGTGGTGACGCGCCGGCCGGCGCTGGCCGCGCTCCTTGACGAAGTGGATGTCCGGGTCGTTGCCGCGCTGGTTGACGAAGGTCCGGAAGCGCTTGAGCTTGTCGGGATCGTTCAGGGCATTGGCCCATTCGCATTCGTAGCGATCCACCACCAGCTGCATCTGGGCTTCCAGCTCGGCACCCAGGCCCAGGCTGTCTTCGATGATCACCTGCTTGAGGTAGTCCAGCCCGCCCTCCAGCGACTCGCGCCACACCGAGGTGCGCTGCAGGCGGTCGGCGGTGCGGATGTAGAACATCAGCAGCCGGTCGATGTAGCGGATCAGAGTCTCGTCATCCAGGTCGGTGGCGAACAGCTCGGCATGCCGCGGACGCATGCCGCCGTTGCCGCAGACATAGAGATTCCAGCCGTTCTCGGTGGCGATCACGCCGATGTCCTTGCTCTGGGCCTCGGCGCACTCGCGGGTGCAGCCGCTGACGGCGAACTTGAGCTTGTGCGGCGCGCGCAGGCCCTTGTAGCGGTGCTCGATGTCCAGCGCCATCTTGACGCTGTCCTGCACCCCGTAGCGGCACCAGGTGCTGCCGACGCAGCTTTTCACCGTGCGGGTCGACTTGCCGTAGGCATGGCCGGTCTCGAAGCCGGCGGCGATCAGCTCGCCCCAGATGTCCGGCAATTCGTGCAGCTGGGCGCCGAAGAGATCGATGCGCTGGCCGCCGGTGATCTTGGTGTAGAGGTCGTACTTCTTCGCCACCTGGCCGATGGCGATCAGGCCTTCCGGGCTGATCTCGCCACCCGGAATGCGTGGCACCACCGAATAGGTGCCGTTCTTCTGCATGTTGGCCATGAAGGTGTCGTTGGTGTCCTGCAGCGGCACCAGGTGCGGATCGGTGATGGGCGCGTTCCAGCAGGAGGCCAGGACGTTGGCCACCGCCGGCTTGCAGATGTCGCAGCCATGGTGGCCGCGACCGTGACGCGCCAGTAGCTCGTCGAAGCTCTGGATGCCTTCCACCCGTACCAGGTGATAGAGCTCCTGGCGCGTGTGGTCGAAGTGTTCGCAAAGGCTCTTGTCGACCTCGACGCCCCGGGCGATCAGCTCGTGCTCGAAGACCTGCTTGACCAGCGCCGCGCAGCCACCGCAACCAGTGGCGGCCTTGGTGCAGCTCTTGATGCCGGCGAGATCGGTGCAGCCGGCGTCGATGGCGGCGCAGACCGCGCCCTTGGTGACGTTGTGGCAAGAGCAGAGGGTGGCGGTGGCCGGCAGGGCATCGGCGCCCAGGGTCGGGGCGCCCTCGCCCACCGGCATGATCAGGCTGGCGGGATCCTGGGGCAGCGGGATGCCGTTCTGGGCGTATTGCAGCAGGGTGTCGTAGTAGCTGTTGTCGCCCACCAGCACGGCGCCGAGCACGTGCTTGCCGTCGGCGGAGACCACCAGGCGGCGATAGCTGGCGCTGGCTTCGTCGATGTAGCGATAGCTACGCGCGCCGGGGGTGGCGCCATGGGCGTCGCCGATAGAGCCCACGTCCACGCCCAGCAGCTTGAGCTTGGTGGACATGTCGGCGCCGGTGAAGGGCGTGCTCTGGCCGTGGCAGAGGGTGGCGGCCACCAGGCGCGCCATCTGGTAGCCCGGCGCGACCAGGCCGAAGACGCTGCCATTCCAGGCGGCGCACTCGCCGATGGCATGGATGAAGGGATCGCTGGTCAGGCAGCCGTTGTCCACCGCCACCCCGCCGCGAGGGCCGAGCTCCAGGCCGCAGCTGCGGGCCAGGGCGTCCTGGGGACGGATGCCAGCGGAAAACAGGATCAGGTCGGTCTCGAGGAAATCCTCGCCAGCGAAGTTCATGCGGTAGCGGTACTCGCTGCCGGCGGTGATGTTCTGGGTGGCCTTGGACAGGTGCACGCCCACGCCCAGGTCTTCGATGCGCTGGCGCAGGGCGGCACCGCCCAGGTCGTCCAGCTGCACCGGCATCAAGCGCGGGGCGAATTCCACCACATGGGCTTCCAGGCCCAGGGATTTCAACGCATTGGCCGCTTCCAGGCCGAGCAGGCCGCCCCCCACCACTACGCCGCGGCGCGCCTTGGCGGCGGCCAGGCGGATGGTGTCCAGGTCGTCCAGGGTGCGATAGACCAGGCGTGAGTCGCCTTCGGCGCCCTCGATGGGCGGCACGAAGGGATAGGAGCCGGTGGCCAGTACCAGGCGGTCGTAGCCAAAGGCGCCTTCAGGGGTCAGCACCTCACGCTGTTCGCGGTCGATGCCGGTCACCGCGCAGCCCAGGTGCAGCACCAGGCCGGGCACGGCATAGAGGTCGGCTGCGCTCATCGCCAGGGATTCGGCGTCACGGCCGGCGAAGTATTCCGAGAGATGCACCCGGTCGTAGGCGCGCTGACGCTCTTCGCCGAAGACGTGGATCTCGTAGTGGTCCAGGGCGCCGGCCGCCAGCAGCTGCTCGACGAGGTGATGGCCGACCATGCCGTTGCCGACGACGATCAGGCGTTCTTTGCGGGTCACGATGCTGTTCATGGAGGCTATCCCCCGGCCGAGGCCAATCAGGTTGAGTCGCGGCAAATAAAAAGGCGCCTGAAACCTTGCGGTCTCAGGCGCCTTTGCCTGTTCTATGTAGGGAGGAGCCCTGGGCTCTGCTCCGTGCCCGTCGCCTGCAGTGGCTGTCGATCGCCGTTGATCGACCGGGCGACCCGAAAATGCGGGTCTATCAGGGCTTTTGCATCGGCTGTGCCAGTTCCGCCTGATCGCCCGAAGATCCGCCGCTGGCGCGGGCTGCAGCCTGCCGAGTGGCTTGCCAGAGGCTGTCCGAACGCCCGCCGAGCAGAACCACAACGGTGCAAGACCGGGCCGGCCTGCCCCGTCACGGCGCATCGCGACCCCCACCGCCGTGGCATCGGCCAGCGCCACCGGCACCCCGCCAGAGCAGTAGGAATGCGCCCCCCGCGCGCGCCGGGGCAAGCTGGCGCGGGCCTTGCTAAATACTCAGCATGGAGCGGTCAACGCCGATCGCCCCCTTTCACGACAAAGGCGCCGTGTTCGTCTCCCTCCGGGGAGCACGACCGGCGCCTTTTCGCTTTCTGGTTCTCGAAGGATCCTTGCCATGGCCACTACCCACATCAAGAGCGTCTGCCCCTACTGCGGCGTCGGCTGCGGGATCGTCATGCAGGTGGAAGACGGCCGGGTCACCAAGGTCAGCGGCGATCGCGACCATCCGGCCAATCGCGGCCGCCTCTGCACCAAGGGCAGCACCAGCCACCAGGCGCTGGTGGACAGTGGGCGCATGGCGCAGGCCTACGTCCGCCACGACCGCTCCCACGAACCGGTGCAGACCGGGCTGGATCAGGCCGTCGTTGCCACCGCCGAGCGGTTGCGTGCCATCCTCGACCGCCACGGGCCGGACGCCATCGCCTTCTATGTGTCCGGCCAGCTGTCGCTGGAGGCCCAGTACCTGGTGAGCAAGCTGGCGCGGGGCTTCATCGGCACCAACCAGCTCGAATCCAATTCCCGGCTGTGCATGGCCAGCGCCGGCACCGGCTACAAGCTGTCCCTTGGCGCCGACGGCCCGCCCGGCTCCTACGACGACCTCGACCACGCCGATCTCTTCCTGGTCAGCGGCGCCAACATGGCCGACTGTCACCCCATCCTCTTCCTGCGCCTGCTGGATCGGGTCAAGCGCGGCGCCCGGCTGATCGTCATCGATCCGCGGCGCACCGCCACTGCCGAAAAGGCCGATCTCTTCCTGCAACTGCGCCCGGGCACCGATCTGTTGCTGCTCAATGGCCTGCTGCACCTGTTGCACGCCGAGGGCTATCTGGACGAAGCCTTCATCGCCGCCCATACCGAGGGCTGGGAGGCCATGCCCGATTTTCTCGCCGACTACAGTCCCGCGCGCGTGGCCGCCGGGACGGGTCTGGCCGAGGCGGACATCCGCACCGCCGCGCGCTGGATCGGCGAAGCCGGCGAATGGACCAGCCTCTGGACCATGGGCCTGAATCAGAGCACCCATGGCACCTGGAGCACCAACGCCCTGTGCAACCTGCACCTGGCCACCGGCAAGATCTGCCGCCCCGGCAGCGGCCCCTTCTCCCTCACCGGCCAGCCCAACGCCATGGGCGGGCGCGAGATGGGCTACATGGGTCCCGGTCTGCCCGGCCAACGCAGCCTGCTGTCGGCCGCCGACCGCACCTTCGTCGAGCGAGCCTGGGACATTCCCGAGGGCACCCTGCACACCCGTCTTGGCCAGGGCACCGTCGCCCTGTTCGAGGAGCTGGCCGCCGGCACCGTGAAGGCCTGCTGGATCATCTGCACCAACCCGGTGGCCAGCGTGGCCAATCGCGAGACGGTAATCCGCGGCCTGCAGGCCGCCGAACTGGTGATCACCCAGGACGCCTTTCTCGACACCGAGACCAATCCGTACGCCGACATCCTCTTGCCCGGCGCGCTCTGGGCCGAGGCCGACGGGGTGATGATCAACTCCGAGCGCAACTTGACCCTGGCGCCCCAGGCCGTCAATCCGCCCGGCGAGGCCCGCGCCGACTGGCGGATCATCGCCGACGTCGCCTGTGCGATGGGTTATGGCGAGCACTTCAGCTACGCCTCGGCCGCCGAGGTGTTCGACGAGATCCGGCAATTCCACAACCCCCAGACCGGCTACGACCTCCGCGGTGCCAGCCATGCCCGGCTGCGCCAGACGCCGCTGCAATGGCCCTGCCCCAGCCAAGAGAGCGATCGGCGCCAGCCGATCCGCTATCGCAACGACGGCCGCAGCCAGACCCTGCGCCTGGATGAGACCGGCGAACCGACCGCCCTCAACTTCGCCACCGCCAGCGGCAAGGCGCAATTCTTCGCCCGTCCCCACCTGGATCCGGCGGAATTACCCGATGTCGACTACCCCTTCGTGCTCAACACCGGGCGTCTGCAGCACCAGTGGCATACGCTCACCAAGACCGGCAAGATCGCCGCGCTGAATCGCCTCAATCCGGCGCCCTTCGTCGAGGTGCATCCCCAGGACGCTCAGGCGTTGGGGCTCAGCGCGGGCGACCGGCTGGAGATCACCTCGCGCCGCGGCCGTGCCGTGTTGCCGGTGACCCTCAGCGACCGGGTCCAGCCCGGCAACTGCTTCGCGCCCTTTCACTGGGCCGACGTCCAGGGCAGCGACCTGGCCATCAATGCCGTCACCAGCGACGCCGTCGATCCGCTCTCGCTGCAACCGGAACTCAAGGTCTGCGCCGTGCGCCTGACCCGCGTCGCCACCATTCCCCACCGCCAATTGCCGGCCGACGAGCCCGTCGCAGAGAGCGCTCAGTTGCCCGCCCTGGCGCGCCTGGCCGAGCTCACCGGGGTCGCAGCCGCGGTACGGCCACAGCTCAGCGCGGCCGAACGCACCTACCTGGCCGGCTTCATGGACGGCCTGCGCGATGGCGGGGCCCAGGGCGTGCCCTGCCTGCCGGCCCAGGCGCCGCTGGCCGCCGACACCCGCCTCTGGCTCGACGGCCTGCTCGCCGGGTTGTTCAGCCGCCTGCCGGAAAGCCAGGCCGCCAGCCTGGCCATGGCCGCTACCGCCCCCGCCGATCTGGTGGTGCTTTGGGCGTCCCAGACCGGCAACGCCGAAGCCCTGGCCGAGCGCTGCGTCGCCCGCCTGTGCCAGACCGGTCTCAGCGTGGAATTGCACGACATGGCCGCCTATGCCGTGGAACGCCTGACCGGTGCCCGCCGCGTCCTGCTGGTCAGCAGCACCTTTGGCGATGGCGAAGCCCCGGACAATGGCCAAGCCTTCTGGCAGGGCCTCGATCGGCTCGACGCCTCCCTGGCCGAACTGGACTACGCCGTGCTGGCCTTGGGCGATTCCACCTACGACCAATTCTGCGGCCACGGCCAGCGCCTCGACGCCCGCCTGGCCGAACTCGGCGCCCGCCGCCTCTGCCCGCGCCTGGACTGCGACGCCGATGGCCTCGACGGCGCCGACGCCTGGCTGGCCGCCCTGCAAGGGCAGCTGGCGCCCCAGGCCACCAGCGTGCCCCTGGCGACTGCGGCCACCACTAATCGCCCGAGCGCAGTGTCGGCGCGGCTGGTCATCAACCGGAGACTCAACCGCGCCGGATCCAACAAGGAGGTGAGGCTGTTCGGCCTCGCGTCCGAGCAACCCCTGGCCTACCAGGCCGGCGACGCCTTGAGCGTGAAGGCGCGCAACTGTCCGGAGCTGGTCGAGGAAGTCCTCGCCCTCGCCGGACTGGACGGCGAACAACCGGTCGCCGTCCCCAAGGTCGGCGAGCTGTCGCTGCGCCAGGCGCTGGGCGAACACTACGAGATCGCCCGCCCCAACCCCGAGACCCTGGCGCTGATCGCCGAGCGCAGTGGCAATGCCGATTGCCACGCCCTGCTGGGCGACCGCGACGAACTCAAGCGCTGGCTCTGGGGTCGGCAACTGGCCGATGTGCTGGCCCGCTTTCCCGCCCGCCATGACGCCAGTGAGTTGCTCAGCAGCCTCAAGCGCCTGCAGCCGCGGCTCTATTCCATCGCTTCCAGCCCCCTGGCCCATGCCGGCCAGGTGCACCTCACCGTCTCGGCGGTGCGCTACGGTAATCGCAAGGGCGTGGCCTCCACCTTTCTTGCCGACCGCCTGCAGGACGCCACCACCGAGGTGCATATCCAGTCCTCGCGCCATTTCCGCCTGCCGGACCAGGGCGACGTCCCGCTGATCATGATCGGCCCCGGCACCGGTATCGCGCCCTTCCGCGGCTTTCTCCACGAGCGCTGCGCCCGGGGCGACCAGGGGCGCAACTGGCTGTTCTTTGGCGAGCAGCACGCCGCCCATGACTTCTACTACCGTGACGAACTGGAAGCCTTCCAGCGCGATGGCCTGCTGAGCGAACTGAGCCTGGCCTTCTCCCGCGACCAGGCCGAGAAGGTCTATGTGCAGGATCGACTGCGCGAACGCGGCGCCGAGGTCTGGCGCTGGCTGCAGGACGGCGCCCGCGTCTATGTCTGCGGCGACGCCAGCCGCATGGCCCGGGACGTCGACCAGGCCCTGCGCCAGGTGGTGGCGACCCACGGCCACCTCAGCGACGAGGCCGCCAGCGAGTACCTGCGGGGGATGAGCGAGCAGAAGCGCTATCTGAAGGACGTCTACTAGCGCCGCCGGCTACAGCACCGCGCGCACCAAGCGGGTGAAGGCCTCGATGGCCTCGCGCTCGCCCAGCGCCCCGCACACCACGGCCGCGGCCAGGGCCTCGCCGGCGCCGACCAGACCGATGCAGGACACCTGCAACTCCGCGGCGGGTCTTTTGCTGTGCGGCGTGAGCACCGCCGCCACCATCTGGGTGCCATGTTCCAGCAACTCCTGGTACACCGCCGTCTTTTCCTCACTTCCCGCCAGGGCCGCCGCCAGCACGCCGACTTCACCCTGCATGTCGGTCACGCAGCGAATGTAACCCTCGGCCAGCGCCGCGGTGGCCTCTTCGGCACCCTGCTGCCGGGAGGCCATGGCCTGGCGAAAGGCATCCATCTGCGCCAAATCGAGCCAGCGATAAAGTTCTATGAGCAGTCCCGAGCGGGTACCGAAATGCTCGTAGACGACCGGTTTGGAGACGCCCGCCTGCACGGCCAGATAGCCCAGGGTCAGGCGATCCGCGCCTTCTTCCCGAACGATGACCCGTGCCGTTTCCAGCAATTGCTGACGCCGGGCTGCCTTTGAGAGACGCCGTCCGGTCCCTTCGGAGACCGGTTTTTCAGGGATGGATTGCTCCGCCATTGGTCAAGTCTTCTTGTAAACCTACTAAAGGTAGGTTAATTCTGAACTGGAACCTACTCCTGGTAGGTTAATGCGGAGTACAGCCCCTTGCAATCGGCTGTGCGGTCTCCGGAACCTCAGCACTGCAACGAAGAGGACAGCATCATGCCACTGCAACCCATACTCTTTGCCGGCGGTTCGGGCACGGTAGGCCGCCAGGCCATCCACTGGTTTCGCCAGCGCCAGCCTGACTGGCCGCTGCTGGTCGGCGGCCGCAACCTCGCCACGGCCGAGGATGTCGCCCAGGCCGCCGGCCAGGCCTGGGCGGTGCGCCTGGATCTCGACCAGCCGGGGCTGGGATTGGATCCCGCTCTCACCCCGGCAGCCATGATCATGCTGGCACCGGATCAGGCCCTGCACGGCTTGCGCCTCGCCCAGCGCCTGGGCATCCCCTATCTCAATGCCAACACCGGCGTCACCGAACTGGGCCCGGAGGTCGCCCTGTTCATGCACCGCCCCGGCGCCCATGCCCTGGTGCTGTCCAGCCACTGGGCTTCGGGCGCCGCCCTGGCGCTGGCGCTCGATCTCGCCCGCCGCTTCACCCGGGTCACGGCGATCGGGGTGGAGGTCTTGCTGGATGAAGAAGATCCGGCCGGTCCCCTGGCCTGGGAAGACATGGCGCGAGTGCACAGCGCGGCGCCCGCGGCCCTGGCGTTCCGCCATGGGCGCCGCCACTGGCTGAGCGGTGCCGACCTGCAGGGCAGCGTCAGGGCGCTGGACGGTCGCACGCTGGCCGCCACGGCCTTTGGCTCCATCGACCTGCTCAGTCTCTGGGCCACCACCGCCGCGCCGGAACTCCGCTTCGACATCGCCATGGGCGAGTCCTCCAGCCGCCGGCGGGGCGCGGAAACGGCGGCCGAAATCGCGGTCAGGGCGACCGGCGAAAGGGACAGCCAGACCACCACCGCACGGTCCGTGCTGGAATTCAGCCAGGGGCAGGCCTCGCTGACCGCCCTCGGGCTGGTGCTGTCGCTGGAGCGGGTGCTGGGCCTGGTAGGCGGAAAACCACTGCCGGCGGGTCTCTATATGCCCGAACAGCTCTGGGCGGCCGACTGGTTCCTGCAGGAGTTGCAGCGGGAGGGCGCGGTGCTGCATCACCCGGTGGACGGGCACTGACCGCAGGAAATGGCGGAAGGCAGTGGGAGTCGAACCCACCCGGGAACGGCTGCCGTCCCCAACCGGGTTTGAAGCCCGGCCACGCCACCGGGCGTGATTGCCTTCCTCTGTTGCGCTAGCCCTCGGCGCCGCGGGCCCAGGCGCTGTCCGGGCGGACCCGGCGCTCGTCGCCGAAGCGACGGGTGAAACCGATGCGATCCAGGCATTCGAGGATCTGGATGCTGCGCTTGCGACCGATGCCAAGGGCATCGCGAAAGGCCGCGGCGCGAATGATCCCTGCTTCGCACTCCAGGCGCAATGCCTCGCCGGCCGCGGCTTCCAGACTCGCCTGGGGATAGAAGAGATCCTTGACCACCTGGGTCAGTTCCCCCAGCCGGGCCAGTTTGCGCAGCAATAGCCGCACCTCGGCCTCGGGCTGACCCAGGCTCTTGGCGAGATCGCGGGTCCAGGGCGGATCGAAGCGCTGGGCCTCCAGCAGCGGCCAGAGCCGGGCCTTGAGCCCCTCCTCCGCCTCGGTGAGGCGTACCCGGTGATCGGGCAGGTGCAGCCAGGGACCGCTGCTCTGCAGGCGCCCTTCGGCCAGGGCCGTCTCCAGCAGCGCCAGATAGACGGGCCGCTCAAGTTCCGGCGCGGCGATGCGGCGCAGGCGATCCCGATCCGGACCCAGCTCGTCGGGTTGTTCCTGGTGAAAGGTAGCGAGCGCTTCGCTCAGGCGCTCGAGCGCTGCCTGCCACAAGGAGGCTGCAAACAACCGCGGGCCGACCCGCGTCTCCACCCTCAGGGTGTCGGCGGGCAGTTGCCAGTCGCCTTCGGGTCGGTTGAACTGACGCGCCAGCAGCCGTGGATCGAGACCGCCGTCGGCCTGGGCCAGGAGTTCGGGCAGGGCTTCCTCCAGGCCGCCCTGCCGCAGCGCCTGAAGTTGCGCCAGGCGTTGCGGGGTGCGGCGATGGCGGGCCGGGGCGAAGGGATCGAGCAGCCGCGCACCGCCCAGGGTGCGCTGGGCGGACTGGTCGCGCAGCACCAGGCGATCGCCGTGCACCCCGTGCAAAGGCGCATTGAGCACCAGCTGCGCCAGGGCCGTGGCACCCGGGGCGAGGCTGTCGCCTTCCAGCAGGGCGACGCGCCCGGTGAGATCCTGGGCGCCGAGGTGCACGTGCACCGGCGTCCAGTGCGCCAGGTTGCGCGCCTCGCCGGGCAGCAGGCGCAGCTCCACGTCGAGGCGGGTGGTGGGCGCGTGCAGCGCCTCGGCCACCAGCCAGTCGCCGCGGGCGAGGCTGTCGGTGCTCAGGCGCTCTCCCGCCAGATTGAGCGACACCCGCTGACCGGCCTGAGCCGCTTCCGCGGCGCGATTCTGCGCATGCAGTCCCCGCACCCGCAGCCGCTGGCCACGCGGGGTGAGGATGAGTTCGTCGCCAATGGCCACCTGGCCGGCAAAGGCGGTGCCGGTGACCACCACGCCGGCCCCGGCGACGCTGAATACCCGGTCCACCGCCAGGCGAAAGCCGCCGCGGGCATTGCGCTGGCGCACCTGGTCCAGGGCCGCGAGCAGGGCGGCGCGCAACGCGGGGATGCCGGCGCCGCTGGGGCTGGCCACCGGATACAGCGGCGCCCCGGCGAAGGGCCCGGCAGCCAGCAGCGCACTGACCTCCTGACGCACCTGGGCCAGCCGCTCGGCGTCCACCCGATCGGCCTTGGTCAGGGCCACCAGCAGCCGGGGAATGCCGAGCAATTCGAGGATCGCCAGGTGCTCGCGGGTCTGCGGCATGACGCCATCGTCGGCCGCCACCACCAGCAGGGCCAGATCCAGGCCGCTGGCACCGGCCAGCATGTTGTGCACGAAGCGCTCGTGGCCGGGTACGTCGATGAAGCCGGTGAGGCCGCCGTCGCCCAGGTCGGCATAGACATAGCCCAGGTCGATGGTGATGCCACGCGCCTGCTCTTCGCGGCGGCGGTCACCGGCGACCCCGGTGAGGGCCTGGATCAGCGCGGTCTTGCCATGGTCGATGTGGCCGGCGGTGCCGATGATCATGAGGACGTTACCAGGCGGATGTACAGGGACGTCATGGCGGCTCCAGGCGGCGGACTGGCGCTCAGGGTAGCGGCGCCCCGCGCGCTCGCCTAGCCGTGACGCTCGCGCAGGAAGGCCACGAAGGCGCGCAGGGGCGCGGGCAACTGGCGGCGATCCGCGTAGTAGAGCCGCGGACCGGGAAAGGACGGCGACCAGTCCGCCAGCACTTCCACCAGGCGGCCGTCGGCCAGGGGCGCGGCCAGGTAGTCGGCGAAGGAATAGATGAGGCCGACGCCGTCGAGGGCGGCCTGCAATTCCAGATCGAGTGTCGAGGCCAGCAGGCGACTGCCCGGCGCGACATTGAGGACCTCGCTGCCGCGCTCGAAGCTCCACTGCGCCACCAGGCCGCTAGCGAAGCGATGGCCGATGCAGGAATGCCGGACCAGGTCGGCGGGGTGTGCCGGTACGCCGTGTCGTTCCAGGTAGGCAAGGGTTCCGGCCACGGCGAATCTTTGGGTGACCGGACCCAGCCGTACGCTGATCATGTCGGCCTCCAGGTGCTCGTCGTAGCGCACCCCGGCATCGAAACCCGCGGCGAGCACGTCGATCAGCCGGTCTTCGGCCACCACCTCCAAGCGAATGCCCGGGTGCCGGGCCAGGAAGGGCCCGATCAGCGGCGGCAACAGTACCCGGGCGACGATGGTGGGCACATTGAGTCTCAGGCTGCCGACCGGGCTCTCGCCCTCGGCATTGATGGCGTCCAGCGCGCCGCGCACCTCGCGCAGCGCGGGGGTGAGGCGCTCCAGCAGACGCTGGCCGGCCGCGGTGGGGGTCACGCTGCGGGTGGTGCGGTGCAGCAGCCGGACATCCAGTTCCCGTTCCAGCCGGCGCACGGCATCGCTCAGGGAAGACGCCGCCACGCCGCGCACATAGGCGGCGCCGCGAAAGCTGCGGGCCTCGGCCACGGCGGCGAAGGCCGCCAGGTCATCCAGATTCAAGGCGCCTCCATTGTACGGCTGAGCGAACAGGTCGTTGTGTCGAGAGCGGATTATCGCACAGCGTCATCCTGGCTAGAGTGAAGCCTCATCCATCTGACGAGGAATCCCTCATGCAACAGCGTCGCTTGGGCCAGCAGGGCCCCTTGGTATCGAGCCTTGGTCTGGGCTGCATGGGCATGTCCGATCTTTATGGCGCCGCCGACCGTGGCGAGGCCATCGCCACCGTCCAGGCCGCCCTTGAACGTGGCGTCATCCTGTTCGACACCGGTGACTTCTATGGCATGGGCCACAACGAACTGCTGCTGGGCGAAGCCCTGCGCGGTCGGCGCGATCAGGCGCTGATCAGCGTCAAGTTCGGCGCCCTGCGCGGTCCGGGCGGCGAGTGGCTGGGCTACGACACCCGGCCGGCGGCGATCAAGAATTTCGTCGCCTACAGCCTCAAGCGTCTGGGTGTGGACCACATCGACATCTATCGTCCGGCGCGGCTGGATCGCCAGGTGCCCATCGAGGACACTATGGGCGCCCTCGCCGAATTGGTGCAGGCCGGCTACATCCGCCATATCGGCCTTTCGGAGGTGGGTGCGGAGACCCTGCGGCGGGCGGCGGCCGTGCATCCGGTCTGCGACCTGCAGATCGAGTATTCGCTGGTCTCGCGCGGTATCGAGGCGGAGATCCTACCGACCTGCCGCGACCTGGGCATCGGCATCACCGCCTATGGCGTGCTCTCCCGGGGTCTGCTCAGCGGCCACTGGCGCCAGCCCGCCGGCAGCGGTGACTTCCGCGCCCATAGTCCGCGCTTTCAGCCGGGCAACGTGGAGCGCAACCTGGCGTTGGTGGAAGGTCTGCAACAATTCGCCGAACGCCGGGGCACCACCCCTGCCCGGCTGGCGGTCGCCTGGGTCGCCGCCCAGGGCGACGACATCGTGCCCCTGGTCGGTGCCCGCCGCCGCGATCAGCTGGACGAATCCCTCGGTGCGCTGGCGGTGACCCTGAGCGCCGCGGACCGTGCCGAGCTGGAACGGCTGCTGCCGCCAGGCGCGGTGGCCGGCGATCGCTACGGCGAACACCAGCTCCGCGATCTCGACAGCGAACGCTGAGTCACGCCCGCCAGCCAACGGCCCGCCTTGCGCGGGCCTTTGCGTTTCAGCGCTCGGCCGGACGCTCCTGCATCAGCACCCAGGGCGCGACCACCACCGCCCACAGGGCCACCGCCGGCGCTTCCAGTCGGCGGCGCGCCCGGTCTTCGTCGACCTTGGCCAGCTGGCCCTGCTGCAGCCACAGCCCCACCCGGGCGGCATCGTCCTGGGTCACGGCGATGGCCGCCTCGATCAGGTCCAGCTCCGGTGCCACTTCCAGCAGCACGCCCCGCGCAAAATGCGGTTGCAATTCTTCCCAGCCGATGGCGGCAGTCTGCCCGAGCAGGGTGGCGTAGCGCGTTGCGTGATCGGTCATGGTGCGGGCCTCGTGAAAAGGGCGGATTCTACCGGCGCCCTCTTCGCTTGCCGAGCGCCCGGACGCGCGGTCGACAAGTCCGACAAGTTGTCGTCGCCAGCTTTCCAAGACGAACAGACGGTGATTAAACTGCGCAGCGCGTCATATAGAACAAAATCGGCACACTTTCGCTTCCAACTGCCTCATTAATAAAAGCATTCCGAGTGGAGCACTCATGAAAAAGGCAACTCTGCGTTTCTCCCGTCTGATCGCGGCCCTGGCCCTGGCCGGCATGGCCAGCCATACCCTGGCAGCCGACACCCTGAAGATCGGTCTGGCCGGCCCCAAGACCGGTCCGGTCGCCCAGTACGGTGACATGGAGTTCATTGGTGCTCAGATGGCCATCGAGCAGATCAACAAGGCCGGCGGCGTCAAGGGCAAGCAGCTCGAAGGCGTGATCTACGACGACGCCTGCGATCCCAAGCAAGCCGTGGCGGTGGCCAACAAGATCGTCAACGATGGCGTCAAGTTCGTCGTCGGTCACCTCTGCTCCAGCTCGACCCAGCCCGCCTCCGACATCTATGAGGACGAAGGCATTCTGATGGTGACTCCGGCGGCCACCAGCCCCGACATCACCAACCGTGGCTACAAGCTGATCTTCCGCACCATCGGCCTGGACAACATGCAGGGCCCGACCGCCGGCAAGTTCATCGTCGAGCACGTCAAGCCCAAGGTCGTCGCCGTCATCCACGACAAGCAGCAGTACGGCGAAGGCATCGCCACCGCGGTCAAGCAGACCCTGGACAAGGCCGGCATCAAGGTCGCCATGTTCGAAGGCATCAACTCCGGCGACAAGGACTTCTCCTCGCTGATCGCCAAGCTCAAGCAGGCCAACGTCGACTTCGTCTACTACGGCGGCTACCACCCCGAGCTGGGTCTGATCCTGCGCCAGGCGGCCGAGAAGGGCCTGACCGCCAAGTTCATGGGTCCGGAAGGCGTGGGCAACAGCTCCATCTCCGCCATCGCCGGCAAGGCCTCCGAAGGCCTGCTGGTCACCCTGCCGCGCTCCTTCGACAAGGATCCCAAGAACCAGGCCCTGGTGCAGGCGTTCAAGGACAAGAAGCAGGATGCGAGCGGTCCCTTCGTGTTCCCCTCCTACGCCGCCGTGCAGGTCATCGCCCAGGGCATCGAGAAGGCGGGCGACGAGAAGCCCGAGGACGTGGCCAAGGCACTGCGCAGCAACACCTTCAACACCCCCACCGGTGAGTTGGCGTTCGACGAGAAAGGCGACCTGAAGAACTTCGAGTTCGTGGTCTACGAATGGCACGCCGACGGCTCCAAGACCGAAGCCAAGTAAGCCCTGCCTGTAACACCGGAGCCCACCGCCAACGGCGGTGGGCTTCGTTTATCCGCCTCCATCCGAGGCCTGGGACCCGCACCAGAAGTGCACTTGGGTCCTCTGGAGACACCCATGCCCGAGTTCTACCATTACCTGCAACAGCTGGTGAACGGCCTCACGGTCGGCAGCACCTATGCCCTGATCGCCATCGGCTACACCATGGTCTACGGCATCATCGGCATGATCAACTTCGCCCATGGCGAGGTGTACATGATCGGCTCCTACGTGGCCTTCATCGCCATCGCGGGCCTCGCCATGCTGGGCATCCACAGCCTGCCCATCGTCATGCTCGCCGCCTTCGCCGCCAGCATCGTCATCGCCAGTGCCTATGGCTACAGCATCGAACGCATCGCCTATCGCCCCCTGCGTGGCGGTAACCGGCTGATCCCGCTGATCTCGGCGATCGGCATGTCGATCTTCCTGCAGAACTGGGTGCTGCTGGCCCAGGATTCCAAGGACAAGTCGATCCCCAACCTGCTGCCGGGCAACTTCATCATCGGCACCGACGCCATGAATGGCGTGGTGATCTCCTATGTACAGGTGCTGATCTTCATCGTCACCCTGCTCACCATGTTCGGCCTGACCTGGTTCATCTCCCGCTCCCGCCTGGGCCGCGCCTGCCGCGCCTGCGCCGAGGACATCAAGATGGCCAACCTGCTGGGCATCAACACCAATGGCATCATCGCCCTGACCTTCGTCATCGGCGCCACCCTGGCCGCCGTGGCTGCGGTGCTACTGGGCATCCAGTACGGCGTGATCAACCCGAGCCTGGGCTTCCTGGCCGGCATCAAGGCCTTTACCGCCGCCGTGCTCGGCGGCATCGGCAGCATCCCCGGCGCCATGCTCGGCGGCCTGGTGCTGGGCGTGGCCGAAGCCTTCGGTGCCGACGTCTTCGGTGACCAGTACAAGGACGTGGTGGCCTTCAGCCTGCTGGTACTGGTGCTGCTGTTCCGCCCCACCGGCATCCTCGGTCGCCCGGAGGTGGAAAAGGTATGAGTGCCCGTCTGCGAACCGCCTTCTTCAGCGCCCTGCTGGTGCTGGCCGTCGCCTATCCCATCCTCGGCCTCAAGCTGGAAACGGTCGGCGTCAACCTAGAAGTGCACGGCGCCACGCCGCGTACCCTCTGGATCGTGGCCCTGGCCGCGGTGCTGATGTTCGTCTGGCAACTGGTGCGTGATCCGCTCACCGCCGGCTGGCGTAACCGCGGCGGCCTGCAGCTGCCGGTTACCGGCCTGGGCACCAAGCTCACCGAACCCAAGACCCAGCGCTGGGTGATCCTGGCCCTGGTGCTGGTCGCCCTGGCGTGGCCCTTCTACGGCTCGCGCGGCGCGGTGGACATCGCCACCCTGATCCTCATCTACGTGATGCTCGGCCTCGGTCTGAACATCGTGGTGGGTCTGGCCGGTCTGCTCGACCTGGGCTACGTCGGCTTCTATGCCGTCGGCGCCTACACCTACGCCATGCTCTCCCACTACTACGGCCTCGGCTTCTGGGTCTGCCTGCCGCTGGCGGGGCTGATGGCGGCACTGTTCGGCTTCCTGCTCGGCTTCCCGGTGCTGCGCCTGCGCGGCGACTACCTGGCCATCGTCACCCTGGGCTTCGGCGAGATCATCCGCATCCTCCTGCGCAATCTCACCGAATGGACCGGCGGCCCCAACGGCATCAGCGGCATCGACAAGCCGACCCTGTTCGGCCTGACCTTCGAGCGCCGGGCACCCGAGGGCATGACGCCCTTCCACGAGTATTTCGGCATCCCCTACAACTCCGAGTACAAGGTGATCTTCCTTTATTTGATCGCCCTGCTGCTGGTGCTGCTGACCCTGTTCGTGATCAACCGGCTCTTGCGCATGCCCATCGGCCGCGCCTGGGAAGCCCTGCGCGAAGACGAGATCGCCTGCCGCGCCCTGGGTCTGAATCCCACGCTGATCAAGCTCTCGGCCTTTACCCTGGGCGCCTGCTTCGCCGGATTCGCCGGCAGCTTCTTCGCCGCCCGCCAGGGCCTGGTGTCGCCGGAGTCCTTCACCTTCATCGAATCGGCCATCATCCTGGCCATCGTTGTGCTGGGCGGCATGGGTTCCCAGCTCGGCGTGATCCTCGCGGCCATCGTGATGATCCTGCTGCCGGAGCTGATGCGCGAATTCAGCGAATACCGCATGTTGATGTTCGGCCTGCTGATGGTCGTGATGATGATCTGGCGTCCGCAAGGCCTGCTCCCGATGCAACGCCCGCACCTGGAGTTGCGCAAATGAGCCAAGCCCTTCTCGATGTTTCCGGCCTGTCCATGAGGTTCGGCGGCCTGCTGGCCGTCAACGGCGTCAACATTCGCGTGGAGCAGGGCCAGGTGGTCTCGCTGATCGGCCCCAACGGCGCCGGCAAGACCACGGTGTTCAACTGCCTGACCGGCTTCTACCGTCCCAGCGGCGGGGAGATCCTGCTCAACGGCGAGGCCATCCAGGGCCTGCCTGGGCACAGGATCGCCCGCAAGGGCGTGGTGCGCACCTTCCAGAACGTCCGCCTGTTCAAGGAAATGACCGCGGTGGAGAACCTGCTGGTCGCCCAGCATCGCCACCTCAACACCGGCTTCCTGGCCGGCCTGTTCAAGACCCCGGCCTTTCGCAAGAGCGAGGCCGAGGCCATGGACTACGCGCGCTTCTGGCTGGAGCAGGTCAACCTCACCGAATTCGCCAACCGCAACGCCGGCAACCTCGCCTATGGCCAGCAGCGCCGTCTGGAAATCGCCCGCTGCATGATGACCCGCCCGCAAATCCTCATGCTCGACGAGCCGGCCGCCGGTCTCAACCCGCGCGAGACCGAGGACCTCAAGGCGCTCATCGCCCTGCTGCGCGCCGAGCATGGCGTGACCGTGCTGCTGATCGAGCACGACATGCACCTGGTGATGAGCATTTCCGACCACATCGTGGTGATCAACCAGGGCACCCCCCTGGCCGACGGGACGCCGGAGCAGATCCGCAACAACCCCGACGTGATCAAGGCCTACCTGGGCGAATCCTGATGGAGACCACCATGCTGCAGTTCGACAACGTCTCCACCTTCTACGGCAAGATCCAGGCGCTGCATGGCGTCAGCGTGCAGGTGAACCGGGGCGAGATCGTCACCCTGATCGGCGCCAACGGGGCCGGCAAGTCCACCCTGCTGATGACCCTCTGCGGCACGCCGCGCGCCCATGGCGGCAGCATCCGCTACGAAGGCGAGGAACTGGTGGGCCAGGAAACCGCGCAGATCATGCGAAAGGGCATCGCCGTGGTGCCCGAGGGTCGCCGGGTATTCGCCCGCCTGACCGTGGAGGAGAACCTGGCCATGGGCGGCTTCTTCACCGACAAGCACGCCTACGACCGCCAGCTGGAGAAGGTCCTCGGCCTCTTCCCCCGTCTCAAGGAGCGCTATGCCCAGCGTGCCGGTACCATGTCCGGTGGCGAACAGCAGATGCTCGCCATCGGCCGGGCG
>NZ_LSMW01000008.1:0-129989 GCF_001566765.1 Pseudomonas sp. HUK17
CCCCCCCCCCCCCGCGGTCGCCTGATTGGGATGGCGACCGCCTCCATCTCGCGGTGAAGAGGGAAATGCCATGACCACCTCGCGACGGCGTCTGGTGCACCGCTGGCCGGTGCGCCTCACCCATTGGCTCAACGCCCTGGCGATGCCCTGCATGTTCATGAGCGGCTGGGCGATCTACAACGCCTCGCCGCTGTTCCCCTTCACCTTTCCCGCCTGGGCGACCCTCGGCGGTTGGCTGGGCGGCGCCATCGCCTGGCACCTGGCGGTCTTCTGGCTACTGCTGGCGAACGGCCTGATCTATCTGCTCTATGGCCTGTTCAGCGGCCACTTCCGGCGGGATTTCCTGCCGCTGTCACCGCGCGCCATCGGCCGTGATTTCGCCGCGGCCGTGCGCCTGCGTCTGGGTCATCACCTCGGCACCTATAACGCCGTGCAGCGCCTGCTCTACTGGGGCGTACTGGCCCTCGGCGTGCTGGTGGTGCTCTCCGGCCTGGCGATCTGGAAACCAGTGCAATTGCAGGGGCTGGCGGCCCTGCTCGGCGGCTTCGACACCGCTCGCTACGTGCATTTCTTCGCCATGGCCGGCATCGGCGCCTTCGTCGTCGTGCACCTGGCCCTGGTCATCCTGGTCCCCCGCACCCTGCCGCCGATGATCACCGGTCGGGCGCACGAGGAGGTTAACGATGAGTCGGCGTGAACGCCTGCGCCTGGAACCGGCGCAACAGCGGCAGGTGGAGAATCTGCAGCGACGCCTGCTGCTCAAGCAGGGCCTGACGGTGGGCGCCCTGGCCATGCTCAGCGGCTGCAACCTGCAGGACGGCGACAGCGTCGACAAGGTGCTCTGGTCCATGTCGCGCTTCAACGACCGGGTGCAGGCCTGGCTGTTCGGCCGCGAACGCTTGGCGGCGACCTATGCCGCCAGCCAGATCACCGATCCCTTTCCCTTCAACGCCTTCTATCCCGAATACAACGTTCCGGAAGTCGACCTGAGCGATTACCGCCTGGAGGTCTCCGGCCTGGTCGCCAACAAGCAGGCCTGGACCCTGGAAGACCTGCGCCGCCTGCCGCAGCGCGCCGACATCACCCGCTTCATCTGCATCGAAGGCTGGAGCGCCATCGGCCAGTGGGGTGGGGTGCCCTTGCGTACCTTCCTCGAACGCATCGGCGCCGACACCACGGCCAAGTACGTCGGCTTCAAGTGCGCCGACCGCTACTACTCCAGCATCGACATGGCCTCGGCGCTGCACCCCCAGACCCTGCTGGCGCTGGACTTCGGCCAGGTCGCGCTGCCTCCGGACTACGGCTATCCGCTGCGCCTGCGGGTGCCCACCAAGCTCGGCTTCAAGAATCCCAAGCACATCCAGGCCCTGTTCGTGACCAACGACTATCCCGGCGGGTACTGGGAGGACCAGGGCTACAACTGGTTCAGCGGGATCTAGGCGCAACGTCTGCTGCGCGTCGGCCGAACTGCGTTGAAAAGACCTTCGGAATGCTCATTTACCACTCGTAAACTGCGCTTCCTCAGGTCTTTTCGCCTTGTTTGGCTCTAGCTCGCGAGACTTTGCCTAAGCTTTTGATGGCGGAACCCCGGCCCGGAGGTAGAGTCGAGATACCACCATCCTCTACCGGGAGCTCCCCTCATGTCCGCTCATCCCTCGATCGGTTTCATCGGCTTTGGCGCCATGGCCCAGCGCATGGGCGCCAACCTGCGCGAGGCCGGTTATCCGGTCCGCGCCTACGCCGAACACCAGCAGGACGGCGAGCGCCACGGCACGCCCATGGAGTCCCTGGCGACCCTGCTGCCCCAGGCGGAAGTGGTGATCGTTTCTCTGCCCAATGACGCCATCCTCGAACAGGTGCTGCTCGGTGCCGATGGCGTCCTCGCCCGTCTGGAAAGCGGGCGCCTGCTGATCAATACCAGCACCAATTCGCCCACGCTGTCGCTGCGCCTGGAAGCGGCCGGTCGCGCCCGTGGCATCGCCGTGGTCGAGGCGCCGGTGTCCGGCAGCACCCCCGAGGCGGAACTGGCGCAACTGGTGGTCCTGGCCGGCGGCGAACCCGAGGCCGTGGAGCGTGCGCGGCCGATCCTCGAAACCCTGAGCAAGACCGTGCATCACGTCGGTCCGACCGGGCAAGGCGCGGCCATCAAGCTGGCCATCAACGGCCTGATGGGCGCGGGTCTCGCCGCCCTGGCCGAAGCCCTGGCCTATGCCACCCGTGCCGGTCTCGATGCCGAGGTGCTGTTCGAGGTGTTCGGTGACCTGGCGGTGCTCTCGCCCCACCACCAGCGCAAGCTGGCCGCCCTGCGCGAGGGCGACTTCGCCGCGCAATTCCCGGCGGCGCTGATGCACAAGGACATGGGCCTCCTGCTGGCCGAACTCAATGCCACCTTCCAGGGCGCGCCGACCCTGGCCGCCGCGGCGCAGCAACTGGCCCTGGGCGCCGAGCTGCATCCGGACGCCGACTACGTCATCACCGCCGATATCCTGTTGGAAGAAGCCGAAGACGCCGCTACCCGGTAAGGGGGATGGCCGCATGCCCGTGCATGAGGAGCCTCACACGTCGGCGATCCCCAAGACCTTGGCGGTCTCGGCACGACTCTGCCGGCAGGCTGCCGCGTCGGTCTTCAAGTCGAGGCCGTAGGTCGGCAGGATGCGCCGCAACGCCGGCAGCCAGGCGTCTTCGGTGAGACGCTCCGGGAAGCAGGTTTCCAGCACCTCCAGAGCGATGGCTGCGGCTGTCGAAGCACCCGGTGAGGCGCCGAGCAGCGCGGCGATGGAGCGATCCGCGGCGCTCACCAGTTCAGTGCCGAATTCCAGTTCGCCCTTCTTGCTCAGCAGGCCATGCTGGCCGGTGGGCTTGATGGTCTGCACCCGTTGCCCGGCCACCGCTTCCTGCCAGTCGCGCTTCTTCGCCAGGGGGAAGAACTGCTGCAGCATGGCGAATTGCTGGCTGGAGCTCTGGAAGATCTGCCCGATCAGGTATTCGGTCAGGTCCAGGTTGTCCTTGGCCACGTTCAGCAGCGGCAGGATGTTGTCATGACGCAGCGAGGTGAAGAGATCGGTCAGGGCGCCGTGTTTGAGGAAGCGCGAGGAAAAGCCCGCATAGGGTCCGAACAGCAGCGAGCGCTGGCCGCCGACGATGCGGGTGTCCAGGTGTGGGACCGACATGGGCGGCGAACCCGAGGGCGCCTTGCCATAGACCTTGGCCTGATGCCGTTCGGCCAGCGCCGGGACGTCGCAGCGCAGCCAGATGCCGGAGATGGGAAAACCGCCGAAACCGTGCCCTTCGGGGATGCCGGACTTCTGCAGTAACGGCAGCGAGCCGCCACCGGCACCGATGAAGACGAACTTGGCGGTGACCTCCGTGCGCCCACCGTGCTCGACGTCCTCCACCGTCACCCGCCAGTGACCACTGTCGGTACGCGCCAAGTCCACCACCCGTTGGTGATAGTGCACGGCGAAGCCCGATTGCTGGCTGAGCTGACGCACCAGCAGGTGGGTGAGGGCGCCATAGTCGACGTCGGTGCCGGTCACCATGCGCGTGGCGGCAACCGGTTCGTCGGCACCGCGTCCTTCCATGATCAGCGGTGCCCACTGAGCGATCTGCGTGCGGTCCTCGCTGTATTCCATGCCGTGATAGCAGTGATGGGCGCTCATCGTCCGATAGCGTTCGCGGAGGAAGGCGACGTTGTCCGCACCCCAGACGAAGCTCATATGGGGGCAGGCGTGGATGAAAGCCTGCGGGTCCGGGATCGCACCCTTGCGGACCAGGTAGGCCCAGAGCTGGCGCGAGAGATCGAACTGGGTATTCACCTTGAGCGCCTTGGCGATGTCGACGCTGCCGTCATTGCGCTGCGGCGTGTAGTTCAGCTCGCAGTTGGCGGCATGGCCGGTACCGGCGTTGTTCCAGCCCTGGGAACTCTCCTGGGCGCAATCGTGCAGGCTCTCGAACAGCGTCACGCTGAGGCTGGGGTCGAGTTCCTTGAGCAGGGTACCCAGGGTAGCGCTCATGATGCCGGCGCCGATCAACACGACGTCGGGCGAATCCGTGGAAGACAATGACGACATGACAGTTTCCTCAGGCATTACGCCGGCTGGTTGGGAACGAAGCGCAGGTTCGCGTTGGGCTCGTAGATGACGTAGGCACGCCGCCAGGGCTCGTCGCCGAGCAGCTTCCAGCGGTGCCCGGAGCCAGTGTCGTCCTGGGCCAGCAGGACGTCGCCGGGCCGCAGCACGAAGGTCTTGCCCGACTTGACCTCGAACTCCAGGGTGCCGCTCAGGGTGATGACGAACTGGGGCTGCGGGTCTTGGTGCCATTCGAAGGCACCTCCCGCCGTGGTTTCCTGGAAGGACAGCTCGTTTACCGCGATGGGCAGGCCTGAGGCCTTGCCATGCAGGCCTTCGCCCAGTTCCAACTGCCCTTCCTCGAACAACGAATTACCGTCGTTGCCGGTCCAGAGCCGTACACATCGAATGGCCATTTCTGTCTCCTGAAACATCGGTAGGTTGCTTGCGGCGCGGGTTTCACCAAGGCAACGGGGCACCCGCCGGGCCCCGGTTCACGTGAGGGCCGGCCTCTTACAGGCTGGCCGCCAGTACGATGCCCAGGGCTATTCCGGGAATGGCGAGCAGGGTGCTGAACAACACGCTGCGCGCTGCTTCCTCGGCATAGACGCCCTGGGCCATGGCCAGGCTGGGCGCCGCGGTGGCCGATGGCAGCAGGCCGAGCAGGAACACCTGCTGGAGCAGCTCGCCGTGCAGGCCCAGCGCCAGACCCATACCCAGCAGCACTAGCGGCTGCAGCAGATTCTTCAGCAGCAGGTTGCCGAGGATGTCCCGGTCGAAGCTTGGGCGGATGCTGGCCAGGATCAGGCCCAGGGTGAACAGGGCGACGCCGCCTGCCGCCCGGCCGATTTCGTCCGTCGCCGCCACCAGCAATGCCGGGGGCCGCAGGCCGAGCAGGGCGCAGGCCAGTCCCAGCAAGGGCAGCAGCACCAGCGGCTGGCGCACGGCCTTGGCGAGCGCCTGGGCGGCCCCGCCACTGCTCAAGAGCACCAGCGACAAGGGAATGATCACCAGGGTGACGATCAGGTTGCCGACGATCACCGCCAACAGGGCGGACGGGCCGACCGCCGCGAGCAGGACCGGCGGCCCGCAGTAGGCCATGTTGGGAAAGGCCACGGTGATGCCACGCAGGGTCGCCTCGCGCCAGTTGTGTCCGCCGCGCACGCGACCCAGCGCCAGGCCCAGTAGCCAGATACCGATCAGGCCGGTTGCCAGGGTCGCCACATAGGGCAGGTTGAGGATCTGTTCGGGCCGGGTCTTGGCGGCAGCGAGAAAGAGGCTGATGGGCAGGGCGAAGGTGACTACGAAGGCGGCGAGGATCTTGCTCGCCTCCGCAGGCATGACTCGCCAGCGACCGGCACACCAGCCGAGGGCGGTGACGAAGACGATGGGCGCAAGGGCCTGGGCGATGATCTCGATCATGGCCGCGCCCTCCCAGGGATGACGAGGGCGCCAGGGGCAGCGGCTGAAGGTGGTTGGCAGGTGAGTCGCGCGGGGATGTCGGCGGTACGACGGTTCATCCGAAACTCCTGAGCTGGGATCGACAAGGTGTCGCTCCAGGCGTGCCCTACGGCGGAGGTGGTGGCCTCGCCTGAAGCGCTCTGGAAGGCGGCTTTGCTCTCCTGTTGACGGTGTTTAGAAACTTTTGTTTACAGATTGTGTGCGGCAAATTGTCGCATCTAGTCCTTGGTCGGATTCCCGTGCTTGCCTTCTTGTGATTTCACCTCTCGCTCTTCGCGCGGCTGCGCTTCCGCGCGCAGCGCCGGTCGCATCCTGGATGCGGGAGCGTTGCCCTTCCTCTAAGCTACCGGCTGGATTCCCGGGGCTACCCGGGCACTGGCGGTCCTTGCGGGGAGAAGGATGATGACCACCACCCCGAGTTTCTGGCGCGATCCCGCGCTGCCCTTTCTCGAAGCCCGATCCATCCAGGACGGTCGCGCGCTCTGCTATGCGCCCCATTCCCACGAGAGCTTTTCCATCGGCACCGTGCTGGGCGGTCGTAGCCGCTATCGCAATGGCCCGACCCGCGAACTGGTGGGGGCGGGCACCCTGGTGCTGATGAATCCCGGCGACGTCCATGCCTGCAATCCCCAGGGCGAGGACGCCTGGCGCTATCGCATGCTGCACGTGGACGCCACCTGGCTGGCCGGGCTGCAGCGTCCGGGCGCCGACGACTTCCAGCCGCTGGCCGTGCAGCTGTCCGGGGATGTCACCCTCTACGCTGGCCTGGAGGCCCTGCATGCCTGCCTGGTCGCCCCCGACAGCACCACACTGCAGCGCCAGAGCCGGGCGCTGCTGTACTTCGAAGCCGTGCTGGCGCGCCTGGGTCGCACGCCCGTTGCGATGTCGCTAAGGCGCGAGGATCGCCGCCTGCGTCGCGCCGCCGAGTTTCTCGATGCCCACTGCGGCGAGGGCGTCAGTCTCGACCAGCTCAGCCAGGTGGCGGATCTCTCGCCCACTCAGCTGATTCGCAGCTTTCGCCGGCGCTATGGCCTGACGCCCCACGCCTATCTGATCGACCGCCGCATCCGGCTGGCGCGGCAACGACTGCGCCAGGGCGAGGAGTTGGCGGAGGTCGCCCTGGCCACCGGCTTCGCCGACCAGGCGCATCTGCAGCGCACCTTCAAGCGCCTGGTGGCAGCTACCCCTGGCCAGTACCGCGCCGCTTCAACCCTCCCACAGCAGTGAGGCGGCGCACAGCACCAGCAGCACCGCCAGGCCGCGATTGAGCAGGCGCAGGCGGGGCGCCGCCAGGGCGCGACCGCGCAGCCATTCGCCGGCCACCGCCCAGCAGGCGAGCGAGGCGAAGCAGATCACCAGATAGAGGACGGCGAATAGCGCCAGGCGCCCGCGATCCTCGCCGACGAACAGGGCCACCCCGGCCGCGGCGGCGAGCCAGGCCTTGGGATTGAGCCACTGCAACAAGGCACCATCATGAAAGCCCGGACAGTGCCGCAGCTGGCCGGTGCCCAGGTCCCCGGAGGCCCTCGCCAGTTTCCACGCCAGGTACAGCAGAAAGAGCGCGCCGGCCGCGCGCAAGACCCAGAGCAGCATCGGCCAGGCCGCCAGCACCCCATGCAGGCCAAGGCCGACCGCCACCAGCAACACCACGAAGCCAAGGGTGGCGCCCGCGACATGCCACAGGGCCGGGCGCCAGCCATGGGTCAGGCCGGTGTTGAAGCCCACCAGGTTGACCGGGCCGGGCGAAAGGGAAGCCACCAGGGCAAAGGTGGCCATGGACAGGATCAGGGTCAGGGTCATCGCTAGGTCTCGTCGATTGCGCAGACCTGACCCTAGCGAGCGTGACCGTCCGCCGTATTGAAGAAAATGACTCTTCGAGCCCGACGAAAGGCAGGAATTCGCGGCGTTGCATTGACGTCCATTACAGCGAGCCGAGCGCTCCCCCGGTGGTTTCAACGTCGCTGTCGGCCACCGGGGCTTTCTTCTTTCACGTCCTGACGGCTAGGGCGCGATGGGCAGGGTGAAGGTGAAGGTACTGCCCTCGCCCAGGGTACTGGTGACGCTCAGCTCGCCACCATGGGCCTCGACGATGCCCTTGGCGATATACAGCCCCAGCCCATGGCCGGTGGGGTTGTCTTCCTGCACATGCCAGAAACGCTCGAAGACCCGCGCCTGCTGCGCCTGGCTCATGCCACGACCGTTGTCGCTCACACTGATCTGGGCCATGGGACCGACCCGCTGCATGCTCAGTTGGACCAGACCACCCGGCGCGGTGAATTTGATGGCATTGCCCAGCAGATTCATCAGCACCTGGAAGATGCGCTCGGCTTCCACCAGCACCTGAATATCCTGATCGGCCGCGTATTCCAGGCTGATGTTCTTGATCTCCGCCAGCGGTCGCGACAGCAGGATGGGTTGCGCACAGACGTCGGCCAGACGCGCCTGCTTCAGATCCAGCGCCAGGCGATCGGATTCGATCTTCGACAGGTCCAGCAGGTCGCTGATCAAGGCATTCATGCGGTTGGCCGCGGTCTCTATCACCTCCAGCGAACTGGGCAGGCGGTCATCGCCCAGCGCCAGCTTTTCCAGCTGGCGCTGCAGCATCCCGACCTTCATCAGGATAATGGTGATGGGGCTGCGCAGGTCGTGGGAGACCGCCGCGACGATCTCGTCGCGCAGGCGTACCGCCTGGCGCTCACGCTCGACCTGACGCGCCAGGTCCAGCTCGATGGCCGAACGGCGCAGGTCCTTGGCGGCGAACAGGTCGGATGGCCGCCAGCGCTGGGAGCGCAGCTGTACCAGTTCCTTCCAGGCGTCGAAGGAGCGCCGTGGATGGGGATAGTTGAGGCCAGGACCCGAGACGGGCGCCGTGGGCTCCAGCTTGGCCGGATTACCGCTCCAGACCACGGTGGTCACGATCTCCGGGCGGAACCAGAGCACCAGGTTACGTACCGGTTTGGGGAGCGCCAGCGCCAGGACGCCGCTGGCCCGGTCGCTGTAGCGACGGGCATCGGGCAGTTCGTCGGCCAGGCAGCGCGTCGCATAGATGCCCGAGGCGTCCATCTCGGCGGTGACCCAGGCGGCGAGGATACGGATGTCTTCCGCGCTGGGGCATTCGCCCAGGCTGCAGAGCTCGTCCTCCACCAGCACCGCGACACCGGTGGCATCCACCAGCTCCAGCAGATCCGTGGCCCGCTCGCACAGGCCGCTGAGCACCTCGCCGCGGCTGTCGCACATCCCCTGGATCAGCGCGGCCAATTGCGCCTCGCGGGCATCAATCTCGCGCTGGACCTGGCGATTCTCCAGCGCGCGGATCATCAGGGACACCAGCACCCCGACCGAGCGGCAGGCCATCCGGGTGCGATAGGGCAGGTACAGCGGCTCGCGATGGCCACAGCTGATCAGCCCCCAGAGCTTGTCGTCGCTGATCAGCGAAACGCTCATGGAGGCACGCAGACCCTGGTTGCGCACGTACTGGCAATGGATGGGCGACACGCTGCGCAGCACGGCGTGGGTCAGGTCGATCGGATCCCGCTCGCTGCCGTGTAGAAAGGCCGGCACCAGGGGCACTGCCTGGTACTGGGCGTCGGGAATGTTGCGGATCCAGTTCTCATGATAGAGCGCCCGCGCCTGGGCAGGAATGTCGGCTGCTGGGAAGTGCATGCCCAGATAGCTGTCGATATCCTCGACGCGGTCCTCGGCCACCACCTGACCATCGCCACCGTCGTCGAAACGATAGACCACCACCCGGTCGAAGCCGGTCAGTGCCCGCACTTCCCGTACCGCGCCTTCGCACAGCTCGGGCAGGGTGCGCGCCTGTTGCAGACGCGCCAGGGCGCGGGCCAGGCCCGCCGGCTCGACACCGCCGTGGTCATCCGGCTCGAATTCCAGGAACACCAGCCCATGATTGCGATGCAGGATCACGTCCATGTCGCGAATCGGGCGCGTCCAGCTCAACGGATTGGCTTCTTCCAGATGTTCCAGCGTCAGCGCCTGTCGCACCTGTTCCAACAGATCGACGGGCAGGACCTGCTGCAGCGGCCGACCCAGCAACTCCACCTGCGGCTTGCCCAGCAACTCGGGCAGGTTGTGACTGACATGCTTGACCAGCCCCTCCACCTCCTCGAAAGCGATGAGATAGCCATGTGCCTGGATAGCGCCTGGAATGCGGATCGGCTCGCTTTCGCAGCTTTGCAGCGACTGACCGGAAGGTGCAGCAATCATGCGACTGTCTCAAATGAACTCTTGAATAGGACCGCTCCAGGGCGATCCTGTTAAAGCTTTAGCACCGAATGGCTGTGAATGTGATGCCGGTCACGCAGTTTCAGCATCCGTTGCACTAGTTTCGCATTCGCAGTAGCCGATAACGATTATTGCGCTTCTCTTTCGGACGAAGGGTTCTTGGACTGACCTAAGATGTCCTGGCTGGCCTCCCTGCCTGACGGCGGTATCATGGGCTTTTGCCCAGAGTCCCGACATGGCCCGCTTCCGTCCCTTGCCCATCATCGACCGCAGCCGGGATGACCTATTCATGCGTGAGGCCCTGGCCCTGGCGGAGCAGGGCGCCGGGCAGGGCGAGGTGCCGGTCGGGGCCGTGGTGGTACTCGACGGCGAGGTCGTCGGCCGCGGTTTCAATCGGCCCATCGGTGCCCACGATCCCAGCGCCCATGCCGAGATGGAGGCCATTCGCGATGCCGCCGCGCGTCTGGCCAACTACCGGCTGCCGGGGGCGACCCTCTATGTGACGCTTGAACCCTGCAGCATGTGCGCCGGCCTCATCGTCCACAGTCGCATCCAGCGGCTGGTCTATGGCGCCAGCGAGCCGCGCGCCGGCATGGCCCAGAGTCGCGGGCGCTTCTTCGAGCAGGACTTTCTCAATCACCGAGTCCTGGTGGAAGGCGGGGTGCTGGCCGAGGCCTGTGGCCAGGTGCTGACCGAATTCTTCCGCGTGCGGCGCAATCCCGCGGTCAGCGAAGGCTAGGCCGCCAGTTCGCGCATCCGCGTGAGCACGGCGTTCAGGCCGTTGCTGCGCGATTGCGACAGCTGCCGTTCCAGTCCGAGTTCGCCCAGCCAGCCGTGGATGTCGAGGCGACCCAGTTCTTCGCGGGTCAGGCCGTTGGCGCGCACCAGCACCACGGCGAGCAGCCCCTTGAGCACCCGGGATTCGCTGCTGGCGCGAAAGAAGTGGCGATCACCCTGGGCTTCATGGGTCAGCCGCACCCGACTCTCGCAGCCCTGCACCAGATCCTCGTCGCGCTCCTCGAGCACCGCCGGCAGGCGCTCGGCCCACTGCAGCAGCAGTCGCGAGCGCGCTTCCCAGCCCTTGGCGATGACGAAGGCGCGGCGGGCTTCCGCGGCATCGGGAAGCAGATTCATCGCAGCAGCTCCAGGGCGTTGTCCAGGGCAGTGAAAAAGCGCTGCAGGTCTTCGGCATCGTTGTACAGGCCCAGGGACACCCGCAATGCACCCGGCGTCTGCAGGGTCTGGAACAGCGGCATGGCGCAGTGCTGACCGGCACGCACCGCGATGCCCTGTTCACCCAGCAGGTGGGAAAGATCGCCGACATCGACGCCAGCTACCTGGAAACTGGCCAGGGCGATCTGCGGCTCGCCCAGCACCCGGACGCCCTCGCGGGCGGCCAGCCCGGCCAGCAGCTTCAGACTCAGGGCCTGCTCGTGACCGCGGATCAGCGTCTCATCCTGGCCCTGAAGCCAGTCGACCGCCGCGCCCAGGGCGATGGCCGCCCCTATGGGCGGCGTCCCCGCCTCGAAGCCCGTGGGGGCAGCGTGAAAGCGGGCGTCGGTGAAGGAGGTGTGCTGCACCATCTCGCCACCGAATTGCCAGGGCTTGAGCTGCGCCAGGCAGTCGGCCTTGCCCCAGAGCACGCCGATGGCCTCGGGCGCATAGAGCTTGTGGCCGGAAAAGACATAGAAATCGGCGTCGAAGTCGCCTGGGCGATGACGTCCGTGGACCGCGCCCTGGGCGCCGTCCACCACCAGCCAGGCCGGCGAGCATGCCCGTACCAGGGCGGCGAGCTCCGCCAGCGGCTGCCAGGTGCCAAGGACATTGGACAGCTGGCTGACTGCGACCACGCGCGTTCTCGGCCCCAGCAACCGCTCGGCGGCTTCCAGATCCAGATGACCGCTCGGGGTCAGGGGGATAACCCTGAGCTGCAGTCCCTTGCGCCGGGCCAACTGCTGCCAGGGCAGCAGGTTGGCGTGATGTTCCAGGGCACTGATGAGGATCTCATCCCCGGCGGCAAGGGCGTCTTCCAGACCATAGGCCAGCAGGTTGAGCGCCTCGGTGGCACCGCGGGTCAGCACCACCTCGTGCGGCGAGGCGGCGCCCAGCCAGGCGGCGATCCGCCCCCGGGCGCCTTCGTAGGCAGCGGTGGTGCGCTCGGCCGCCCAGTGCTGGGCCCGGTGCACATTGGCCGCGCCCAAGCGGTAGCTGGCCAGCAGGGCATCCAGCACCACCTGGGGCTTCTGCGCCGTGGCGGCGCTGTCGAGATAGGTGATGCCATCGGCGGCGAACGCGGTGAAAGCCGGAAATTCGGCTCTCCAAGGGGAGGGTAGCGACATGGCGACAGCTCCGGGGTAGCCCGCATGGCGCGGGCTGCCCGGTTGTGGACTCAGTTGTGCGCGTGCAGCGCTTCGTTGAGTTCGATGGCGGTCTTGTTGGTCTTGCATTCGACCGCGCCGGTTTCCGAATTGCGGCGCAGCAGCAGATCGCTCTGACCGGCCAATTCGCGGGCCTTGACCACCCGCACCAGCTGGTTCTGGTCGTCCAGCACCGCCACCTTGGTCCCGGCGGTGACATAGAGACCGGATTCCACGGTGCAGCGATCGCCCAGTGGGATGCCGATGCCGGCGTTGGCGCCGATCAGGCAGCCTTCGCCGACGCTGATGATGATGTTGCCACCACCCGACAGGGTGCCCATGGTGGAGCAGCCACCACCCAGGTCCGAGCCCTTGCCGACGAAGACGCCCGCGGAAACGCGGCCTTCGATCATGCCGGGGCCGGCGGTACCGGCGTTGAAGTTGACGAAGCCTTCGTGCATCACGGTGGTGCCTTCACCCACATAGGCACCCAGACGCACGCGGGCGGTATCGGCGATGCGCACGCCGGCCGGCACCACGTAGTCGGTCATCTTGGGGAACTTGTCCACCGAGAAGACTTCCAGCAACTTGCCGCGCAGACGCGCTTCCAACTGCTCGGCCGGCAGCTCGGCCAGGTCCACGGCGCCCTGGTTGGTCCAGGCCACGTTGGGCAGCAGGGCGAAGATGCCGCTGAGGTTCAGGCCATGGGGTTTGACCAGGCGATGGGACAGCAGATGCAGCTTCAGGTAAGCCTCGGGGGTGGAGGCGGGGGCGGCGTCTTCGGCCAGCAGGGTAGCCACCAGCGGCTTGGTGCTTTCCGCCAGGCGGGTCAGCAGGGCCGACTGCACGGCATCGATGCCCTTGAGGGCTTCGGCCAGGCCACGCGCCTGGGCGGGCGCGAAGGCGATGGCCTGGTTGCCGCCCTGGTAGTCCAGCAGCGGTGCGACCGCCTCGACCAGCGCCGCCGGCGGATTCAGCAGGGGCTGGGCATAGAAGACTTCCAGCCAGGCGTCCTGGCGATTCTGGGTGCCGACACCGAAGGCGATACTGAAGAGGGCATTCGACATATGACTGTTCCTGTGCAGAGGCACCGATCCGGTCGGTGCGAGATGTTCGGTAGTAGGGGCGGAGGCCGCGGGGTCAGTTCAGGGCCGCGGCATAGAGCTCGGGCTTGAAGCCCAGCAGGGTACGGTCGCCGAGATCGAGCACGGGTCGCTTGATCATCGAGGGTTGCGCCAGCATCAGGTCGATGGCCTTGGCGGTATCGAGGTCGGCCTTCTGGGCGTCGTCGAGTTTGCGGAAGGTGGTGCCGGCGCGATTGAGCACCTTGTCCCAGCCATGTTCCGCGCACCAGGCCGCCAGCCGTTCGCGGTCGATGCCGCTCTGCTTGTAGTCATGGAAGTGATAGGCCTGGCCATGCTCGTCGAGCCATAGGCGGGCCTTCTTCATGGTGTCACAGGCCTTGATGCCGTAGAGGCTCAGGCCACTGGCCGCTGCGGGCATGGCGTTCTCCTGCGAAAGACTGCAACCGCAGATTATGCCATGACGGGCCGGAAAAGGGCCGGGCGTCGCGCCCTGAGTGAAGAGGGTGGAGGCCGGAAAGCAGAAGGCCGGGGAGTCCCCGGCCTTGGCGATCAACCGCGGCTTTTCACGCCGTAGGTTTCGTCGAGGGTGCCGGGGGTACCGTCACCCTTGGGCGCGTAGTCCCGCGGCGCTTCGGTCGGACCGTCGATGCGCTCGCGACTGGACGGGTAACGCTGCTCGGCGCTGTGCAGCGAGGCCAGCAGGTGCTGACGGGTCAGTTCGTCCTGAGCCAGACGCTCGGCGCCTTCGGACAGGTGCGACTGCATGTCCTGGTAGGTCTGGGTGAGCTTGCGCACCAGGCCGGCGGTGGTACTGAAGTGGCTGGTGACCTCGTGCTGGTAGTCGTCGAACTTCTTCTGCAGATCATCCAGCTGGCGCTGCACCCGGCTCGGCGCGGCACCCGGCACCAGGCGTGCCAGCAGAAAACCTATCCCGACCCCGATCAGCAGCGCGACCAGGGGCAACAACCAGGTAGTGAGCGACTGTTCCACGAAACTTCCTCTATGAGCGGCTTTGCTTTACGGTAACGGCAGACCGGCGAGCCTGTACACTGGGTTGCGTCTTCTGCCATTCGCTGGGCGTCATCATACCCCGCAGTCAGGCATCGCGCAGGATCGACCCTATCAAAATCAACTCCTTGGATGAGCACTGTTCGTCCGGGATCACGGAGTCAAGCGTGTCAGCCCGTGAACAACCCCTGCTGCTGGAGGGCCCCGCGGGCACTCTGGAAGCGCTGTACCAGAGCCCTGAAGCCCCCACCGGCGCGGTCCTGCTCTGTCATCCCCATCCGCTCCATGGCGGCGCCATGCAGAACAAGGTGGTCGCCACCCTGCAGCGCATCGCCCGGGATGCCGGCCAGGCCACCCTCAGATTCAACTTTCGCGGCGTCGGCGCCAGCACCGGCGTGCATGCCGGTGGCGAAGGCGAGATCGACGATGCCGCGGCCGCCCTGGCCTGGTTGCGCGAGCGCCATCCCGACCTGCCCCTGACCCTCTGCGGCTTCTCCTTCGGCTCCTGCGTCGCCGCCTGCCTCGGCGGGCGCCTGGAAGGCGAGGGCGTGGCGGTGGAACGGCTGTTCATGCTGGCGCCGCCGGTGGAGCGTTTCGCGGTCGACGGCCGCCTGCCGCAACGGGCGCGCCTCACCGTGATCCAGCCCGAGGCCGACGAGGTGGTGACCCCCGAGCGGGTCTATGCCTGGTCCGCCGCGCTCGAACAGCCGCACGAATTGCTCCGCGTCGCCGACTGCAGCCATTTCTTCCATGGCAAACTCGTCGAACTCAAAGATCTGGTCCTGCCCCGCCTGCAGGCCTGACCCTCGTTAGTCTCTCGGATTTCCAGCGCCTCCATGACCACTCGCATCCTCACTGGCATCACCACCACCGGTACCCCGCACCTGGGCAACTATGCCGGGGCCATCCGTCCCGCCATCCGCGCCAGCCTGGCCGACGATGCCGACTCCTTCTATTTCCTCGCCGACTACCATGCCCTGATCAAGTGCGACGACCCGGCGCGCATCCAGCGTTCGCGCCTGGAGATCGCCGCCACCTGGCTGGCCAGCGGCCTGGATCCGCAGCGGGTGACCTTCTATCGCCAGTCCGACATCCCCGAGATCCCCGAACTGACCTGGCTGCTCACCTGCGTCGCCGGTAAGGGCCTGCTCAATCGCGCCCATGCCTACAAGGCCGCGGTCGACCGCAACCTGGAGCAGGGCGAGGATCCCGATGCCGGGGTCACCATGGGGCTCTACAGCTATCCGGTGCTGATGGCCGCGGACATCCTCATGTTCAACGCCCGGCGCGTGCCGGTCGGGCGCGACCAGATCCAGCACGTGGAGATGGCTCGCGACATCGGTCAGCGCTTCAACCACCTGTTCGGCAACGGGCGCGACTACTTCGCGCTGCCCGAGGCGGTGATCGAGGAAAGCGTCTCCACCTTGCCCGGTCTCGATGGCCGCAAGATGTCGAAGAGCTACGACAACACCATCCCGCTGTTCGGCAGCGCCAAGCAGCTCAAGGACGCCATCGCCCGCATCGTCACCGACTCGCGCCTGCCCGGCGAGCCCAAGGACCCCGACAGCGCCCATCTCTTCACCCTCTACCAGGCCTTTGCCACCCCCGAGCAGAGCGCGGCCTTCCGCGCGGCCCTGCAGGACGGCCTGGCCTGGGGCGAAGCCAAGGGCCAGCTGTTCGAGCTGCTTGACGCCGAGCTGGGCGAGGCCCGCGAGCGCTATGCGGCGCTGATCGCCCGTCCCGACGATCTGGAAGACATCCTGCTGGCCGGCGCCGCCAAGGCCCGCCGCGATGCCACGCCCTTCCTCGGCGAACTGCGCGAAGCCGTGGGCCTGCGCTCGCTCAAGACCCAGGTCGCCGTCGGCAGCACCAAGAAGAAGACCAACAAGACCGCCCGCTTCGTCAGCTTCCGTGAAGGCGATAGCTTCCGTTTCCGCCTGCTCGACACCGACGGCACCGAACTGGCGCTGTCGATCCCCTTCGCCGAAGCCAAGACCGCCGGCATCACCAGCAAGCAGCTGGTCGCGACGCCGGCCAGTGTCGTGGCGGGAGACGGCAATGGCTTCCAGCTGCTGCTGGACGATCAGGTGGTGGCCGAAGGCGTCGCCAGCGATTCCCCCGCCACCCGTGACGCCCTTGTCGAGCGCACCCGCGCCGCCCTGGCGCAATTGGCCGAAGCCTAAAGGGCACCCGCGGTCCCCGGCGTTGTCAACGCCAGGGACCGCCATTACAGTGACCACCCTTTTTTCCCACCCGACCAGAAGCCGCCATGACCCCCCTCGAGCGTTACCAGGCCGACCTCAAGCGCCCGGAGTTTTTCTACGATGCTGCCCAGGAAGAGGCCGTCCGCCATCTGCAGCGCCTCTATGATGAATTGCTCGCCGAGCCCGCGGCCAAGGGCGGCCTGTTCGGCAAGCTGCTCGGGCGCAAGACGGTCACGCCGGTCAAGGGGCTGTATTTCTGGGGTGGGGTAGGGCGCGGCAAGACCTATCTGGTCGATACCTTTTATGACGCCCTGCCGTTCAAGCAGAAGATGCGCACTCACTTCCATCGCTTCATGAAGCGCGTGCATGAAGAGTTGCGCACCCTCAAGGGCGAGAAGAATCCCCTGACCATCATCGCCCGGCGCTTCGCCGACGAGGCGCGGGTGATCTGCTTCGACGAATTCTTCGTCTCCGACATCACCGATGCCATGATCCTGGCGACGCTGCTCGAAGAGCTGTTCAAGAACGGCGTGAGTCTGGTCGCCACCTCGAACATCGTCCCCGACGGCCTCTACAAGGACGGTCTGCAGCGCGCGCGCTTCCTGCCGGCCATCGCCTTGCTCAAGGAGCACACCGAGATCGTCAACGTCGACAGCGGCGTGGACTATCGCCTGCGCGCCCTGGAGCAGGCCCAGCTCTTTCACTATCCGCTGAGTGAGGAGGTCGAGGCCGCGATGGCCAAGAGCTTCCGTTCGCTCACCGTCGAGTGCAACGACCTCTGCGAAGACGTGCCGCTGATGATCGAGAATCGCGAGATTCGCGCCCGCCGCACCTGCGAAGACGTCGCCTGGTTCGATTTCCGCGCCCTCTGCGACGGTCCGCGCAGCCAGAACGACTACATCGAGCTGGGCAAGATCTTCCAGACGGTGCTGGTCAGCAACGTCGAGCAGATGGATGCGCTCAAGGACGACATGGCGCGGCGCTTCATCAACCTGGTCGACGAATTCTACGATCGCCAGGTCAAGCTGATCCTGTCCGCCGAGGTCGAACTCAAGGACCTCTATTCGGGTGGCCGCCTGGAGTTCGAATTCCAGCGCACCCTCAGCCGTCTGCTGGAAATGCAGTCCCACGAGTACCTCGCTCGACCGCACAAGCCCTGAACCCTGGCTGGGTTGAAGGATCAATCCTTTGACCCAGGTTTTCGGGAGGTACGTGTGAATTCTGACCCCTTCGCCGATTGGGATGGCTCGCCTACCCAGGCGCGCATCCTGCAAAAGCAACTGGCCAAGCAGGTCCTGTTGCACGACGACTTCGGCTCGCCGCGGCGTTATGCCGGTGTCGATGTAGGCTTCGAGGAGGGCGGCGAGATCACCCGCGCGGTCGCCGTTCTGCTGGATGCCGAGACCTTGCAGCCGCTGGCCCATGCCGTCGCCCGCATCCCCACCGTGATGCCCTATGTGCCAGGCTTGCTGTCCTTTCGCGAACTGCCGGCGTTGCTCCAGGCCTTGGCGGAATTGCCAGAGACCCCCGAGCTGGTGTTCTGCGATGGCCACGGCATCGCCCATCCACGCCGATTGGGTATTGCCGCCCATCTGGGCGTGGTCACCGGTCTGCCGACGATTGGCGTGGCCAAGAAAATCCTCACTGGCCACCACGGCGAACTCGCCGAGACGCGCGGCAGCCAGGTCGACTTGCTGAATCGCGAGGGTGGGGTGATAGGTACGGTGCTGCGCAGCAAGGATCGGGTCAAGCCGCTGATCGTCTCGCCCGGCCACCGGGTCAGTCTGGCCACCGCGCCCGCGCTGGTCATGGCCTGCGTCAGACGCCACCGCCTGCCGGAACCCACACGGCTGGCAGACCACCTGGCCTCACGCCGTCAGGGCTCGGCGGCTACCCAGGCGCTCTTTTCCTTCTGATTCTCTGCTTGCTTTTTTACCCTGAGCGGGTATCATGCCGCAGCTTTCTTGGCGGGGGATGCCTAAGCCTGCCGAGATCGCCGTAGCGGACGCCGACCCGAGCCCCCGAAGAGCGTCTGTTTCCGGCTGCCCCTGACTTGTCTGGGGTTGCACTGTTGTGTAGAATTTGCCGTCTTTTTACCAGGGCGGCCTCTGAGGCCATAGAGAATGAAAACTTTCACCGCAAAACCGGAAACCGTTAAGCGCGACTGGTACGTCGTCGACGCTGCTGGCCAGACTCTGGGTCGTCTGGCTACTGAAATCGCCACTCGCCTGCGTGGCAAGCACAAGCCCGAATACACTCCTCACGTTGACACCGGCGACTACATCGTCGTCATCAACGCCGAGCAGGTTCGTGTGACCGGTGCCAAGACTACCGACAAGATGTACTACCATCACTCCGGTTTCCCGGGTGGCATCAAGTCGATCAACTTCGAAAAGCTGATCGCCCGTGCTCCCGAGCGCGTCATCGAGACCGCCGTCAAGGGTATGCTGCCGAAGAACCCGCTGGGCCGCGACATGTATCGCAAGCTCAAGGTGTACAAGGGTGCGAACCATCCGCACACCGCTCAGCAGCCCCAAGAACTCAAGTTTTAATCGGGATAGTACAACATGTCGGCAACTCAAAATTACGGTACCGGCCGTCGTAAGACTGCCACCGCTCGTGTCTTCCTCCGTCCGGGCACTGGCAAGATCTCCATCAACGATCGCGCTCTGGACACCTTCTTCGGCCGCGAAACCGCGCGCATGGTCGTGCGTCAGCCCCTCGAGCTGACCGAGACCCTGGAGAAGTTCGACATCTACGTTACCGTCGCTGGCGGTGGTGTGAGCGGTCAGGCCGGTGCTATCCGTCACGGCATCACCCGCGCTCTGATCGAGTATGACGAAGGCTACCGCAGCTCCCTGCGCAAAGCCGGTTACGTCACTCGTGACGCCCGTGAAGTCGAGCGTAAGAAAGTCGGTCTGCGCAAAGCGCGTAAGCGTCCGCAGTACTCCAAGCGTTAATCCTTCGGGATACGCTCGAAAAACCCAGCCAAGCGGCTGGGTTTTTTTATGCCCGGCATTTTTCCAGCAGGGATGTCGTAGGTTGGGCTGAGGCAGCTCCACCGCCGAAGTCCGGCAGCGACCGTACCTTGAGGCGTTGGGCTTCGCTACGCTCAGCGCCAACCTACGGGAGTATGCCTGGGCAACGTAGGTTGGGCTGAGACGGCTCTATCGTCGAAGCCCAGCAAGCAAGCAATGCATCCCTGCTGGCATTGGGCTTTGCTACGCTCAGCGCCAACCTACGGGGGGTTACCCAGGCAACGTAGGTTGGGCTGATACGGCTCTATCGTCGAAGCCCAACAGGCAATGCATCCCTGCTAGCATTGGGCTTTGCTACGCTCAGCGCCAACCCGTGGGGATGTATCCGGGCGGCGTGGGTGGGGCTTACCAGCTACCGCAGGCCCTGGCACCTCCTTGAATTCCGGGCATGAAAAAGGGCGCCAAGGCGCCCTTTTTCATCTACCGCCAGAATCAGCGGGTGTGGTTTTCCCGCGACTCGTTACGCTTGCGGTCGATCTCGGCCTGAGCGGCTTCATCTGCCTGCACCGTGTCGGCCTTGGGGGCTTCGGCGGAGCTATCGTGCTCACCGGTCAGGGCGACGTTGGCCGCTTCTTCCTGGGCAGGGCTAGGCACGACTTCGACGGGCTCTTCCACCACGATTGGCGCGGACTCGGCTTCAGCGGCGGGCAGCTCTTCGGCGGCCTGGACGGGCTGAGCCTCGGGTGCCTGCTGCGGCTCTACGGTCCCTACCGCTGCGGTAGCGAAGGTTTCCTCGGTTTCCGCGATGGCGCCCAGGGCAGGGGCTTGCGCATCCTGCTCGGCCTGCTCGGCCTGCTCGGCCTGCTCGGCCTGCTTGGCACGGGCAGCCTCAGCTTCACGGGCCAGGCGCTCACGGCGACGACGCTCGCGCGGATCATTGGAGGCGCGACCTGCAGCCGATTCTGCCGCGTCGGTCTCGACCGGTGCTGTGGGGATGGGCGCGGTTGCAGTTACCGGAGCGACCTGCTCGGCGACCGGTGCGGCGATTTCCACTTCCTGATGCGGTGCACGCTCGTCCTGCAGCTGGCTCACCTGGGGGGTGAGGATCTCCGGCTGGGCAGGGGCGTCGGCGGCAGGCTGCTCCAGCGCAGCTTCCTGAGTCGCTTCGGCGGCGGCAGGAGTGGTGTCGGCAGCGAATGTCGGTTCCTGCTGGCGAACGTCACGAACCTCTTCCTGGGTAGCAATGGCGGTCACGCTTTCGCTGACCACGACGGCGGTACCCAGGGCGACCGCGGCCGGCGCGACAGGGGCATCGGTGGCTGCAGTACTCTGCTCTTCGTCTTCGATGAAGTTGCCGTTGGCATCACGCTGACGCTCGCGACGGTTGCTGCGACGACGCTGACCGCGGGAACGGCGACGCGGACGCTCTTCGCCTTCTTCCAGCTCCTCGTTGCCGTCCAGTACCTCTTCTTCGTTCAGCTCTTCGGCACTGGCCGCTTCCTGACGCTCTTCGCGCACCTTGCGTTCTTCGCGCGGTTGACGCTCTTCACGCGGCTTGCGCTCTTCGCGAGCCGGACGCTCTTCGGCACTCACGCGCTCTTCGCGCGGCTGACGCTCCTCACGAGGTTGGCGCTCTTCGCGGGACTGACGCTCTTCACGCGGCTGGCGCTCTTCGCGATTGGCGCGCTCCTCACGGGGCTGACGCTCTTCGCGCGGCTGACGCTCCTCGCGGGGCTGGCGTTCTTCACGCGGTTGACGCTCTTCGCGGTTGGCGCGCTCTTCACGGGGCTGACGCTCCTCGCGAGCCGGACGATCTTCACGGGCCTGACGCTCTTCGCGGGGCTGACGCTCTTCACGCGGCTTGCGCTCTTCGCGGGCCGGGCGCTCGCTACGCTCGCCACGGTCGGCGCGGGGCTGACGCTCTTCACGCGGCTTGCGCTCGTCGTCACGACGGCCTTCGCGGCGGCGATTCTGCTGGCGACCGTTGCGGCGCTCGTCCTGGCTGCGCTGCTCGTCGCTGCTCTTGGCGGCGACCGGCGCGGCAACGGCCTTATCGGCCATCGGCTGCTCTTCGGTCTTGCCGGCGAACAGGCTGACCAGGGACTTCACCAGGCCCTTGAACAGGTTCGGCTCGGCAGTGGCCTTGGCTGCGGGGGCGGCGGGCGCCACCACTTCGGCGGTGACCGGAGTAGGGGCCGGCGCGCGCTCGGGCGCGACCTTCACCGCCGCTTCCTGGCGCACCAGGGTGCGGGTGGAGCTGACCGGTTGCACCTCTTCGGCTTCGGTATTGGCCATCTCGTAGCTGGACTGGCTGTTCAGCAGCTCGGGATTGTCGTCACGCAGACGCTGCACTTCGAAGTGCGGGGTCTCGATGTGATCGTCCGGCAGGATGATGATGCGCACGCGGGTACGCAACTCGATCTTGGTGATGCTGTTGCGCTTCTCGTTGAGCAGGAAGGACGCGACCTGGATGGGTACGTGGGCACGGACCTCGGCGGTGCGATCCTTGAGGGCTTCTTCCTCGATCAGGCGCAGGATGGCCAGCGACAGGGATTCCACATCGCGGATGATGCCCTGGCCGTTGCAACGGGGGCAGACGATGCCGCTGGTTTCCCGCAGGGAAGGGCGCAGGCGCTGACGGGACATTTCCAGCAGGCCGAAGCGCGAGATGCGACCGATCTGCACGCGGGCGCGGTCGGCTTCCAGGGCTTCGCGGACACGATCTTCCACGGCGCGCTGGTTCTTGACCGGGGTCATGTCGATGAAGTCGATGACGATCAGGCCGCCGATGTCGCGCAGGCGCAGCTGGCGGGCGATTTCCTCAGCCGCTTCCAGGTTGGTCTGCAGGGCGGTTTCTTCGATGTCGCCACCCTTGGTGGCGCGCGCCGAGTTGATGTCGATGGACACCAGGGCTTCGGTGGGGTCGATGACGATGGAGCCACCCGACGGCAGCTTCACTTCGCGCTGGAAGGCGGTCTCGATCTGGCTTTCGATCTGGAAGCGATTGAACAGCGGGACGCTGTCCTGGTACAGCTTGATCTTGCTGGCGTACTGCGGCATCACCTGGCGGATGAAGCTCAGGGCCTCTTCCTGGGCTTCGACGCTGTCGACCAGGACCTCGCCGATGTCCTGGCGCAGGTAGTCGCGGATGGCGCGAATGATGACGTTGCTTTCCTGATAGATCAGGAAGGGACCCTTGCGCTCGCCCGAGGCTTCGTTGATGGCGGACCAGAGTTGCAGCAGGTAATCGAGGTCCCACTGCAGCTCTTCGGTGCTGCGGCCCAGGCCTGCGGTGCGCACGATCAGGCCCATGTCGCCCGGAGCGTTCAGGCCGTTCAGGGCTTCGCGCAGTTCGTTGCGCTCTTCACCCTCGATGCGACGGGAGATGCCGCCCGCGCGGGGATTGTTGGGCATCAGCACCAGGTAGCGACCGGCAAGGCTGATGAAGGTGGTCAGGGCGGCGCCCTTGTTGCCGCGCTCTTCCTTTTCGACCTGGACGACTACTTCCTGGCCTTCGGAGAGCACTTCCTTGATGTTGACGCGGCCTTCCGGGTTCTTCTTGAAGTATTCCCGGGAGATTTCCTTCAGCGGCAGGAAGCCGTGGCGATCGGCCCCGAAGTCGACGAAGGCGGCTTCCAGGCTGGGTTCGATGCGGGTGATGCGGCCTTTGTAGATGTTGGCCTTTTTCTGTTCGCGGGCTCCGGACTCGATGTCCAGATCGAACAGGCGTTGACCGTCGACCAAGGCAACCCGCAATTCCTCGGGCTGGGTCGCGTTGATGAGCATTCTCTTCATGTAATACCACTACGTTCCAGGCTCTCGGCCCGCGTGGTGGCAACAGGATTCAGGAGAAGGGTGCACGGGGTCGTATCGAAACCGGAGTAGCTCCGGTCTTCGTGTCCAGCAGCAGGCCCGGGGGCGTGCCGCGACTACGTCTCCTGCAGGCGCTTGAGCGACTGCCTTTGCAGCTCCGCAGAAGGAGGAATCAACCAGGCATGGTGCGGGCGTGACAGCCGAAAGGCTCGGGCAGCCGGGTCGTCGCGGGATTCGTGTCAGGTGTCGCGGTTGGAGCATCGGCCGTTGGCCTTGAGGCTTCCACCTGCGATCGTCACCTTGGCCGAAGCTGGGCGCGAAGCGGGCTGCAGGCGTACTGTCAGGCTACGCGATACGCTGGTTGTGCATCTCCATCCTGCACACAATCTTCAGGAATCTGGTGCCGCCCGCAAGGTCCGGAGCGGTTGTCGTTTTACAGCTGGCACCCTGGGTGCCGCTGCCTTGGTTACCAGGCGGATCGCAGCTCGCCACTCACCCCCTTGGGCAGAGTCGGCGGTCTGCTGGACGGCCAGACGTCCAGTGACTATTGCATTTGCAGCCTATTATTCGCGGGCGGAATCGACGGCCTCGCGAGCGGTGCCATCCAGACAGGACTGATAACCGCCTCCGGACTATAGCAGCAAGCTTTAAGTGCTTCAAATAAGGGAAAATTGCTATCATCTGCCGATGACTAAGCCTCCTTCTCCCAGCACCGGCGTTCAACTGCTCGATGTGCCCGCCGACTATGCCGGCCAGCGTATCGACAACTTCCTGCGTACCCAACTCAAGGGCGCGCCCAAGACCCTCATCTATCGCATCCTGCGCAAGGGCGAAGTGCGGGTGAACAAGGGGCGCATCAAGCCCGACTATCGTCTACAGGCCGGCGACCAGATTCGCGTACCGCCGCTGCGGCTGTCCGAGCCCGGCGAGCCGGCACCCCTGGCCAAGGGGCTGCTCGAGCGGCTGGAAGAGTCCATCGTCCACGAGGACAAGGCCCTCATCGTCATCAACAAGCCGGCCGGGATCGCCGTACACGGCGGCAGTGGCCTGACCGGCGGGGTCATCGAGGTCTTTCGCCAGCTGCGTCCCGAGGCCCGCGACATCGAGCTGGTCCATCGCCTCGACCGGGATACCTCGGGCCTGCTGATGATCGCCAAGAAACGCAGCATGCTGCGTTTCCTGCACGAGGCCTTGCGTGGCGATGGCGTCGACAAGCGCTATCACGCCCTGGTGCGCGGCCATTGGCCGGCGGCCAAGAAGAAAATCAATGCGCCGCTGCTGAAGAACACCCTCAGATCCGGCGAGCGCATGGTCGAGGTCAACGACGAAGGCAAGGAAGCGCTCACCGAATTCCGCGTGCTGCGGCGCTATGGGGAATTCGCCACCCTGGTCGAGGCGCGGCCGGTGACCGGTCGTACCCATCAGATCCGCGTCCATGCCCGTCACGCCGGGCACGCCATCGCCGGTGATCCCAAATACGGTGATGAAGACTTCTCCCAGGAGATTCGCGAGCTGGGCGGCAAGCGGCTGTTCCTGCACTCGGCGAGTCTGGTGATCCCCTTGCCCGAAGGTGGTGAGCTGCGCCTGGAAGCGCCGGTCGACGGCACCTGGAGCCAGACGCTGGAGCGGCTGGATGCCTGACTACCAGCTGCTGATCTTCGACTGGGACGGCACCCTGGCAGATTCCATCGGCCGGATCGTCGAGGTGATGCACGTGGCGGCCGAACAGCTGGGGCTGCCGCCGCGTAGCGACGTGGCCATCAAGGGCATCATCGGCCTGGAGCTGGTCGCGGCCATCCAGACCCTCTATCCGCAGCTGGTGACTCCGGCGCAGATCGAGGGCTTTCGCGATGCCTACAGCGCCGAGTTCGTCCGCCGCGAGCAGGAGGCATCGCCGCTGTTTCCGGAGGTGATGAGTGGGCTGCAGCGCTTTCGCGCCCAGGGTTACCAACTGGCCGTGGCGACCGGAAAGAGCCGGCGTGGGCTGGCCCGCTCGCTGCAGCAGCATGGCCTGAGCGAGTTCTTCGATATCACCCGTTGCGCCGACGAGACAGCTGGCAAGCCCGATCCGCAGATGGTGCAGGAGATCCTCGCCCATTGCGGTGTCGCCCCGGAGCGTGCCCTGCTGGTGGGAGATGCGGTGTTCGACCTGGAAATGGCCCGGCGTGCCGGGGTCGCTGCGGTCGGGGTCGCCTATGGTGCCCAGCCGGCCGAGGTGCTGAGGGATTTCGGACCGCGCCTGGTGATCGAAGCTTTCGCGGACCTGGCGCTGTGGCTGGGTGACAACGTTGTGGGCAGGAGTGAGGTAGGGCATGGCTGACGAGTGGAAGGAAGACAATGGGCGTGCGCGTCCGGCGGACGACAAGACCTGGGCCCTGATCGAGAAGACCATGCTCGCCAGTGTGCGCGAGCAGCGGCGGGCGCGGCGCTGGGGCATCTTTTTCAAGCTGCTGACCTTCGCCTACCTGATCGTCATGCTGGTGCTGTTCACGCCGCTGCTGTCGTTGGGCAAGAAGGGTGGGGTGACCGAGTCCGGTGCCCATACCGCGCTCATCGAGCTCAAGGGCGTGATCGCCGACGACGAGAAGGCCAGTGCCGACAATGTAGTTACGGCCCTGCGCAAGGCCTTCGACGACAGCAACACCCGTGGCGTGGTACTGCGCATCAACAGCCCAGGCGGCAGTCCGGTGCAATCCGGCTACATCTATGACGAGATCAAGCGCCTGCGCGGCCTGCATCCGGACATCAAGCTGTACGCGGTGATCACCGACCTGGGTGCCTCGGGCGCCTACTATGTGGCCAGTGCGGCCGATGCCATCTATGCCGACAAGGCCAGCCTGGTCGGCTCCATCGGCGTGACCGCGGCTTCCTTCGGCTTCGTCGGCACCATGGAAAAGCTGGGTGTGGAGCGGCGCGTCTACACCTCTGGCGAGCACAAGGCTTTCCTCGATCCCTTCCAGCCGCAGAAGCCCGAGGAAACCCGCTTCTGGCAGCAGGTGCTGGATACCACCCATCAGCAGTTCATCGACAGCGTCAAGAAAGGGCGTGGCGACCGGCTCAAGGTCGAGGGTCATCCCGAGTTGTTCTCCGGATTGGTCTGGTCCGGCGAGCAAGCCCTGACCCTGGGACTGATCGATGGCCTGGGCAGTGCCAGCTACGTGGCGCGGGATGTGATCAAGCAAGAGCGGCTGGTGGACTATACCCAGGAAGATTCGCCCTTTGATCGCTTCGCCAAGCGCCTGGGCGCCAGCGTCGCCGAGCGTCTGGCCCTCTATATGGGCTGGCAGGGTCCGACGCTGCGCTAGGGCAGCGTCCAGCAGGTCTCAGGGGACCTGCAGTCCTGCCTCGCGCAGCAGCGCGGCGAGCCGAATGAGGGGGAGGCCGATCAGACTGGTCGGATCCTCTCCCTGCATGGCGTCGAAGAGCGCGATGCCGAGGCCCTCGGCCTTGAAGCTGCCGGCGCAGTCATAGGGCTGTTCCGCCAACAGGTAGCGGTCGATCGTCGCCGCGTCGAGCGGGCGAAAGCGCACCTGGAAATCCACCACCTCGCTACGGCACTCGCCGGTGCGACTGTCCAGCAGGGCGAGTCCGGTATGGAATACCAGCGTCTGGCCACTGGCGCGGGCCAGTTGCTGGTGGGCCCGTTCATGCGTCAAGGGCTTGCCGAGAATCTCGCCATCAATGGCGGTTGTCTGATCCGAGCCGATGATGAGCGTGGGCGCGGGCTGGTCGGCCAGGGCGGCAGCCTTGGCCCGCGCCAGTCGCTCCACCAGCGCCCGGGGGCTTTCGCCGGGTAGCGGCGTCTCGTCGATGTCCGGCGACTGGTGGGCGAAGGGCAGGTGCAACCTTTCCAGCAATTGGCGGCGGTAAGGTGAGCTGGAAGCGAGTAGAATGAGAGGCATCGGTTTGTTCTCGGGCGCGGTCGACCAGAGGTCGGTCGGAATCGCTTCGGGGTTAATTTCCTTTGACAGCCGTAAGGCCGTCCCTATAATGGCGCGCTTATGTTGAATGGGCCAATTCCACCTCAGGTCGATCCTCGCAAATTGGCGGATCGCGGCGTAACCCTCAAGGGTGAGCTGCCTCTCGCGAACATGCGGCGTGTCGGCGAGCAGCTCGTGAAGTCCGAAGGCGCGGTAGCCGTCGTCCTCGACTTCGGGCGTGATCAACAAAAGCAATTCGTCATCCATGGTGTCCTGGATACCGCGGTCGAGATGATTTGCCAGCGTTGTCTGGAGCCGGCAGTGCTTCCCATTAGCAGCGAATTCGATTTCGCCGTGCTCTGGGAAGGGAAGTCGGCCGATGCCTTGCCACAGGGTTACGATGCCCTGGAGGTTGGTGAAGAACCCCTGGATCTGCATAGCCTGATCGAAGAAGAGCTGTTGCTCGCTCTGCCGATCATCCCTGTGCATCCGGAAGGTGCTTGCCAACATCCGGAAGGTTTCGAGGCGCCCGAAGAGCCGGCGGACGAGGAAAAGCGACCCAACCCGTTCAGTGTACTTGCGCAGTTGAAGCGTGACCCAAACGTTTAGGAGTTAAATCATGGCTGTTCAGCAGAACAAAAAATCCCGTTCCGCTCGCGACATGCGTCGTTCGCACGACGCCCTCGAAGCGAACGCTCTGTCCGTGGAAAAGAGCACCGGTGAAGTTCACCTGCGCCACCACGTGTCGCCCGACGGTTTCTACCGCGGTCGCAAAGTGATCGACAAGGGTTCCGACGAGTAATCCTCGATCGAAATCGTCATCGCGATCGATGCAATGGGCGGGGACTTCGGTCCCCGCTGCATTGTTCCTGCTGCACTCGACGCTCTCGAGCGTTTCCCCGCCTTACAGCTTCTCCTCTGTGGTCAGCGCGACGCCCTGTCGGCCTGGTCACCGCCTGCCTCCCTCGCCAACCGCCTGCAGTTCGAATACGTCGATGCCCTCGTCGGGCCCGATGAGCGACCCGCTGCTGTGGTACGAAGTCGCACCCGGACCTCCATGCATGCCGCCCTCGAAGCGGTCCAGCAGGGGCGTGCCCAGGGCTGCCTGAGTGCCGGCAATACCGGGGCCTGGATGGCGCTCGCGCGACAGCTGCTCGGGACGCTGCCGGACATCGATCGACCCGCCATGGTATCGGCGCTGCCCGGGCGGGACAGGCATCAGACGCTGCTGCTGGATCTCGGCGCCAACCTCGACACCTCGGCCGAACAGCTGGTGCAGTTCGCCTATCTGGGCGCGGGGGCGGCCCAGGCGCGGGGTCTGGTGCGGCCAAGGGTCGCGCTACTGAACGTCGGGCGCGAACCGGGCAAGGGCACGCCAGTGATCCAGGACGCCGCCCGGCGCCTCGCTCAGAGTCAGGCCTTCGATTTCATCGGCTTCGTCGAAGGCAGCGATCTCTATGCCGCCGCAGCCGACGTGGTGGTCTGCGATGGCTTCACCGGCAACGCCGTGCTCAAGTCCGGCGAGGCGCTGCTGCGCCTGTTGGTCGAGCGCAGTGGCACGGCCTCCTGGCTCGAACGTCGGTTGCTGCAACCCTGGCTGGCCCGCCGTTTCCGTCATTGGAATCCGGAGCTGCACAATGGCGCGAGCTTTCTCGGCTTGAACGCGGTGGTGGTGAAGAGCCATGGCGCGGCAGGCGAAGTCGGTCTCGTTCAGGCCATCGAGCGCGCTCTGCGCGACGTGGAGACTGATCTGCCTGGCCGTATCCGGTTAAACTTGGCGGCTCTGAAAGCGGTGTGACCGACCGGTCGACACCGACATCTCAGTCTGTCAGTGGCGGAATCGCGGTTTCGCCAGCAATGGACCTACAAGAGACCTGCCTATGTCCGCCTCTCTCGCTTTCGTCTTTCCCGGTCAGGGTTCCCAGGCCCTGGGCATGCTGGGTGAGTTGGCCACGCACCATGCGCTGATCGGCGAAACCTTCGCCGAAGCCTCCGCCGTCCTCGGCTACGACCTCTGGGCGCTGACCCAGCAGGGCCCCCAGGAGTCGCTCAACCAGACCGACCGTACCCAGCCCGCCATCCTGACCGCCTCCATCGCGTTGTGGCGTCTGTGGCTGGCCGAAGGCGGCACCAAGCCGGCCTATGTCGCCGGTCACAGCCTGGGCGAGTACTCGGCGCTGGTTGCCGCGGGCAGCCTGCCGTTCGCCGAGGCGGTACGCCTGGTGGCGCGTCGCGGTGAGCTGATGCAGCAGGCCGTGCCGGCCGGGCAGGGTGGCATGGCCGCCATCCTGGGTCTGGAAGATGCCCAGGTGCTGGCCGCCTGTGCCGAAGCCGCCCAGGGCGAGGTCGTGAGCGCCGTCAATTTCAATGCCCCGGGTCAGGTGGTGATCGCCGGTGCCGCCGCCGCGGTAGCGCGCGCCATCGAGGCTTGCAAGGCGCTGGGTGCCAAGCGCGCCGTGGCCCTGCCGGTCAGCGTGCCGTCCCACTGCGAGCTGATGCGCCCGGCGGCCGAGCGGTTCGCCGAGGACGTACGCGGCTGCACCTGGAGCCAGCCGGAGATTCCGGTGGTGCAAAACGTCAATGCCGGCGTCAACACCGACCTGGACAGCCTCCAGCAGGATCTGCTGGCCCAGCTCTACAGTCCGGTGCGCTGGGTCGAATCCGTGCAGTACCTGGCTGCCCAGGGCGTCACCCACCTGGTGGAGTGCGGCCCCGGCAAGGTGCTGGCCGGTCTGAACAAGAGATGCGTCAAGGGCGTGGAAACGCTGGCCCTGGACACCCCCGACGCCTTCGCCGCCGCGCGCGCGGCTTTTTGAATCGAGGAAACGAGATGAGTCTGCAAGGTAAGGTCGCCCTGGTCACGGGCGCCACCCGTGGTATCGGTCAAGCCATCGCCCTGGAACTGGGCCGCCTGGGCGCCACTGTGATCGGCACCGCGACCAGTGAGGCGGGCGCCCAGCGCATCGCCGAGTCGCTCAAGGCCAACGGTATCGAAGGCACCGGTCTGGTGCTCAACGTCTCCGACAACGCCTCCGTCGCGGCTGCCCTCGAGCAGGTCCAGGCACAATTCGGCGCCCCGTCGATCCTGGTCAACAACGCCGGCATCACCCGCGACAACCTGATGCTGCGGATGAAGGACGACGAGTGGTTCGACGTGATCGATACCAACCTCAACAGCCTGTTCCGCCTGTCCAAGGCTGTGCTCAAGGGCATGACCAAGGGGCGCTGGGGTCGCATCGTCAGCATCGGCTCGGTGGTGGGAGCCATGGGCAATGCCGGCCAAGCCAACTACGCCGCCGCCAAGGCCGGTCTCGAGGGCTTCACCCGGGCGCTGGCTCGCGAGGTGGGTTCGCGCAACATCACCGTCAACGCCGTTGCGCCTGGCTTCATCGACACCGACATGACCCGTGAACTGCCGGAAGCCCAGCGCACCGCGCTGCTGACCCAGATCCCGGCCGGCCGCCTCGGCCAGGCCGACGAGATCGCCAAGGTGGTCGGCTTCCTGGCCGGCGAGGGCGCGGCCTATGTGACCGGCGCCACGATCCCCGTGAACGGCGGAATGTACATGAGCTGACCGGCGTTACCCCCGCGCGGCTATTGCGCTAAGCTGGTAAACTGTCGGACCAGCAATGGCCGTGCATACGTCTTGATGTCGCGTCAGCTTGAAATACGGAAATCCCTTTCTATACACTTACGCGCAATCCGTTGTGCGGATTTTTCCTTTAGGAGTGAGAACACGGTATGAGCACCATCGAAGAACGCGTTAAGAAGATCGTCGCTGAGCAGCTCGGCGTGAAGGAAGAGGAAGTTACCAACAGCGCTTCCTTCGTCGAGGATCTGGGCGCCGACTCCCTTGACACCGTCGAACTGGTGATGGCTCTGGAAGAGGAATTCGAGACCGAAATCCCGGACGAGCAGGCTGAGAAGATCACCACCGTCCAGGAAGCTATCGACTACATCGTTGCTCACCAGCAATAAGTAGTCGCCAGTTTCGGACACAAGAAGCCGCACGTCCTGTAGGGCGTGCGGCTTTTCTTTAGGTCCAAGGTCAAGATCGCTGGAATCGGCTTTTTTTAAGAGGGGTGGCCGCCCCGGAAGGACAAGAGGAGTTGGGTGTGTCGCGTAGACGTGTCGTGATCACGGGTATGGGCATGGTATCGCCGCTTGGCGCCGATGTGGCGAGCAGCTGGGAAGGCATCCTGGCCGGTCGCAGCGGTATCGCGCCGATCGAGCATATGGACGTCTCTGCCTTCAGCACGCGGATCGGCGGATCGGTCAAGGGATTCGACGTGGAGCAGTACCTGTCCGCGAAGGAAGCCCGCAAGCTGGATCTGTTCATCCAATACGGTCTCGCTGCCAGCTTCCAGGCCATGCGTGACAGCAGTATCGAGGTCAACGATGGCAATCGCGAGCGCATGGGTGTCGCCATGGGTTCCGGCATCGGCGGACTGACCAATATCGAGGCGAATTGCCAGTCGCTGCTCGCCCAGGGTCCACGCCGTATTTCCCCCTTTTTCGTCCCGGGCTCCATCATCAACATGGTGTCCGGTTTCCTGTCGATCCATCTGGGTCTGCAGGGTCCCAACTATGCCATCGCCACCGCCTGCACCACGGCGACGCATTGCATCGGCATGGCGGCGCGCAACATCGCCTACGACGAGGCCGATGTCATGGTCGCCGGTGGTTCGGAGATGGCGACCTCGGGTCTGGGGCTGGGTGGCTTCGGCGCGGCGCGTGCCCTGTCGACCCGCAACGACGATCCGACCCGCGCCAGCCGGCCCTGGGATCGCGACCGTGATGGCTTCGTGCTGTCCGATGGCGCCGGCGCCCTGGTGCTGGAAGAGTACGAGCACGCCAAGGCGCGGGGCGCCCGCATCTATGCCGAGCTGATTGGTTTCGGCATGAGCGCGGACGCCTTCCACATGACCGCACCGCCGGAAGACGGCGCGGGTGCCGCGCGCTGCATGAGAGCGACCCTCAAGGACGCCGGCATCGCGCCGGAAGCGGTCGACTACGTCAACGCCCATGGCACCTCCACGCCAGCCGGCGACCTGGCTGAGGTGGCTGCCTTGAAGCAGGTGTTCGGTGAGCAGGCCAAGCGTCTGAGCGTGAGTTCCACCAAGTCCATGACCGGTCACCTGCTGGGTGCTGCCGGTGCGGTGGAGGCCATCTTCACGGTACTCGCCCTGCGCGATCAGGTGGCGCCGCCCACCATCAACCTGGACCATCCCAGCGACGGCTGCGATCTGGACTTCGTGCCCCACGAGGCGCGGCAGCGGCCCATCGAAGTGGCCCTGTCCAATTCGTTCGGCTTTGGTGGCACCAACGGTAGTCTGGTGTTCCGGCGCTTCGACGCTTGATCCAGGACTGGCTCAATGGCCAACCGCTGGATCCCGGCCTGCAACGCGACCGGGGTCTGGCCTATGGCGATGGGCTGTTCGAGACCATCGCGGTACGCCGGGGCCAGCCACGTCTGTTGGACCGTCACCTGCAGCGGCTGGCCACGGGTTGCCAGCGGCTGCGTATTCCCGGCGACATCGCGCAGCTGGACGCCGAGATCCGCGCCTATGCGACGCTGCTGGGAGAGGGCGTCGCCAAGCTGCTGCTCACCCGTGGTGATGGCCTGCGCGGTTATGCCCCGCCGGCCGAGCCCGAGGTGCGACGGCTGTTGCTGGGCTCCCCGGCACCGGCCTATCCGGCAGTCCATGCCACCGAGGGCATCGCCCTCTATCCATGCACCACACGCCTGGCGCACCAGCCGCTGCTGGCCGGACTCAAGCACCTGAATCGACTCGAACAGGTGCTGGCGCGTGGGGAGTGGAGTAGCACCGAGTATGCCGAAGGCCTGATGCTGGCTCAGGACGGCAGGCCGATCGAAGGGGTATTCAGCAATCTGTTCCTGGTTCGCGCGGGGCGGCTGCTGACCCCCGCGCTCGATGATTGTGGCGTGGCCGGCGTGATGCGTGGCCTGCTGCTCGACATCGCCGCCGCGGAGGGCATCCCGACCGAGGTGCTATCGCTGTCGCGGGATGACCTGCTCGGTGCCGACGAAGTTTTCCTCTGCAACAGCCAATATGGTATCTGGCCCGTGCGCCGGTACGCAGCCGCGAACTGGTCCGTGGGACCGGTGACCCGTAAACTGCAAGGTTCGATAAACGAGATTCTGGAATAGCCGATGCGCAAGGCGAGAGCTCTGCTTACGGCGCTGCTGGCCACTGGCGGCCTGCTGCTGGTCCTGGCCGGTTGGCGCCAGCACCAGGCGCTGATTCAGCCGCTGAAGGTCGACGGCGAGCAACTGATCGAGATCCCCAAGGGGGCGACCCCAGGCGGCAGTCTGCTGCGCCTGGAAGAGCAGGGGGTGCTCGACGGCGCCTTCTGGCTACGCCTGTACTGGCGCTTCAATCTGGCCGGGCAGACGCTGCATAGCGGTGAATACCGCCTGACCCCAGGCATGACCGTGGAGCAGCTGTTCGGCCTCTGGCGCAAGGGCGAGGTGGTGCAGTACGGCCTCACCCTGGTGGAAGGCTGGAATTTCCGGCAGGTGCGCGCTGCCCTGGCGCGGCAGCCCAAGCTCGAACACGATACCGCCGAGCTGGACGATGCCGCCCTGATGAAACGCCTGGGGCTGGAGGGCCAGCATCCCGAGGGGCGCTTCTTTCCCGATACCTATCGCTATGTGAAGGGCCAGCGCGAGTCGGATCTGTTGCGCCAGGCCAATCAGCGCCTGCAGGCGGTGCTCGACCAGGAATGGCAGGCGCGCGATCCCGCAGTGCCCTACAAGGACGCCTACCAGGCCCTGATCATGGCGTCGCTGGTAGAGAAGGAGACCGGCGTGCCCGAGGAGCGCGACGAGATCGCCGGCGTCTTCGTCCGGCGCCTGGCGGCCGGCATGCTGCTGCAGACCGATCCCACGGTGATCTACGGCATGGGCGAGCGCTACAACGGCCGGATCACCCGCGCCGATCTGCGCGAGCCCTCGCCCTACAACACCTATCTCAACGCGGGATTGCCGCCGACGCCGATCGCCATGCCGGGACGCGAAGCCATCCATGCGGCGCTGCATCCCAAGGATGGCGACAGCCTGTATTTCGTCGCCCGTGGCGATGGCAGCCATGTCTTTTCCAAGGACCTGGAGGCGCACAATCAGGCGGTCCGCGACTTCCAGCTCAAGCGGCGCTCCGACTATCGCTCCAGTCCCGCTCCGCAGACGCCCGAAACCAAGGAAACCCCATGACGGCAAACGGCCTGTTCATCACCCTCGAAGGCCCCGAGGGCGCGGGCAAGAGCACCAACCGCGACTATCTCGCCGAACTTCTCGGCGCCAGTGGGCGTGAAGTGGTGCTGACCCGCGAGCCGGGTGGCACGCCGCTGGCCGAGCGGATCCGCGAGATCCTGCTGGCGCCGGCCGCCGAGCCCATGGCCGTGGATACCGAACTGCTGCTGATGTTCGCCGCCCGTGCCCAGCATCTGGCCCAGGTCGTCCGGCCCGCCCTGGCGCGGGGTGCCCTGGTACTCTGCGATCGCTTCGTCGATGCGACCTATGCCTACCAGGGCGGCGGTCGCGGTGTCCCCGTGGAGCGCATCGCCACGCTGGAAGCCTTCGTGCTGGGCGATCTGCAACCCGACCTGACTCTGGTATTCGATCTGCCGGTGGAGATCGGCCTGGCCCGGGCGGCCCGCCGTGGTGCCCTGGACAGATTCGAACAGGAGCAGCGCGCCTTTTTCGAAGCGGTGCGCCAGACCTATCTGGACCGCGCCCAGGCCGTGCCGGCGCGTTATCGCCTGATCGATGCCTCGCGTAGCCTGGCCGAGGTACAGGCGGAGCTGCGCGCCCTGGTCGCTACCCTGGAGCCGACGTCAGGTGGCTGACGTCTATCCCTGGCAGCAGGCGCTCTGGGCGCGGATCTCGTCCCGGCGGCAGCATGCTCATGCGTATCTGCTGCATGGTTCCCGCGGCATCGGCAAGCGCGACCTGGCCGAGCGCCTGGCCGCGTTGCTGCTCTGCCAGGCGCCCCAGGGCGATGCCGCCTGCGGCCAATGCAAGGCCTGTTCCCTGCTCAGGGCCGGGACCCATCCCGATTACTGCGTGATCCAGCCGGAAGAGGCCGAGAAGCCCATCCGTGTCGATCAGATCCGCGGCCTGGTGGACTTCGTCTCCCAGACCGCCCAGCTGGGCGGGCGCAAGCTGATCCTGCTGGAGCCGGTCGAGGCGATGAACCTCAATGCCGCCAACGCCCTGCTCAAGAGTCTGGAGGAGCCCTCGGGCGCAACGGTGCTGCTGCTGGTGAGTCACCAGCCGAGTCGCCTGCTGCCCACCGTGCGCAGCCGCTGCGTGCAGCAGGCCTGTCCGGTGCCCTCGCGGGGCGAAAGTCTCGCCTGGCTGGGCGAGCGTCTGCCGGACCTCGAGGCGGAGATCCGCATCCAGTTGCTGGTGCTGGCCGGCGGCTCGCCGCTGGCGGCCCTGCGCCTGCACGGCGAGGACGTGCTCGCCCGCCGGGCCCTGGTGGTGGAAGGGGTGAAGCGCCTGCTCAAGCGCCAGGCAGCACCCAGTCAACTGGCCGAGAGCTGGAACGCCGTACCCCTGCCGCTGCTGCTCGACTGGTTCTGCGAATGGACCCATGGCGTGCTGCGTCAGCAGTGGGGCGGCGCCGATGCCGAAGCCGCGCCGGACATGGCCAAGGTGCTGGGTTACCTGGCTGAGAAGAGCGTGCCGCACGAGGTGCTGGCCCTGCAGGAATGGCTGCATGCCGAGCGGCAGAAGGTGCTGGGCAAAGCCAACCTCAACCGCGTATTGTTGCTGGAATCGCTGTTGATCCGCTGGGCCGGCCTGGTGCCAGGACGCTAGCGATCCGCGCGTTCGTCTTGCCTGTCTCGAGAGAATCTCATGAGTTTGCCGCAGAACCTGGGCCCCCGTAATGGCATCCTGTCCCTCACCATCAAGGACAAGTCGGTGCTCTATGCCGCCTACATGCCCTTCATCCGCAACGGTGGCCTGTTCATTCCCACGGGCAAGACCTACAAGCTCGGCGACGAGGTCTTCATGCTGCTCAACCTGATGGACGAGCCGGACAAGATTCCGGTTGCCGGCAAGGTGGTTTGGATCACCCCTAAGGGCGCCCAGGGCAATAAAGCCGCCGGAGTCGGCGTGCAGTTCAACGAAGGCGACAATACCGCGCGCAACAAGATCGAAACCTATCTGGCCGGCTCGCTGAAGTCGGACCGTCCCACCCATACCATGTGAGACTGTCGCCGTCCCGCTCGGGGCGGGGCCTCTCCTGATTCAAGGCTATTTCTCGTGCACTTCGTCGACTCCCACTGTCACCTGGATCGACTCGATCTTTCCCTTCATGACGGCTCCCTGGATGCAGCGCTGGATGCTGCGCGCGCTCGGGGCGTCAGCCAGTTCCTCTGCATCGGCGTCGATGCCGGCAACGCGCCCACGGTGCAGGCCCTGGCCGAACGCTATGCCGATGTCCACTGCGCGGTGGGCATTCACCCGCTGGATGCCGCCCAGGGCAGCGCCATCGATCTCGACTGGCTGCTGGAGCGGCTGGCCCATCCGCGCGTCGCCGCCATCGGCGAGACCGGCCTCGACTATCACTACCAGCCCGACACCGCCGAGATCCAGCAGCAGTCCTTCGCCCTGCACCTCGAAGCAGCCCGCCGCACGGCGCTGCCCCTGGTGATCCATACCCGGGAAGCGCGCGCCGACACCCTGGCGATGCTGGGCGCCGCCGACTTGCCGGGCGCCGGGGTGCTGCACTGCTTCACCGAGGACTGGGCAACGGCCAAGGCCGCTCTGGACCTGGGCTTCTACATCTCCTTTTCCGGCATCCTGACCTTTCGCAATGCCGCCGAGCTGCGCGACGTCGCGCGCCAGGTGCCGGCCGATCGCCTGCTGGTGGAAACCGATTCGCCCTATCTGGCCCCGGTACCTCACCGCGGCAAGGCCAATCTGCCGCAATTCGTGGTGGAGGTCGCCCAATGCCTGGCCGACGTGCGAGGGGTGAGCTTGGCAACCCTTGCCGAGCAGACCACCGCCAACTTCCGCCGGCTGTTTCCCCGCGCTGCCCTCTAGGCAAAAAAATGGCCCGGGTATCCTGGGATACCCGGGCCGGACCAGCGGATCGCCAAGACAGAGAACCGCCTCCCTGGCCCGCGCCGCGGGGGTCGACGCGGCCAGTCACTTGAGTATTGGCCAGCGCGGGGAAAGGTCCAGTCGGGATTGGACGTTTTTTAAACAGTTTTGGAATAGCGCTGCCCCAACACTGGCTATCCCGTGCCTTTCGACCATTAGAAGCGCGCCAGCGCGCCCACCAGATCCAGGGTCTGCTCCAGCACGTGCTCGCTGGTATAGAAGTGCGGCGATAGGCGAATGCCCGGACCTCGCTGGGCGCAGACCACGTCGGCGGTCTTGAGGCGTTCGAACAGTTGGCGGTTGTCCCAGCCTTCGAGCGAGAAGGTGAGGATGCCTGAGCGGCGCTCGGCATTGACCGGCGAATGCAGGATCGCGCCGGGCAGGCGACGGATATAGCTGTCGAGCAGCTCGATCCGCGCCAGCAAGTCCTTGCCGACCTGCTCCATGCCGGCATCTTCCAGCAGTGACAGACTCGCCTCCAGGGCTACGGCACCCAGCATGTTGGGGCTGCCGCACTCGAAGCGCATCGCCGTCTTGGCCGGTTGCCATTCGCGCTGGCTGTAGTCGCCGGCGTTGTCCAGCATGTGCCAGCCGTACTCGTGCAGTTTCAATTGCTCGCGCAGATCGGCGCGGCAGTAGAACACCCCCAGGCCTTCCGGGCCGAGCATCCACTTGTGGCCGTCGGCCATGGCGAAGGCGCAGTTGCAGGCCTGGGCATCGAAGGGCAGGGCGCCCAGTTGCTGGATGGCATCGACGCACAGCAGCACGCCCTTGGCCTCGCAGCCCTGGCCCAGCTGGGGCAAGTCCAGGCGCAGGCCGCTGGCGTACTGCACGGCGCTGATGGCCATGAGTCGGGTGCGCGGACCGCAGGCCGCCAGCAGATTGGCCTCGGGGGTGTCACCCAGGCTGACTTCCACCACCTCGACGCCAAAGCGTGCCAGGGCTTCCCAGACCACCCGATTGGAGGGGAACTCCTCGTCGCTGATCACCACCTGGTCGCCACTCTGCCAGTCCAGGCCAAAGGCCACGAAGGAGAGGGCCTCGGAGGTGTTCTTCACCAGGGCGATGTCACTACTGGAAGGCGCATTGAGCAGGCGGGTCAGGCGATCACGTAGGCGCTGCTCCAGGACCAGCCAGGTCGGATAGTTGCGCGCACCATACTGGCAGTTCTCGGCGGCGAATTCGGTGACGGCCTGCGCGGCGCGCTTGGGCCACGGGGCCACGGCCGCGTGGTTGAGGTATCTCATGGCGTAGGCCTGAGGGAATTCGTGCTTCCAGGAAGACATTGACTCGATCCGTACAATCTGGGTGTGATGGGGCATAATAAGGGGCGCGCCCGTGCGGTTCACCGATGCTTTCGGTGGAGCTCGCCCAAGGTGTGACGAAGTGCCGGTATGCCGAGGGGCAACTGGCGATTCGAAGGCCCTATCCCTTTTCAAAACAACAAGTGGGCTGCCATGCAGAAAGAATCCCGCAAAGTCCGCGAGTTCCGTCGCCGCGAACAGGAAATCCTCGATACCGCTCTGCAATTGTTTCTCTCCGAAGGAGAAGACAGCGTTACCGTCGAGATGATCGCCGAGGCGGTCGGTATCGGCAAAGGCACCATCTACAAGCACTTCAATTCCAAGGCCGAGATCTATCTGCGCCTGATGCTGGATTACGAGCGGGACCTGGCCGAGCTGTTCCAGTCGGACAACGTCGCCCGGGATCGCGAAGCGCTCTCCCGCGCCTATTTCGAATTCCGCATGAGCGATCCGCAGCGCTATCGCCTGTTCGATCGACTCGAGGAAAAGGTGGTCAAGACGCGTCAGGTGCCCGAACTGGTCGAGCAGCTGCACAGCATCCGCACCTCCAATTTCCAGCGGCTGACCAGCCTGATCGAAGGTCGGATCGACGAAGGCAAGCTCGAGGACGTCCCGCCCTATTTCCATTACTGCGCCGCCTGGGCGCTGGTGCACGGGGCCGTGGCCCTTTACCATTCGCCGTTCTGGCGCGACGTGCTGGAGGATCAGGAAGGTTTCTTCCAGTTCCTCATGGAGATCGGCGTGCGCATGGGCAACCGGCGCAAGCGAGACGTCGAAACGCCTGTCCGATCCTAGGGTCCGATAGAGGCAAGGGATGCCGCATCATCCCTTTTCTCTTGTTCTAGTGGAGTACCCCAAGATGATCGTCGACCGCCAGGGTAGGGCGTTTCGCAACTTGCGGATCAGCCTCACGGCGGCCTGCAACTATGCCTGTACGTACTGCGTGCCCAACGGCAAGCGGCTCGTAGCGGCGCAGGACGAACTCAGTGCCGAGACCATGGCCCGGGGCGTGGAATACCTCATCGATGCCGCCGGCATCGAACGGCTGCGCATCACCGGGGGCGAACCCCTGGTCACGCCGCGGCTGGAGCCCTTTCTCGCCCGTGTCTCCCAGCTCGGTCTCAAGGACATTAGCCTGACCACCAATGGTCAGCTGCTGCCACGCAAGCTGGACTTCCTCATCGATCACGGCATCCGGCGCCTCAACGTCTCGCTCGATACCCTCGACGCCGAGGCCTTTCCCCGTCTGGCGCGCGGTGGTGACCTGGCCACGGTGCTGGCCGGACTCGAAGCGGCGCGTGCTGCCGGACTCAAGATCAAGCTCAACATGGTGCCCCTGCGTGGCCAGAATCTCGACCAGGTGCTACCGTTGCTGGACTACTGCCTGGAGCGCGGTTTCGAGCTCAGATTCATCGAGCTGATGCGCATGGGGCACCTGGCCAAGAATCCCGCGACCTTCAATAACCAGCTGGTGCCCCTTGCCGAATTGCTGGAGATCATCGGTTCGCGCCATGCCTATGTGCAGGCCGATGCACCGGTGGATTCCACCGCGCTGCGCTATCGCGTCGAGTCGGGCGGTCACTTCGGCATCATCGCCAATGAAAGCGTGCCCTTCTGCCGGACCTGCTCGCGGCTGCGCCTGTCGTCCACCGGCTGGCTGCATGGCTGCCTGTCGTCGAGCAACCGCCACTATGTCGGCGATCTGCTGGACAAGCCGCGTCATCTGGCCCTGCCGGCGTTGCAGCGGTTGCTGGTCAAGGCCTTGGGCGACAAGCAGGATGTGGCCTTCTCGGGCGGCGTGACCGTCATGAAGATCATCGGCGGCTGATTCACCCGTTGCGCCTGGAGCTGGCGCGAAAGCTGCTAAGGCCCCTGTATCGACGACAACTTGGCGCCGGACAGGGGTCTGCTTTTCATGGTCAAACTGCGTTTTCTCTTCATTTCCGTGCTGCTGGCCTGCCTGGGTGGCTGCATGAACGTCAGCGACATGGCGTCCGGTGTCGAGTACCACCTGCGCGACGCGGGGCTGCTCGACTACAGCAAGACCCAGCGGCTGAACAACTTTCGCTTGCAGGCCGACTCCTATATCTACATAGCCCAGGGCGCCTTCGTACCCATCGGCCATCCTTATGCTCGACCCAACGTGGTAGCCGAAGAGGCCTTCAAGGGCTTCGTGGAGTTTTTCCCGCGGGTAAGGCGCGCGGACAAGCCCGAGGGCTTCGATGAAGCCATGGCCAAGGCCCGGCAACTGGGCGCCCACTATGTGCTCTATACCCGCTTCGCCGGCGCAGACGATCGCATCGGCACCTGGGAGGAGTGGGAAGATCAGGACGATATCGGGCGGGTCGGTCGCGATCGCAGCGTCGTGCAGATGATGCTGGTGGAGACCGCCACCTTTCGCTTGGTGGACACCGCGCGGATCCGTAGTCGTGGCGGTTTCCTGACGTTCTATGACGAGCGCCCGGAAGACCTGCTCGGACCAGCGCTCAATCAATACGCCCAACGCCTGCTAGGGTTGGGCAGTCGCTAGAGGAAAAAGACGTGAGCCAGGCCGATGTGACGCGCAACCTGTTGGCGCAACTGCCGACGGGCGAAGAGGGCAGTCTGCCGCCCGTGGACCTCTGGCATCCGCCCTTCTGTGGCGACATCGACATGCGCATCGCCCGTGATGGGACATGGTACCACCAGGGTACGCCCATCACCCGCCCGGCCATGGTGCGCCTGTTCTCTACCATCCTGCGTCGCGATCCCGAGCGCTATGTACTGGTGACGCCCGTGGAATGCGTGGGCATCCAGGTGGAAGACGTGCCCTTCCTGGCCGTGGACGTCGAGTGGAGTGGCAGTGGCAAGGCGCAGGCCCTGGATCTGGTCACCAACGTGGGCGACAGGGTCGCCGTCGCTGCCGAGCATCCGCTGCGCTTCGAAGAACAGGATGACCAGCCGGCACCCTATGTACGGGTGCGTGGCGGGCTGGACGCGCGGCTCAATCGGGCGGTGTTCTACCGGTTGATGGAGAAGGTCGAGGAGGGCACCCACGAGGGCCGGGCCTGGCTCGGCCTCTGGAGTCGCGGCAGCTTCTTTCCCGTCGCGCCCGCTGAATAGAGAAAGGGCCCCGAAGGGCCCTTTTTTTACGCTTACATGTTGGGGTAGTTGGGACCACCGCTGCCTTCCGGCGCCACCCAGGTGATGTTCTGCGCCGGATCCTTGATGTCGCAGGTCTTGCAGTGGACGCAGTTCTGGGCATTGATCTGGAAGCGCGGCTCGCCGCCATCGCGGACCACCTCGTAGACCCCGGCCGGGCAATAGCGCTGCGCCGGTTCGTCGTACAACGGCAGATTCTGCGCGATGGGAATCGACGGGTCCTTGAGCTTCAGGTGAACCGGCTGGTCTTCCTCGTGGTTGGTGTTGGAGAGGAACACCGAGGACAGCTTGTCGAAGCTCAGCTTGCCATCCGGCTTGGGATAGCTGATGCGTGGCGCCTCGTCGGCCTTCTTCAGGCAGGTGTGGTCCATGCGCCGGTCGTGCAGGGTGAAGGGCAGGGCGCCACCCAGCAGGTTGTGCTCGACGAAGGCGAAGGCCGGGCCCAGCAGCGGACCGAACTTGTGCATGGCCGGACCGAAGTTGCGGCTGGCATGGAGTTCTTCCTGCACCCAGCTGCCCTTGAAGCCATCCACGTAACCCTGGAGTTCGTCACCCTCGCGACCGGCCGCCAGGGCGGCGACGATGGCGTCGGCGGCGAGCATGCCGGACTTCATGGCGGTGTGGCTGCCCTTGATCTTGGCCGGGTTGAGGGTGCCCAGGTCGCAACCGATCAGGGCGCCACCGGGAAAGACCATCTTCGGCAGGGAATTCAGGCCACCCTTGACCAGGGCACGGGCGCCATAGGAGACGCGCTTGCCGCCTTCCAGGTACTGGGCCACCACCGGGTGGTGCTTGTAGCGCTGGAATTCGTCGTAGGGCGAGAGGTGCGGATTGCTGTAGGCCAGGTCGACGATCAGACCAACCACCACCTGGTTGTCTTCCAGGTGATAGAGGAAGGAACCACCCGGATTCTCCTTGTCCAACGGCCAGCCGGAGGTATGGATCACCAGGCCCTGCTCGTGCTTGGCCGGATCGATCTCCCACAGCTCCTTGATGCCGATGCCGTAGTGCTGCGGATCGGCACCTTCGCCAAGCTTGAATTTCTGGCCCAGCTGCTTGCCCAGATGGCCACGGCAGCCTTCGGCGAACAGGGTGTACTTGCCGCGCAGCTCCATGCCGGGGGTGTAGACCCCCTCCTTGGGCTGGCCTTCGCGATCCACGCCCAGGTCACCGGTGATGATGCCGCGCACCACGCCCTGGTCATCGATCAGCGGTTCCTGGGCGGCGAAGCCCGGATAGATCTCCACGCCCAGGGCTTCGGCCTGCTGGCCGAGCCAGCGGCACAGGTTGCCCAGGGAAATGATGTAGTTGCCCTCGTTGTGCATGGGCTTGGGCACGAAGAAATTCGGCACCTTGGTCGCCTGACGATCGTCCTTGAGCAGATAGATGTCGTCACGCTTGACCGGGGTGTTGAGCGGCGCGCCCAGCTCCTTCCAGTTGGGAAAGAGCTCGTCCAGGGCACGGGGCTCGAAGACGGCGCCGGAGAGGATATGGGCACCGACCTCGGAGCCTTTCTCGACCACGCAGACGCTGATCTCCTGGCCCTGCTCGGCCGCCTGCTGCTTGAGGCGACAGGCCGCGGACAGGCCCGCGGGGCCGGCCCCGACGATCACCACGTCGAATTCCATGTATTCGCGTTCCACCGCTCACTCTCCTCAGGCAAAACTCACGATCTGGTTATTTATGTAGGGGTGCAACAAAAGACTTCATTATATCCGGCGTGCTCCCTGACACCCATTCAAACGTTTGTTTAAATTTTCTGCAAGCCTGTTAGACTCGGGAGTTACTGGCCCCTGACGGACTGTCGCGTTGACCCCTGCTGCCGTGGAGGTCAACATAGGAAAGATTTGCAACAAGGTTGGATCGGCAGGGGTCGTGTCCAACGTAAGGCCGCCTTGGCGTCCTGTTTATTCACCAGAATAAATCGAGGGATTCATGAAGGTTCTCGTAGCTGTCAAACGCGTGGTGGACTACAACGTCAAGGTCCGCGTCAAGGCCGACCAGAGCGGTGTCGACCTGGCCAACGTCAAGATGTCCATGAACCCCTTCTGCGAGATCGCCGTGGAAGAAGCGGTGCGCCTGAAGGAAAAGGGTATCGCCAGCGAGATCGTGGTGGTGACCGCGGGTCCCGCCCAGGCGCAGGAACAACTGCGTACCGCCCTGGCACTGGGCGCCGATCGCGCCGTGCTGATCGACACCGGTACCGCCGAGCTGTCGTCGCTCACCACGGCCAAGCTGCTCAAGGCGGTGGTCGACAAGGAACAGCCGCAGCTGGTGATCCTTGGCAAACAGGCCATCGACAGCGACAACAACCAGACCGGCCAGATGCTGGCCGCCCTGACCGGCTTCGCCCAGGGCACCTTCGCCTCCAAGGTGGAGCAGGCGGGTGACGGCCTCAACGTGACCCGCGAGATCGATGGCGGTCTGCAGACGGTATCGCTCAAGCTGCCGGCGGTGGTGACCACCGACCTGCGCCTGAACGAGCCGCGCTACGCCTCGCTGCCCAACATCATGAAGGCCAAGAAGAAGCCGCTGGAAACCCTGGCCCCGGACGCCCTGGGCGTGGCGGTGAACGCCTCCTACGAGGTGGTCAAGGTAGAAGCGCCGGCAGGCCGTCAGGCGGGCATCAAGGTCAAGTCCGTGGCCGAACTGGTCGAAAAACTCAAGAACGAAGCGAAGGTGATCTGATGGCCATTCTCGTCATTGCCGACCACGACAACGCCAACCTCTTTGGCGCCACCCTGAATACCGTGGCCGCGGCCCAGGCCATCGGCGGCGATATCCATGTACTAGTCGCCGGCCAGAATGCCCAGCCGGTCGCCGAGGCCGCCGCCAAGATCGCTGGCGTCAGCAAGGTGCTCCTGGCCGACAACGCCGCCTATGCCCATCAGCTGCCGGAAAACGTCGCGCCGCTGGTGGTCGAGCTGGCCGCCAACTACAGCCACGTGCTGGCCGCCGCCAGCACCAATGGCAAGAACTTCCTGCCGCGCGTGGCCGCGCTGCTGGACGTCGACCAGATCTCTGAGATCATCGCCGTCGAATCCGCCGACACCTTCAAGCGGCCGATCTATGCCGGTAACGCCATCGCCACCGTGCGCTCCACGGCCCCGGTCAAGGTGATCACCGTGCGCGCCACCGGTTTCGACCCGGTCGCCGCCGAAGGTGGTTCCGCCGCCATCGAAGCCGTGAGCCTGGTCAAGGACGCTGGCATTTCCAGCTTCGTCGGCGAAGAGCTGGCCAAGTCCGATCGTCCCGAGCTGGGCGCCGCCAAGGTGGTGGTCTCCGGTGGCCGCGGTCTGCAGAACGGCGACAACTTCAAGATCCTCTACGCCCTGGCCGACAAGCTGGGCGCGGCGGTAGGTGCCTCGCGCGCCGCGGTGGACGCCGGCTTCGTGCCCAACGACATGCAGGTCGGTCAGACCGGCAAGATCGTCGCGCCGCAGCTGTACATCGCCGTCGGCATCTCCGGTGCCATCCAGCACCTGGCGGGCATGAAGGATTCCAAGGTGATCGTCGCCATCAACAAGGACGAGGAGGCGCCGATCTTCCAGGTGGCCGACTATGGCCTGGTGGGCGATCTGTTCGAATTGATCCCGGAGCTGGAAAAGGCCATCTGAGGCCTTGCGTCAGCCAAGAGCCCGCCCTTTGGCGGGCTTTTTCATGGGCGCGGCAAGCCTCTCGGCAGAGCCTCAGGCGTCATGGAGGGGTACGCCGGTTCCTTGTCGTTTTTGGACATTGCCGCCCCGGGAAGGGAAGCGTTAAGGTCGAGGCTAGCTGTACCGGTATACCTCCAGAATAGCCTGCTACTGTTCCGCTCTCGTCCAGGAAGACGCCATGACCAACCTGTTGCTCTATCAGCGCATCGCCCAGCAATTGGCGAACGATATCCGCACGGGCGTCTACAAACCCGGCGAGCGGGTGCCGTCGGTGCGCAAGTTGAGTCAGCAGCTGGGCGTGAGCCACGCCAGCGTCCTGCAGGCCTATGCCACCCTGGAAGATCAGGGGCTGATCCGCGCTCGACCGCAGTCGGGCTTCTATGTGCACCAGACCCCGGCGCTGACCGCGCCGACGCCGGATATCGCCACGGTGGAGCGACCGAGCCTGGTGACCCGCGCCGGCATCATCAGCCAGGTCCTCGCCGAATCCCGGCGCGAAGGGGTGGTGCCCCTGGGCATGGCCGTGCCCCAGACCGATTACCTGCCGCTGCGGGCGCTGCACCAGCAACTGTCCAAGGTCACCCGCTTCCAGGCCCGTGCGGCTTTCTCCTATCTGCACAGTCCGGGCTTCGAGCCCCTGCGCCGTCAGGTGGCGATCCGTCTGCGCGACGCCGGGGTGGTGGTGGGGCCGGAGGAGGTGGTGATCACCCATGGCTGCGTGGATGCCCTGCAGATGTCGCTGCGGGTGCTGACCAAGCCGGGCGATCTGATCGCCACCGAGTCACCGTCCTACTATGGCCTGTTGCAACTGGCCGAGGTGCTCGGTCTCAAGGTGATCGAGATCCCCTGCGACCCCGAGACCGGGCTCAGCGTCGAGGCGCTGCAACTGGCGGCCAGCCAATGGCCGGTCAAGGCCCTGGTAGTCACCGCGCGCCTGAGCAATCCCCTAGGTGGCAGCATGCCCGAGGCACGGCAGAAGCAGCTGCTCAGGCTGGCGGCCGAGCGCAACATCGCCATCGTCGAGGACGACATCTACGGCGAACTGACCTATGAGAGCGGCTCCAAGGCGCTCAAGGCTCTCGACAAGCAGGGGCGCGTCATCTACTGCTCGAGCTTTTCCAAGACCCTCTCACCCGGGGTGCGCATCGGTTGGGTGGTGGCCGGACCCTATCAGGAAGACATCTGCCGGCTGCAGACCTTTACCACCCATTCCGCTTGCAGCGTGACCCAGATGGGCGTCTCGGCCTATCTGGAGAACGGTGGCTATGATCGCCACCTGCGCGCCATTCGCCAGGAATACCGGCGCAACATGACCGCCTTCCAGCTGGCGATCCAGGAGCACTTCCCGGAGGGTACCCAGATGAGTCGGCCCAAGGGTGGCTTCATCCTTTGGGTCAGCCTGCCGATGCGGGTGGATACCCGCCTGCTGCACCAGCGGGCGCTGGATCAGGGGGTGAGCATCGCCCCGGGCATGATCTTCAGCAACACCGACCAATTCAACCACTGCATCCGCCTCAATTGCGGACTGCCCTGGGGGCGTGATGCCCAGCGGGCGCTGATGACCCTGGGCCTGCTCGCCCGTCAGCTCTGCCAGGAAACCCTGGCCGCCTAGCGGCGCCCTCGGAACCCGCCGCCGGGCAGGAGGGTCGGTTGTAGTGACTGACTCCTGTCGCGTCTGCCGCTCCGGTCCAGGCGCGATGCCTTGAGTGGTGGGCCCATGCGTGAATACCTGGCGATGATGGCGCTGGCAGTGCCCCTGCTGCTGGTGGGTTGCGACAATGATTCGCCGCCAACGACGGCCAAGACCTCTTCCGCACCAACGCCTGCGCCGATGGCCCAGTCGCCGGTGAGCAAAGCGCCACCCGCCACTGCCGCCGATCTGCGCGCGTATCGGCTGGATCCGCTCCCGGCCAAGGCCTTGGTGCTGCCTGCGCCGCCGCCGAAAAAGCGGGACCTGGCCAAGAACAGTCAACTCAAGAAACCTGCCGTGCCCAAGGCCACGCCGACGCCGGCCCATCCGCTCGACCTCAGCGTACCCAGTGAGGCCGATACGCCTCAGGCCTTGAGATCGCATCCCGGGGCTGCCAAACGGGTTGAAAACAGCGTGGCCGAAGCAGGTCTGCTGCCGCAGCTGTTTCGCAAGGAGGACGACCCTGGTCGTTTCGAACTGGGCGGTCGAGTGATCAGCCGGGATCGCAGCGACGATTTCGAAGGCGCGGAAGTCGAGTTGCGCTTTCGCCGTTAATCCGATGAGGGCGGCCTGCCGTTGTTGAACAGCGGTCCGGAACTTACTCGCCACGACGCTTGCCGACAGTTCAGGTGGCGGACACAACGTCCGCCTGGATTCGGGAGCGTTCCATGCCCAGTGCGACAGGCAAGATTCGTTATGCGGTAGTAGGCGGTGGCTGGATTTCCCAGGGCGCCTTCATGCCTGGGGTCGGCCAGACCGGCAATTCCGAGATGACCGCCCTGGTCACCGGCGATCCCATCAAGGCGCGGGACCTGGCCGCCAAGTACGGCCTCAAGAGCTACAGCTACGAAGAATTCCCGGCGCTGCTGTCATCCGGCGAGATCGATGCCATTTACTTGGCCACGCCCAATTTCCGCCATCTGGAATTCGCCGTACCGGCGCTGGACGCCGGCATTCACGTCCTGCTGGAAAAGCCCATGGCGATCAGCGAGGAAGAATGCCAGGCGATCAATGCCGCGGCAGAACGCTCCGGAGCCAAGCTGATGATCGCCTACCGCCTGCACTGTGAGCCGGGCACGGTGGAGATGATCGAGCGGGTACGCAAGGGCGAGATCGGCGATCCGCGCCTGTTCACCGCGACCTTCACCCAGCCGGTCGATACGGCCAACCACCGCGCGCAGAGCGGCTTCTGGGCCGGCCCGGTCACCGACATGGGGCCCTATCCGCTCAATGCCGTGCGGGCGCTCTTTGCCGACGAACCCATCGAAGTCAGTGCGGTGGGCGTGCAAACACCCGGGCGCGATGTCACGACCTGGGATGCCGTGGCCGTGACCCGGCGCTTCCCCGAAGAGCGGCTGGCGAGCTTTACCGTCAGCTTCAGTGGTCCCAATACCGAGCGTTTCCAGCTGGTGGGCCGCAAGGGCGAGATCGAGGCCTCGCCGTGCTTTGGATTCGGGGAGGGCGTCGCCATTGGCTACCGCCTGACCGTGGAGGGCGAAACCCAGGAGCACAAGGCGCCGGTGGTGGATCACTTCGGCGGCGAGACGGCCTATTTCTCCGATTGCATCCTGCAGGATCGGCAGCCGGAAATGGATGGGGAGGAGGGCTGGCGCGACGTGCGCGTGCTGGCGGCCATCGAGCGCGCCCTGGAAAGCGGTCAGCCGCAACGCCTGGACCCGCTACCCAAACGCCAGGGACCGACCCGTGAGCAGGTACGCAGCCTGCCGCTGGCGCAGGTGCCAGAGTACGTCAACACCAAGGCGCCGTTGGAATCCTGACGAAGCAAGGCCCTGCGGCACGCTGGTGCGGCAGGGCCTTGTCTGGGAGCCAGGGTGCGCTTAGCGGTCCTGGGCCTCCTTGGCATCCATCTCGGCATTGCGCTGCCGGATCTTGGTTTTCTGTTCGTCGGTCAAGGGCACCTTGCGGGCCGTGTCCTTGAGCATGAGCAGGCTGCCGACCACCGAGCCTATGGCGACCAGCAGGATCAACCAGGCATACCAGGGCATCTTTCTTCTCCTTGAGTGGCTGTAAGGCTTCGACCACGGGAGAGCTTATCAGTGCGCCCGGCAAGTCGTGTTCGTACGCTTCAGCCAGGCGGCATAACCCAGGTCGTAGAGCCAGTTGAACGCCAAGGTATAGGGCAGGAAGAACAGGATCAGTCCCAGGTCCAGCAGCAGGGCCTGCCACAGGCTGATGGACAGCCACCAGGCCGCCAGGGGCACCAGCACCAGGATCAAGCCACCTTCGAAGCCGAGGGCGTGCAGCAGCCGTACACCCAGGCCACGGGTGAAGCCCAGGCGCTGTTGCAGCCGATCGAAGCCCAGATTGAACACCAGGTTCCAGAGCATGGCGATGGCGGAAAAGGCTGCGGTTAGCAGGCCCATGTGCCCCAGAGACCGATCCAGCAGCCAGGCCAGGGTTGGGGTGGCAAGCAGTACCGCGATTCCCTCGAACAGCAGGGCGTGCAGGATGCGGGCGCTGACGGGACGCTGGGTGAGCGGGCTGGACATGAGATGCCTCCACGATGGACAGGCCTTCAGTCTCATCGGTTAAGCTAGGGAGATCAAAATGGTATCCATAGGCTGAGCCGATATGTATCCCAATGCCGAAGCTCTGGAGGCCTTCGTCGAGGCCGCTGCGGCAGGCTCCTTCAGTGCGGCAGCGCGGGTGCTAGGCAAGCGCCAGTCCAGTATCAGCGAGAGCATTGCCCGGCTGGAAGACGAACTGGGTGTGCTGCTGTTCGATCGCCAGGGCCGCTATCCCCTGCTCACGGCGGCCGGCGAGCAACTGCTCGACCAGGCCCGCGCCGTGCTGTCGGCTCACGATCGCCTGGCCAATCGCGCCACCCAGCTGGCGGCCGGGGTGGAGCCACGCCTGACCCTGGTGATCTCCGATACCTATCAGCCCACCCGGTATGAGGCGCTGCTGACGGAGCTTGACCAGCGCTATCCGGATCTCGAATTCGAATGCCTGATCGCTGAGGACGCCGATGTGCTCAACTTGGTACAGGGGCGGGCGGACTTGGGCCTGCTGGCGGGTCAGCCACCCTATCCGGCGGATATCGAAGCGGCGACCCTGGATGGCCTGGTGACCTTTGGCCTCTATGTCGCTGCCGATCATCCGCTGGCCGCGCTGGAGCGGGTCACACCGGCTGACCTGGCACCCTACCGGTTGCTCCGTCTGAGCACCGTGACCGAGGCCTCCCAGCAGGTCAGCCGTCTGCCGGATACCCGTGGCCGCTGCTGGTCGGCCCCGGACTATCTGCTGCTACTGGACATGGCGGTGCAGGGCTTCGGCTGGGCCGAGTTGCCGCTGTGGCTGGTGACGACCTTCGGCCAGGGCCGCCTGGTGGAGCTGGCCGTGCCGGGCTGGCCGCAACGGGTGGCGGTGGACGTGGTCTGGTCGCGGCGGCGGCCGCTGGGTCCGGCGGGCAACTGGCTGCGCGAGCGATTGCTCAAGCCAAGTTGAAGGAGGGGAGTGCATGCAGACAGCGGCCAAGTGCCGACGCGGCGCTTTTCTGCGAAAATGCCGGCCTTTGCCGTTTTGCCGAGAGCGCCCATGTCCGCCTGCCCGTCTCCTATCATCGTCGCCCTGGATTTCCCTTCGTCGTCCGCCGCCCTGGCGCTGGCCGACCGCCTCGACCCCGCCAGCTGCCGGGTCAAGGTTGGCAAGGAGCTGTTCACCGCCAGCGCCGCCGGGGTGGTGGAAGCCCTGCGCACGCGCGGCTTCGAAGTATTTCTCGACCTGAAATTCCACGACATTCCCAATACCACCGCCATGGCGGTCAAGGCCGCGGCGGAAATGGGCGTCTGGATGGTCAATGTCCACTGCTCGGGTGGCCTGCGCATGATGACCGCCTGTCGCGAGACCCTGGAGGCCTTCCAGGGCCCAAAGCCGCTGCTGATCGGTGTCACCGTGCTGACCAGCATGGAGCGTGAGGACCTGGCCGACATCGGCCTGGACGTGGATCCCCAGGAGCAGGTCTTGCGCCTGGCCGGCCTCGCCGCCCGCGCGGGAATGGACGGCCTGGTGTGCTCGGCCCAGGAGGCCTCGGCGCTCAAGGCCGCGCAACCGGCGCTGCAACTGGTCACTCCCGGCATCCGCCCGGCCGGCAGCGCCCTGGACGACCAGCGTCGCATCCTGACTCCGCGCGAGGCGCTGGACGCCGGCTCCGACTACCTGGTGATCGGTCGACCCATCGCCCGTGCCGCCGATCCGGCGCGCGCCGTGGAAGACATCCTCGCCACCCTGAAATAAGCGGTAAACCTCCAGGGCGGCGGTCGCCAGCAAAAGGTGCTGCTATTCTCGTTCTGCAGGCCGACGCCTTCTCGCGTCGGCGCAAGGCGAGAGACCTCAGGGTATGCACGATAGGTTGAACGCCTGTCTCAAGGCGGTAGACGGCGTTTTGTTGGGCAAGGAAACCCAGGTCAGGCTGGCGCTGGCCTGCCTGCTGGCACGGGGGCACCTGCTGATCGAAGACCTGCCCGGCATGGGCAAAACCACCCTCAGCCATGCCCTGGCCAAGGTGTTGGGGCTGTCCTTCCAGCGTATCCAGTTCACCTCGGATCTCTTGCCCGGCGATATCCTCGGCACCTCGGTGTTCGATCGCGACAGCGGCCAGTTCGTCTTCCATCCCGGGCCGGTGTTCGCCGAGTTGCTGCTGGCCGATGAGATCAATCGCGCCACGCCCAAGAGCCAGAGCGCGCTGCTGGAAGCCATGGAAGAGGGACAGGTGACCATTGAGGGCGCCACCCGGCCCTTGCCCGATCCCTTCTTCGTCATCGCCACCCAGAATCCGGTCTCCCAGGGCGGCACCTTCGCCCTGCCGGAATCCCAGCTCGATCGCTTCCTGATGCGGCTGTCGCTCGGCTATCCCGGTCGCGCCGCGGAACGGGCGCTGCTGCTCGGCGGCTCCGGACGCGACCAGCTGCCGCGGCTGGAGCCCCTGCTGGATCACGCCCAGCTGCGGCTGATCCAGGCCGAGGTGCCGCGCATCCATGCCAGCGAGGCGGTGGTGGACTATGTACTGCGCCTGGTGGAAGCCACCCGCACCCAGACCTCCTTCGCCCTCGGCCTGTCGCCCCGCGGCAGCCTGGCGCTGCTGGCCGCGGCGCGGGCTTGGGCGCTGCTGGCGGGCCGTGACCATGTGCTGCCCGAGGATGTCCAGACGGTGCTGCCAGCGGTGGCCGGGCATCGGCTGCGCGACATCGCCGATCCCGCCGGGCACGGTGGCGGCGCCCTGGTGCAATGGCTGCTGCGCGAAGTCCCGGCGCTGTGACCGGCGGCGCCTGGCAGCGCTATCGAGACGGCTGGCTGGCCCGACGGATTCCCCCGGCCACGCGCATCACCCTCGATCAGCGGCGCATCTTCATTCTGCCCACCCGCCAGGGCGGCGCCTTCGCCATCGCCCTGCTGCTGATGCTGCTGGCCGGCATCAACTACCAGAACAGCCTGGCCTATGGCCTGACCTTCCTGCTGTTTTCCCTGGCGCTGGTGGCCATGTTGCACACCTATCGCAACCTGGCCGGCCTGCAACTGGCCAGTGACGGCGCCAGCCCGGTGTTCGCCGGAGAGGCCGCCGGCTTTCGCCTGCGCTTGGAGAGCGATCGCCGCGCGCACCAGGGGATCGCCCTGGGCTGGCGCAACGAGCCGCTGATGCTCAGCGACGTACCAGCGGGGGAGAGCGTCGCCCTGCAGGTCTTTCATCCGGCGCCGAGCCGTGGCTGGCTGAGGCCCGGGCGACTGCGGGTGGAGAGCCGTTTCCCCCTTGGCCTGTTCGTCGCCTGGAGCTGGCTGGACCTGGATGTACGCGCCCTGGTCTACCCGCAGCCACTGGCGACCACGACGCCGCTGCGCAGTGGCCAGGCTGCCGGAAGCGAAGAGGGCCAGCGCCAGACGGGGCAGGGCGCCGACGACTTCCAGGGGCTGCGGCCCTATCAGCCGGGCGATTCGCGCCGGCGGCTGGACTGGAAGGCCTTTTCCCGGGGCCAGGGCCTGCTGGTCAAGGACTTCACCGCCCTGGCCGGTAGCGAACTCTGGCTGGATTTCAGCGTGCTCGATGGCGACACCGAGACGCGGCTGTCCTGGCTGTGCCAGGCGGTGCTCGATTGCAGCGCCCGCCAGCTGCGCTTCGGCCTGAGGGTGCCCGGGGTAGAGCTGCCGCCGGCTAGCGGCGAAAGCCATCGCGACGCGGCGCTGCAGGCTCTGGCCCTGTTCGGGCGGCCGGCATGAGTGGCGCCGTGCCGCAACCCATTCCGCGCATCGCCCTGATCTGGCTGCTAGTGGCCCAGGCCCTGGTGATCCTGCCGCACCTCACCCATCTGCCGCCCTGGGTCGGGCTGCTCTGGGCCTTTTGCGCCGGCTGGCGGGTGCTGCTGTTTCGCATGAGGGTGCGGGCGCCGACGCGGATCGAAAAGGGCGGCCTGCTGCTCTTGACCATGGGCGGCATCTGGCTGTCGCGCGGCTCCTTCATCGGCCTGGACGCCGGCGCCGTGCTGCTGCTGGTGACCTTCGCCCTCAAGCTGATCGAGATGCACAGTCGCCGCGATGCCCTGGTGGTGATCTACCTGGGTTTCTTTTCCGTGGTGATCGCCTACCTGTTCGAGGACGGCCTGCTCGCCGCGCTCTACAGCCTGCTGCCGGTGACCGCCCTGGTGGCGGCGTTGATCGGGCTGCAGCAGAGCACCCTGGCCAGCCGCCCGCTGGCGACTCTCAGGGTCGCCGGCACGCTGCTGCTGCAGGCGGTGCCCCTGATGCTGCTGCTGTTCCTGGTGTTTCCCCGTATCGGTCCGCTGTGGTCGCTGCCGCAACCGGGCGACCAGGCGCGCACCGGGCTGGGCGACAGCATGGCGCCCGGGGAGATCGCCCAGCTGTCGCAGTCCGCCGAGCGGGTGTTCAGGGTGAGCTTCGACGGCGAGCGGCCGGCGCAGCGCGACCTCTACTGGCGGGCCACCACCTACGAGCGCTTCGACGGCGCGCGCTGGTCGGTCGACCCCGACACGGCCTGGAGTCCGGAGCCGGCCTGGACGCCCGTTGGACCCCGGCTGGACTATCAGGTGGTGATGGAGCCGAGCGGTCGACCCTGGCTCTATGGCCTGGACGTGGCGCGCAGCGATCAGCGTGACGTGCGCCTGGCCAGCGACTTCCATCTGCAGCGCCGCCGTCCGGTGGACCAGGCGTTGCTCTATCGGGTATCCAGTTGGCCACAGGCGACCCGCGAGGCGGAGCGGCTGTCCGCGTCCAGCCAGCGCCGGGCGCTGCAGCTGCCCAGCGGCGGCGAGCCGCGCACCCGCGCCTGGGTGACCGGGCTCAAGGCGCGTGCGCCGACCCCTGAAGCCCTTGCCCAGGCGATCCTGGCCTATTTCCGCCAGCAGCCCTTCGTCTACACCCTGCAGCCGCCCACGGCCAGCGTCGATGCCATCGACGCTTTTCTCTTCGATAACCGTCGCGGTTTCTGCGCCCACTATGCCGGCGCCATGACCTTCGCCTTGCGGGTGGCGGGTATCCCGGCGCGGGTGGTGGCGGGCTACCAAGGTGGCGAATTCAATGCCGCGGGTGGCTATCTGCTAGTGCAGCAATTCGATGCCCATGCCTGGGTGGAGTACTGGCTGCCGGGGCGGGGCTGGATCAGCGTCGATCCTACTGCCCAGGTGGCGCCCGAGCGGGTGGAGCGCGGCTTGCAGGAGGCTCTGGCGGCCCAGGGCGCGGCCAGTGAATTCCTCGCGGACAACCCCTTCGCCGCCAATCGCTATCGCGACTTGGCCTGGCTCAATGAGCTGCGTCTGGGCTGGGACCGGATCAACTACGGCTGGCAGCGCTGGGTGCTCAACTACCAAGAGGATACCCAGGGCGAATTGCTCAAGCGGTTGCTCGGCGAGGGCTCATTGCAACGGCTGGGGCTGCTCCTGGCGCTGCTGGTATTGGGCGTGCTCGGGGTGATGACGCTGCTGGTGCTCAAGCCCTGGCAGCGGACCCGGGATCCCTTGCTGGCACGCTTCGCCCAGTTCGAACGCCTGCTGGCACGCCAGGGGGTGACGCGCGAAAGCGGCGAAACGGCCGGCCGCTTCGCCGGGCGCGCCATGGCGGAACTGCCAGCGGCACGCGCGGCGATCCTGGCCTTTGCCCAGGAATTCCAGGCGCAGCGCTATGCCGGTCGGCCGCAGGACACGGCGGCTCTGGCCAGGACGCTGAAGCGATTGAAACGCCAGCTGCGTGGCCGTCAGGCGCGCAGCGACTGAGGCACGGGAAGGGCGTCAGGCGCTTGCAGGGCGAAGGCCACCAGGCAGACGACGGCCGCCAGGATCAGCGGTTGAGGGTGTGCGCTGCCCAGCGCCTGGGCAATGCAGCCCAGGCCCAGCAACAACAGCACGGCGGAAGTGAGGGTGGTGACCGAGCGCATGACGGTTCTCCGAAAACGTGCGGGCATCTTGCCGCCTGTCGTGCAACCGTGCGAATGCGCTCTCGCTATGGAGGCTATAGGCGCAACTGGCGGATCGCCTGATTCAGGGTTCCTGCGAGGGCGGCCAGTTCGGTGCTGGTGCTGGCCGACTCCTGCGTCAGCAGCATGGTCCTTTCCGTGACATCGCGGATGCCTACAACCGACCTGCTCATCTCTTCCGCCACCTGGGCTTGCTGTTCCGCGGCCACGGCGATCTGGGTGTTGCTGTCGCGCATCAGGGTCACGGCGGCGGTGATGTCGGCCAGGGCCTGCCCGGCGGCGCCGGCCTGGACCACGCAGTCGTCGGCCTTGAGCGAACTCTCGCGCATGAATTCCACGGCATCGCGGGTGCCCGCCTGGAGACCGTCGACCATGCGGGTGATCTCGTCGGTGGAACCCTGGACGCGCTTGGCCAGGTTGCGTACCTCGTCGGCCACCACGGCGAAGCCACGGCCGGCCTCGCCGGCGCGGGCGGCTTCGATGGCGGCGTTGAGCGCCAGGAGGTTGGTCTGCTCGGCGATACCATGGATGACGTTGACCACGCTGGTGATGCGCTCGCTGTTCTCGGCCAGCTCCTGGATCATCACCGCGGTCTGCTGCACGCCCTGGGACAGGTCGGCGATGGAATGGCTGACGCGCTCCACCGCCTGCTGGCCGGCGCCGGCCAGGCGGTCGGCTTCCTGGGACTGGTCGCGGGTGCCGGCGGCGTGCTCGGCGATCTGCTGCACGGTGGCGCTCATCTCGTTGATGGCGGTGGCGGCCTGATCGGTCTCGTGCTGTTGATCCTGCATGCCGCCGCGGACGCCCTGCATGCCGCTGGCCAGGCGCCCGGCGCCTTCGTCCAACCGCGAGGCGCTGGCGGCCACGGTACCGACAACGCGGGTGTAGCTGTCCTGCATGGCGTTGAAGGCCTGGGTCATCTGCCCGACCTCGTCATGCCCGCGCACCTCGACCCGGGCGGTGAGATCGCCGTCGCGCTCCACCCGCAGCATGGTGTCCTTGAGGCGTTGCAGATTGCCGAGGATGAAGCGGATCAGGAGCTGCGAGGCCACCAGCAGCACCAGCATCAGCACACCCACGGCCAGGGCGTATTCCGGCGCTCGGGCCAGGAAGATGTCGCCGAAGGTCGGGGCGCTCAGCTTGGCCGCCGCGTCGCCCACGGCGGCCTTGACCGCCTTGAGCTGTTCGGCGCGACCGGAGACTTCCAGCTGCATGGCGAACAGCACCAGCAGCAGGCTGGTGACGAAGGCAACGGCATTGACCGCCCAGAACTTGTACTTGAGAGAGATATCGCGCAGCCAGGCAAACATAGGGGGCCTCCAGTCGGCGGGGCCGCACAGCCTGGCAGGCCGGCGCGCCCCGGATCTTGACTGGCGTCAACGTCCCGCGAACAGGGGCGCAACGCCGTGGAACAAGCCCTGAGTTTAACGGCCCGCGCGGCCTCGACTTTAGCGCAACGGCGTCCTGCGCCTAGTCGAATTCCTCGACCCGCTCTGGCACGGCGATCTCCGGCAGCGCAAAGAAGGCACGAGCGGTGGCGGTGGTGTGCAGGGCGGTCTGCTCGGGCGTTTCGTTGCGCAGGCGCGCCACGGTACGCAGGATCTCGGGGAGGAAGGCCGGTTCGTTGTGGCCATGGCGCGGCTTGGGTCTGAGGGTGCGTGGCAGCAGGTAAGGGGGCATCGGTTTCCAGCATCAGCCGCCCGACCGGGATCTGCCCGACCAGCTCGTGCAGGTGCAGGCCACGGCGCTCGTCGCAGATCCAGCCGGTGATGCCCAGGTGCAGGTCGAGATCCAGGTAGCCATAGAGCGCCTTGCGCTCGCCGGTGAAACAGTGCACCACCGCCGCCGGCAGATGGTCGCGATAGTCGCGCAGGATCGCCAGCATTCGCTCGCTGGCGTCGCGCTCATGGAGAAACACCGGGCGGTGTAGTTCGGCGGCCAGCGCCAGCTGTTCCTCGAAGCAGCGCTCCTGCTGCGGTCGCGGGGTGAAGTCGCGATTGAAATCCAGGCCGCATTCGCCCAGGGCCCGCACCTTGGGTTGGCTGACCAGGTCACGCAGGGTCCTGGCAGCGGCCGCGTTCCAGGTCGAGGCTTCGTGGGGATGGACGCCGGCGGTGCTGAACAGCGCTTCGCCCGCGTCCAGGCGCAGGCAGAGATTGAGGGCGTTCTCACTGTCTTCCAGGGTGGTACCGGTCAGCACCAGTTGCATCACACCGGCGGCCTGGGCCCGCTCGATCACCGCGTCCACTTCCTTGAGCAGACTGGGGTGGGTGAGGTTGACGCCGATGTCGATCAATTGCATGGTGCGGACCTTCTACAGACTTTGTTCTCTCATTCTATCCGTAGTCCGGGTGCTATCGGCGCTGTCCCGGCCAGGTCAGGAGTCCTGGATGCCGTTTCGATTCACCCTTGCCATCCTCGGCTGCCTGCTCGCCGGTTCCGCCCAGGCGCGGCTCGGCGCCCTGCCACCCGAGGCGCCGCGCCATGTCGCGGCCCGCGATCTGGTCGCCATCGAGCGTGCCGGAGAATTGCGCGTCTTGGTCAACCAGAGTCGCCACAGCTCTGGCGAATGGAACGGTCAGGCCCTGGGCATCGAGTATCGGCGTCTGGAGGCCTTCGCCCGCTACCTGCGGCACCAACCGGGGGGCCGGCCGTTGCGCCTGGTCCTTGTCCCCAAGGCCAAGGACGATCTGCTGGCGGCGCTGCAGAGAGGCGAGGGCGATCTGGTGGCGCCGGGCGAAACCCTGCTGCCACCGCCGCATTCGGCGCTGATCGCCGCGTCGGTGGCGGCGCCCACCAGCCTGGTGGTGGTGGGTGGACGCGGCCAGCGCCTGCCGCGTCAGCTGGAACAACTGGCCGGGCGCCGGGTGGTGCTGCCCCAGGGCAGTGCCGCCGGCCCGGCCCTGGCACGGCTCAACGCCCAGCTGGAAAGGCGCCGGCTGCGGCCGGTACAGGTCGAGTGGGCCGATCCGACCCTGGCGGTGGAAGACGTCCTGGAACTGACCCAGGCCGGCATCTATCCGCTCACCGTCGTCGAGTCCGGGCTGGCCCATCGCTGGGCGCGGGTGCTGTCGCGCCTGCGGGTGGCTGATCGGGTGGTGGTGGCCCATGACCAGGCACAGCTCTGGTATCTGCGCGCCCCGGCGCACCAGCTCGCCGAACGAATACGGGCCTTCGCCCGGCAACCCCAGGCGCATGACGACGACAAGGCCTTTCGCCAGGCCTCTGCCCGCCGCTACCAGGTGCGCGATCCGCTGCAAGCCCACGACCGCAAGCGCCTGGCCCAGGTGCGACCGCTGCTGCAACGCTACGCCAAGGCTTACGACTTCGACTGGCTGACCCTGGCCGCCATGGCCTACAAGGAGTCCGGCCTGGATCCCCACGCCCGCGGCGCCGGACGCGCCGCAGGATTGCTGCAGATCACCCCCCGGGCGGCGCGCAGTGTCGGGGTGCGCAACCTGCATTCCGCCGAAGACAACGTCAAGGCCGCCACCCGTTATCTGGCTCGCCTGCGCCGGGAATTCTTTTCCAGTCCACGCCTGACCGAGCGCGAACGCCGCGCCTTTACCCTGGCGGCCTACAACCTGGGCCCGGAGCGCGTCCAGGCGCTCAGGGCCAAGGCCCGCAAACAGGGGCTGGACGGTGATCGCTGGTTCTTCCAGGTCGAACGCATCGCCGCCGAGGAGGTGGGCATCGGGGTGGTCAACTACGTGGCCAGCGTCAACAAGTATCGGGTGGCCTTCAGTCGCGAACGAGCGCGTCTCGAGGCGCCGGCAGTGGCCACGACGAACGCCAAAGGTGCCAGGCACGAAGACGGTTGAGGGTCGCTTGACAGGGCGGTCGAGCCCTCCCTAGGATGATCCTGCGCCGATTTAAACAGCAACTTGCGGGGCGCTCCCAAATACCGCTAAAGCGCTGGACGGAACAGGCCTCGTACTACCGCCCAGCTGGATCCACGAGGCGGAATTTCGTCCATGCTACCGCTCCCGCTACGCCTTACTCCGCTCACCCAGGGCAAGCTCGCCTGTCATCCGGCCATCCTGCTCGGCGGTCCCGACCAGCCCACCCTGCTGCGTTATCTCGAAGGCTGGCCCAAGCGCTGGCCCCACAGCCGTACCCTGCAAATCCGCTTCGCCGACCGCGCCGAGCAGTTGCGCGGCTTCGGCGACGACAGCTTCGACTTCGCCGTGGTGCAGTCGCCGGGCCAAGCCGGTCTCGCAGCCCTGGTGCGGGAATTGACTCGGGTGGCGCGCCAGGGCGTGATTACCCGACGGCGCTAGCACAGGTATCCGCCAGCCTGAAGCCGCCCTTGCCGGCCAGCTTGGTGGTGTAGAGCGCCTGGTCCGCCCGCGCCAGTAGGGTCGGGCTGTCCTCCATGGCCCGCTGCAGGGCGATGCCGATGCTCACGCTCGTGCCCTGTGACACCAGGCGTCCGAGGATACGCTGGGCCAGGTCCCGAGCCCCGTCTTCGGTGGCGTCCTGCATCACCAGCAGGAACTCGTCGCCGCCCAGGCGTCCGGCGAAATCGCTCTGCCGCACGCTCAGGGTCAACACCTCGCCGCAGGCTTGCAGCAGACGATCGCCGGCAGCATGGCCCTGGGAGTCGTTCACGCCCTTGAAGTCGTCCAGATCGATATAGAAGACCGCTACGCGCCCGGACTCCGAGCGAGGCCGGTACAGGGCGCCTTCGAGCAGCGCGAGAATGCCAGCGCGATTGTAGAGTCCGGTCAGGCTGTCGTGAGTGGCATGCCAACGGCTATCGACTTCGGCCGTCAGGGCGCGCACCAGGGTGCGGTTGAGCCTGTCCAGCAGCATCCAGTTGGCCGTCAGATAGAGCGGTGCCTGCAGCAGGAACAGTCGCAGCATGGGCTCGGGCTGGAACAGGGTGGCCAGTTTCATCGGGATGTCGGTCAGCAGGATCTGCAAGAAGGCATAGCGCGGGATGCCCTGGTTGCGCATGGTGATGGCACCGTTCATGGCCACCGCCGAGGTACAGCCCAGCACCTGCAGCACCACATCGCCGCTGAGGACGCAGGCGGCCGTGCCCAGGCCCAGGGTGGCCGTCCACAGCAGCCCGAGTAGCAGGGAGACTTCGCTGAGCCGCGGCGGCGCGAGCCCTTCCATCAGCTGGATGCAGTGCAGCAGCAACAGGCGGGTGATCCAGATCAGGGTATCGAGAATCATCCAGCCGATGAACAAGGGCGTGGGATGCAGGAGGGCGCAGGTCCAACTGATCAACAGACTGTTCAGGGCCCCGACGAACATAGAGCCCCGCGAGGAAAACGGGCCGGCCAGCAGCTGCCGCAGCAGATTTTCGTCGAGCGGGTCCCGGCTGGTCACGAGCCAGCGCAGTAGGCGTTGATTAGGCAAAGCGTAAAGCGTCGGCGCTCTCATGCAGCGAATCCTTGCTTGAGAAGGTGGCGGTCCTCCGCCAGTTGCGCCCTAGATGTTGCCCTATTTATGTGACTTGAATCACATTTTTTCAGACGGAAGCGCCTGCCGAAGCGATCAGTTATCGAGGTACTCGATCTCGACGATATACCAGCACTGTTCGCCGGCCGGCGTCTGCAGGCGGACTTCCGCGTCCAGTGCCTTGCCCACCAGGGCGCGCGCCAGGGGCGAGTCGATGCTGATGAGATTCTGCCTGAGGTCCAGTTCGTCCGGGCCGACGATGCGGTAGCGCTTTTCGGCGCCCGCTTCGTCTTCCAGGGTGACCCAGGCGCCGAAGTAGACCTTGGTAGGATCGGCGGGCCGCTCGTCGATCACCTTGAGATTTTCCAGGCGTTTGCGCAGGAAGCGTACCCGGCTGTCGATCTCGCGCAGCATCTTCTTGCCGTAGATGTACTCGGCGTTCTCCGAACGATCCCCCAGGGCGGCCGCCTCGCTCACCGCCTGGGTGACCTGGGGCCGGCGCACGTTCCACAGCTCGTGGAGTTCGGCGCGCAGCCGGGCTTCGCCGGCGGCGGTGATCAGCGGCGTGCCGACGGTGCGCGGCGGACGATAACGACTCATGGATCAGCTTTCTCTCAGGATCAGTAACGGACTGGCGGTAATGGCCCGCCGCGTGCCCAGCAGACCGGCCGCGCCGACCAGCAGGGCGCCCAGCACCGGCAAGAGCAGCAGCCAGGGATGGGGTTGCCAGTCCAGGTCGAAGGCCAGCCGGTAGAGCAGGGCGCTGACGATCTCGCAACCGAGCGCCGCGAGCAAGCCGCTGGCGCCGCCGAGCAGGATGAATTCGGTCCGCCGCGCTCGTTGCAGCAACTCCCGCCGGGCGCCTAGCGCACGCAGCAGGGCACCCTGGCGAATGCGCTCGTCGAGGGTCGCCTGCAAGCCGGCCAGCAGCACGGCGATACCGGCGGCCAGCACGAACAGGAGCACGAATTCCACCGCCACGCTGACCTGGCGCAGGATGCTGCGCAGCTGGTCGAGCAAGGCGTCGATGGGCAGCAGGGTCACCGCCGGGAATTGCCGGGCCAGGGCCAGCAATTCGCGGTCGTGGCCGGGCGGCAGGTAGAAGCTGCCCAGGTAGGTGAAAGGCACGTCTTCCAGGGCGCCCGGGGCGAAGATGACAAAGAAGTTGGGCTGGAAGTTGTCCCAGCCGACCTGGCGCAGACTGCTGACTCGCGCCTCGATCTGGCGGTCGCCGATGACGAAGCCCAGGGTGTCGCCCAGCCCAACACCGAGGCTGCGCGCCAGCTCGCTTTCCAGCGAGACGCCGGGCAGATCGCCCGCGGGCAGCGCATCCCACCAGTGACCGGCTTCCAGGCGGTTGCCATCCGGCAACCCAGCCGACCAGGTCAGATTGAGGTCGCGTCGAGTGGCGCGACCGCCGCGGGAGTCGTCCTCCAGGCCTTCCTGGGCCGGATGGCCCTTCACGCTGACCAGGCGGCCCTGGACGATGGGATAGAGCGGGCTGGCGTGGGGTGAAAGGCCGGCCACCGCCGTGGCGAAGGCCTGGCGCTCGTCCGGCAGCACATTGAGGGCGAAGTGATTGGGCGCTTCGGCCGGCAGTTGCGCCTGCCAGCGCTCCAGCAGCTCGCCCCGCAGCAGCACCACCAGGCTCATGGCCAGCAGGATCAGGCCGAAGGCCAGGGTCTGGCCCACCGCCGCCAGTGGATGACGCAGCAACTGGCCCAGACCCAGCCGCCAGGCCAGGGGCGCACCCTGCATGGCCCGACGCAGGCCGCGCAGGGCCAGGTACAGCAGGCTGCCGAACAGCAGGCCGGCGACCAGGCCGCCCACCAGCAGCGCCAGGGTCAGGCGCAGATCCAGCGACAGGCGCCACATGATCAGCCCCAGGGCGAGCAGGGCGCAGCCGTAGACCAGCCAGGTCCGCAGGGGCACGGGTTGCAGATCGCTGCGCAGTACCCGCAGCGGCGGTACCCGGCCCAGGGCGGCCAGGGGCGGTAGGGCGAAGCCGACCAGGGCCACCAGCCCGGTACCCATGCCGGCCAGCGCCGGACCTATCCCGGCCGCTGGCAGGCGCGCTGGCAGGAGTCCGTGCAGCAGTTCGAACAACACCAGCTGTGCCAGCCAGCCGAGCAGGGCGCCGAGCAGACTCGCCGCCAGCCCCAGCAGGCCCAGTTGCAGGCCATAGAGCAGCAGGGCGTCACGGCGGGTCAGGCCCAGGCAACGCAGCAGGGCGCTGGCGTCGAAGCGCCGCGTGGCGAAGCGATTGGCCGACAGCGCCACGGCCACGCCCGCCAGCACCACCGCCACCAGACTGGCCAGGCCGAGATAGCGCTGGGCGCGCTCCAGGGCGTCACCCAGCTGCCGATTGCCGTCGCCCGGTCCCTCGAAGCGCTGGTTGGCGGCCAGAGCCGGCGTGAGCGCCTGGCGATAGGCGGCCAGGGCCTGGGCTTCGCCGCGCCAGAGTTCGCGATAGCGCACCCGGCTGCCGGGCTGGATGACCCCGGTGGCGGCCACGTCGTCGAGATTGATCAGCACCCGCGGCGTCAGGCTGTAGAAGTCACCGGCGCGATCCGGTTCATAGGTGAGCACCCGGGTGATGGTGAGGGTCTTGCGCCCAATGTCCAGGCGATCCCCGACCTTGGCGTCCAAGGCCAGCAGCAGGCGCGGCTCGACCCAGGCCTCCCCGGGCGCCGGGGCGCCACCCGGCTGGTCGGGCGCCTCTAGCGCCACGGCGCTGCGCACCTCGCCGCGAAGCGGAAAGTTGGCCTGGACCGCCTTGACGCTGGCCAGCTGCAGGGCCTCGGCACCCGCCGCCATGGTGCTGAAGTTGAGCGAGCGGCTGTGGTCGAGGCCGAGCCGCAGACCGGCGTCCACCTGCTCCGGTCGCGCCGGTTCGCTGCCCAGCAGCACCAGGTCGGCCGCGAGGAATTCGCTGGCGCGATTTTCCATGCCCGCGCCGAGGCGGGCGGTGAAGTAGCCGATGGCGACGCTGGCGGCGACCGCCACCACCAGCGCCAGGCAGAGCATGCGGATCTCGCCGGCGCGGAGCTCGCGCAGACTCTGGCGCCAGGCCAGTCCGAACAGCCGCTTCAGCGGTAGACCGGTGCGCCTCATGCCGCGACCTGCCGGCCGCCTTCCAGGCGCAGTTGGCGGGCGCAGCGCGCGGCCAGGCGCTCGTCATGGGTCACCAGCACCAGGGTCGTGCCCCGCTCGCGATTGAGCTCGAACAGCAGATCGCTGATGTGGGCGCCGGTGCGGCTGTCGAGATTGCCGGTGGGCTCGTCGGCGAAGAGGATACTGGGGCGCGGGGCGAAGGCGCGGGCCAGGGCCACCCGCTGCTGCTCGCCCCCGGAGAGCTGGCGCGGGTAGTGCCGCAGTCGCTCGCCCAGGCCGACCCGTTCGAGCAGGGCCACCGCCTGCTCGCGGGCCTGGCGCGCACCCTCCAGCTCCAGCGGCAGCATGACGTTTTCCAGCGCGGTGAGGCTGTCCAGCAACTGGAAGGACTGGAAGACGAAGCCCACCCGTTCCGCACGCAGGCGGGCGCGGGCGTCTTCGTCGAGGGTGTCCAGGCGCTGGCCGGCGAGATGCACCTCGCCGCTGCTGGGCAGGTCGAGACCGGCCAGCAGCCCCAGCAGGGTGGACTTGCCGGAACCCGAGCTGCCGACGATGGCCAAACTGTCGCCGGCTTCCAGTTGCAGATCCAGCGCCTGGAGGATTGGCAGCGCGCCTTCCGCGCCCGTGACGACCTTGCTAAGGTCGCGTGCCAGCAAAATGACTTCGCTCATGAGGTATCCGATGCCGTATTCGAGGGGCCCGCACGCGGGCGGCTGTGGCGAGTTAGAGTCAAAAAGCCGGACGAAGTCCAGCGCACCTTTGCGCCAAGGCATTGCCTGGCTGCTGGCCCTGCTCTGTCTGACCCTGACACCGCTGGCCATGGCGCGCACCCTGCTGGTGGTGGGCGACAGCATCAGCGCTGGCTACGGCCTGGCCGAGGGTCAGGGCTGGGTGCGGCTGCTGGAGCGGCGCCTGCAGGAGCAACAGCTCGACTATCAGGTGGTGAATGCCTCCATCAGCGGCGACACCACCACCGGTGGCCTGGCGCGACTGCCCAGACTGCTGGCCGATCACCAGCCCGAGGTGGTGGCCATCGAGCTGGGCGGCAACGACGGCCTGCGCGGTCAGCCCCTGGCCCAGATCGAGCGCAACCTCACCGCCCTGGTGGCGCAGGCCAAGGCCCAGGGTGCCCGTGTCCTGCTGCTGGGCATGCGCCTGCCACCCAACTACGGGCCGCGCTATACCGACGGCTTCGCCCAGGTCTACACGGACGTGGCCAAGGCCCAGCAGGTGGCCCTGGTGCCCTTCCTGCTCGAAGGGGTAGGGGGCGATCCCGCCTTCATGCAGCCGGACGGCATTCATCCCCAAGCCAATGCCCAGCAACGGCTGCTGGACAACGCCTGGCCGCAGCTGCAGCCGCTGCTGCGCGACTGAACGTCGGACTTTTCCCCGACGGGGCTTTCCGCTAAGGTTGCGCGCCCCGCCGGTCCGGCCAATCGACCGCCCGGCGGAACCGCCCCTGGAGTATCCCGATGTCCCGCCTTTCCCGGTCCATGCACGGCTATCAGCTGATCCAGCCCGATGCCCAGCTCGACCTGTTCGCCTGCCGCGAGGGTCGGGTCCATATCGTCGCCCGGCAGCTGGAGCTGGGCTCGCCTACCGACCGGACCCTGTGCGGCACCCTGCTGCCGGCGCGGCCGCGGCTGCACCCGCTGGATCGCCGCGGACTGGCGCTCAAGACCCTGTGCCCGGCCTGCCTGCAGCGGTTGCAAGGCGCCAAACGGGGGCTGCCCAATCCGTTACAGGCTTTTTGAGGCCCTGCCGGACGCGGATCGAGGCGTGTACAATTCGCGCCGTCACCTTTTTGCTCCTTGCAAGGATTCATCCCATGCCCGCGCGCGTTTCGACCCTGGTCGGTTCCCTCTCGCTGTTTGGTCTGTTGAGCGCGGGTACGGCGCAGGCACTGGAGTTGCCGCTGCCGCCGCCCGGTGAAGACGTGGTCGGCGAGGTTCAGGTCATCAAGGCCGCCTACGAAGACACCTTTGCCGACCTCGGCCAGAAGTACGATCTGGGCTACACCGAGATGGTGGCCGCCAACCCGGGCGTGGATGCCTGGCTGCCGGGCGCCGGTACCGAGATCGTGCTGCCGACGCGCTTCATCCTGCCGCCCGGCCCGCGCGAAGGCATCGTCATCAACATCGCCGAGTACCGTATGTACTACTACCCCAAGGGTGGTCACTCGGTGTTCACCTATCCGCTGGGCATCGGCCGCGAAGGCTGGGGCTCGCCCATCGGCGTGACCAAGGTGGTGGACAAGATCAAGGATCCGGCCTGGTATCCGCCGGAGTCGGTGCGTGCCGAGCACGCCGCCGAAGGCGATCCGCTGCCCAAGGTGGTGCCGCCCGGTCCGGACAATCCCCTGGGTCCCTACAAGATCCGCCTGACCCTGCCTGGCTATCTGATCCATGGCTCGGACAAGAAATTCGGCATCGGCATGCAGGTCAGCCATGGCTGCTTCCGCATGTACAACTTCAATGTGACCGAACTGGTCAGCATGCTGCCCGTGGGTACCCCGGTGCGCATCATCGATGAGCCCTACAAGTTCGGCGTGAGCCAGGGCAAGCTCTATCTGGAAGCTCATCAGCCGGTGACGGTGAAGGGCGATCCGACCGAGATCGACCGTCAGGCCGCGGTGGTCAATGCGTTGATCAAGCGTGACGACCTGCTGCAGGCCAACAGCGCGGTGAATTGGAACACGGTGCGTGACGTGGTCCAGGGCCAGGACGGCCTGCCGGTGGAAATCGCCGACCTGCCTGCCGGCATGGTTACCGGTACGGTGGCCAAGGCGCCCGCCAAGTCGCTGTGAGCTGGACTGGCTGAGCGCGCTCAGCCGGCCAGGCAAACAAAAAGCCCGCCATCTGAGATGGCGGGCTTTTTGTTTGCTCCGGGAAAGGCGACTGTTGCCACTCGCCTTTCCAGCCGAGGCGCTTACTTGCGGCTGGCTTTTTCCAGCATACGCAGGGCGCGCTCGTTGGCTTCGTCAGCGGTCTGCTGAGCTTTCTGAGCGGCGGCCAGAGCCTCGTCAGCGTGACGGTAGGCTTCGTCAGCACGAGCCTGGGCGCGGGCAGCGGCGTCTTCGGTAGCGGTCAGGCGAGCTTCGCTTTCCTTGTTAGCGGTGCTGCAACCAGTGGCCAGAGCAGCGGCCAGAGCCAGGGCGGCGAATTTCAGAGCATTGTTCATCGTAAACCCCTTGAGGTAGACATCCTGTTTTAAGATCAATTTTCCAGGTGGAAAATTGCGGCTACATACTACTCATTACCGGTCGTAAGTAAACTGAGCTAAACCCGTTGAAGAAAGATTTTTTGCGGAAATCCTCCTTCGCTCCCCCGAGTTCGTCCCCGAATGCGTGCAGCCGGTATCAGCAACTGCTTGGATGGCTGAAAGCCACGAACGTTTCAAAACAAAACGTTAGAGGATGACCGGAAGTTGTCAAGTTCAAAGCCGCGCCTGCTCCCGCGTATGCCGCCTGATATAGTGTGATTTCTCGGTGCGACGGCTGGTCAGAACCTGCTTCTTCCGGAGGGGTCTGACGCGCTGTGGCTCAGTCCCGCACAGGAAGGGTGCGTTCTCGTCTTCGGGTACACCGATAACAATGGATAAGGCGGAGCCAAACCGCCAAGGAGTAGTCATGAACGAGTCCCTGCACGTGGAACACGATGAAGCCAATCATCAGTTCCAGCTTTCCGTCGACGGCCAGCGCGCCTATCTCGCCTATATGGATCTGGGCAAGCAGACGATGGATTTCTATCGCACCTTCGTACCCGATACCCTGCGTGGGCGCGGCCTGGCAGCGCGGCTGACCGAGCATGCGCTGAACTACGCCGAGAGTCGCGGCTACAGCGTCATTCCCTCCTGCTCCTATGTGGAGCACTACCTGGAGCGGCGTGGCCAGGTGACGCCGCTGGCCTAAACGGCCGCGCCATGAAAAACGCCGGGCTGAGCCCGGCGTTTTCGTATCCGCTGCTGGATCAGCTGCGCGCGCGGCGCGGCAGCACATCCTTGAGCTTGCGGTGCATGTCGAGAATGCTCTTCTCGGTCATGGCCCAGTCGATGCAGGCGTCGGTCACCGAGACGCCGTACTCCAGCTGCGACAGATCCGCCGGAATCGGCTGGCTGCCGAAGCCCAGGTGACTTTCCACCATCAGGCCGACGATGGAATTGTTGCCCTCGACGATCTGGTTGGCGACGTTGTCCATCACCAGCGGCTGCAGGGCCGCATCCTTGTTGGAGTTGGCGTGGCTGCAGTCGACCATGATGTTCGGCTTGACCTTGGCCTTGACCAGCGCCTGCTCGCACAGGGTGACGCTGACCGAATCGTAGTTGGGCTTGCCGTTGCCGCCGCGCAGCACCACGTGGCCGTAGGGATTGCCCTTGGTCATCACCACCGAAACCTGGCCGCGCTGGTCGATACCCAGGAAGCGGTGCGGGCTGGAAACCGACTGCAGGGCATTGATGGCCACGGTCAGGCTGCCGTCGGTGCCGTTCTTGAAGCCGACCGCGGAGGAAAGGCCCGAGGCCATTTCCCGGTGGGTCTGGGATTCGGTGGTGCGGGCGCCGATCGCCGACCAGCTGATCAGGTCCTGCAGGTACTGGGGGGAGATGGGATCCAGGGCCTCGGTGGCGGTGGGCAGGCCCTTTTCCGCCAGGTCCAGCAGCAGCTGGCGGCCGATGTGCAGGCCGTCCTGGATCTTGAAGGAGTCGTCCAGATAGGGATCGTTGATCAGACCCTTCCAGCCCACCGTGGTCCGGGGTTTCTCGAAGTAGACGCGCATGACCAGATAGAGGCTGTCGCTGACCTGGGCGGCCAGGGTCTTGAGCCGCTCGGCGTATTCGTGGGCGGCCTTGATGTCATGGATCGAGCAGGGGCCGATCACCACGAACAGGCGATGGTCCTTGCCGTCGAGGATGTCGCGAATGACCTGGCGGCCCTGGGCGACGGTGTCGGCGGCGAGATCGCTCAGCGGGATCTCCTGTTTGAGCTGCTCGGGCGTGATGAGCGGCTCGTTGGCTTCGATGTTGAGGTCGTTAAGGCGGGGCTGTGCGGCCATGGTGCTACTCGTCGGTCACGGCGCTGCGACAGGACGGGGCCCGTGCAGGCAAAATACGGTGGAGAGGGTGGGGCACCTTAACGCGTGTCCCGCCCGCTCACAATGGTTACGACGCTATTGGCGCGCCCGAGGGCGGGCTTTGGCGATGATCGCGACGAGGAAGCGATGGAATTGGACGATGGCACGGCGGATGCCGTCCTGCTGGCGGCGTCTGGGCGCTCGCTGCTGATCTTTACCAGCGCTGGCTGCGCCACCTGCCGCCTGGCACGCCAGGTACTGCCTGTGGCGACGTTGCCGGTCGAGCGACTGTACTGGGTGGATGCCGAACGCAGCGGGGGACTGGTGCAGCGCTATGGCGTCTTTCATCTGCCGGCGTTGTTCCTGGTCCGGGATGGCGATTTTCTCGGTCCGGTGCAGGCGCCGCTACGGGAGCCGGCGCTGGTGGCGGCGATCCTGACCGCCGCGGAGCGCGAGCCCGAGGAGCTGCCCTGAAAGGGCTCTGGTGTGCGGTTCGCAGCGTGAACCGCAATCCCCTGCTACGCTGGAAAGGGCTATCCCGCGTCGTACCGGCCTGATCGGCTGATCTGGCCAGGAGGAATCGTGATCCGCTCGCTGCTCTATGCCACGGACCTGGGCCTGTGTTCGTCCTATGTCTTTCAGCACGCCTTGAATCTCGCTCGCATCCATCAGGCCCGGCTGTATGTCGTCCATGTGGTGGAGCCGCTCGGCCTCCTGGCCTCCACCCTGCTGCAGCAGTATCTGGATGGCGAATCTCTGGATCGCCTGCGCAATGGCGGTCTGGACCTCGTCCTGGAGACCATCGAACAGCAGGTGTTCGAGTCCCTGCGCGAGGACCTGCAGGAAACCCCCGCCACCGTGGGCCTGGTGAGGGCCGTACGGGTGGTGCAGGGCGATCCGCCAGTGGTCATCCTCAAGCAGGCTCAGGAGTTCGCCGCGGATTTGCTGGTGATCGGCGGTCGCAGCCAGGGCGATGCCCAGGTCGCGCCGTTGGGTCGTACTGCCAGCCGCCTGCTGCAGACCGCGCGCATCCCTGTGTACCTGGTGCCGCTGCGCCAGGGGTGATCCGCCAGCGTCAGCCCTTGTCCCCCAGCGACTTAATTCGATTTCGGTCTAGAAAAAGCTTGAAGCCTGCTTTACTGTTATATGCTTGCGCATGGGTCAGCGAGGAGCCGGCATGAAGCTGCAACAGTTGCGATATATCTGGGAAGTCGCCCACCACGATCTGAACGTCTCCGCCACGGCCCAGAGCCTCTATACCTCGCAGCCCGGCATCAGCAAGCAGATCCGCCTGCTCGAGGACGAGCTGGGGGTCGAGGTCTTCGCCCGCAGCGGCAAGCACCTTACCCGGGTAACGCCGGCCGGCGAGCGCATCATCCAGACCGCGGGCGAGATCCTGCGCAAGTGCGAGAGCATCAAGCAGATCGCCCAGGAATTCTCCAACGAGCGCAAGGGCACCCTGTCCATCGCCACCACCCACACCCAGGCGCGCTATGCGCTGCCGGACGTGATCAGCGAGTTCATCAAGCAGTATCCGGACGTGGCCCTGCACATGCATCAGGGCTCGCCGACCCAGATCGCCGAGATGGCCGCCGACGGCACCGTCGACTTCGCCATCGCTACCGAAGGCCTGGAGCGCTTCAATGATCTGGTGATGATGCCCTGCTATCGCTGGAACCGTTGCGTCATCGTTCCGCAGAACCATCCGTTGGCCAAGGTCGAGAATCTGACCCTGGAACAACTGGCGGAACAGCCGCTGGTGACCTACGTCTTCGGCTTCACCGGGCGCTCCAAGCTCGACGAGGCCTTTGCCCGTCACGGGCTGGAACCCAACGTGGTGCTGACCGCCGCGGACGCCGACGTGATCAAGACCTATGTGCGCCTGGGCCTGGGCGTGGGCATCGTCGCCGACATGGCGGTGGATCACAAAGCCGATGCCGACCTGGTCTGCCTGGACGCCAGCCACCTCTTCGAAGCCAGCGTGACCAAGATTGGCCTGCGCCGCGGCACCTTCCTGCGCGGCTTCATGTGCGACTTCATCGGCCGCTTCGCGCCACACCTGACCCGCGATGTGTTGACCGAGGCCATGCAGACGCCGACCCGCCAGGAGCTGGAGACGCTGTTCCATGGGGTGACGCTGCCGACGTATTAAGAGGGCTTCTTAGCGGCGTTATCGCGGCCACGGCGGTCCGCCGATGCGGCCGCTGCAGCAAGTCAGACCAATCGCGGCCATGGGCCGCTCCTACAAGCACGGACGCTAATGTAGGAGCGGCCCATGGCCGCGATGCGTTTGCCCACCTACCTCACCCCTCCAACCGCCACTGCTCCAGCAGCAGCTGCGCCGCGGCCGACAACCCCGCGCCCTGGCGCACCAGGATCGAATAGGGTTCGTTGCGGGTGCGCTGGACGACCGGCAGGCGACGCAGCAGGCCGTGTCTTGCGCCGAACTGGGCGATGTCGCTGGGCAGCATGGCCACCTGGTTGGGGTCTTCCTGCAGCAAGCCGAGCAGGGTGAAGGTGGAGGCGGTTTCCACCGGATAGCGAGGAAACTCCAGCTCCGCCGCGCGGAATTCCCGTTCCAGGGTCAGGCGCATCGGCAGATTGGCCGGATAGACGATCCAGCGACTGTCGACCAGGTCGGCCAGGCTCAGCTCTGGCGCCTCGGCCAGGGGATGGCGGGGATGGCAGACGATCTCCAGCCGCTCTTCGCGCACCTCCAGGCAGTCATAGGCATCCGGACGACGGCTGACGCTGCTGCGGCAGATGGCCAGTTCGATGCGGCCGGCGTCGAGCAAATCGAGCAGGCGCACACTGGTGTCCTCGATGATCTCGATGCCGAGCTGGGGTTGCGCCGCGCCCAGGCGGGACACCGCGGCGATCAATCGCGGCACGGCGCCCATGATCACCCCCACTGCCAGACGGCCGCCTTCCCCCTGGAGGATGCCGAGCATCTCTTCGCGCAGATGGGCCAGGTCGCTCTCGATCAGTCGTGCATAGCGGATCACGCAGCGGCCCAGGTCATTGGGCTGTAGGCCCTGGTGGGTGCGCAGGAAGAGGGTGGCGCCCAGGGTGCTTTCGATTTCGTGCAGGGCCTTGGTGGCCCCGGGCTGGGAAATGGCGATGCGTTCGGCGGCCTTGTGCAGCGAGCCTTCTTCGTCGAGGGCGATCAGCAACCGTAGTTGACGCAGGCGTAGGCGAGAGGCGATGGAGCCCAGGGATGGCAGCATGGGAATAACCGTTGGTTATCACGGGATAGGGAGTTCTCATTAGGCAGGCCCTGTAGCGCCGAGTAAAGTCTTCCTCAGGCGATAACCAACAAGGAGAATGCCATGCACCTGATTCAGTTCGAAGACCAACAGGGCCAGCGTCGCGTCGGCGTGGTCGAGCGCGGCGAAGTCCAGCAGGTCCGCGGTGCCACCAGCACCCGGACCCTGGCGCTGCAGGCCATCCGTGCCGGCGTTTCGCTAGAGTCTCAGGTGCAGACCCTGGGCCTGGAGCCCGGACCAGCCTATGCCGAGCTGCTCGACGGCGGCCGTCTGCTGCCGCCGCTGGACCATGAAGATCCGGCGCACTGCCTGGTCACCGGAACCGGCCTGACCCACCTGGGCAGCGCCGCTACCCGCGACAAGATGCACCAGCAGAACAGCCAGGAAGAGGCCAAGCTGACCGACTCCATGCGCATGTTCAAATGGGGCGTGGAGGGCGGTCGGCCCGCGACCGGCACCGCCGGTGCCCAACCGGAATGGTTCTACAAGGGCGACGGCGGCATCCTGGTGCGCCCAGGTGCCGACATCCCGCTGCCGGAGTTCGCCGAGGACGCGGGGGAAGAGCCCGAGTTGACCGGTCTCTATGTGATCGGCGACGACGGCAAGCCCTATCGCCTGGGTTATGCGGTGGGCAACGAATTCTCCGACCACGTGCTGGAGCGCAAGAACTATCTCTATCTGGCCCATTCCAAACTACGCTATTGCAGCTTTGGGCCGGCGCTGCGTACTGGGGAATTGCCGCGCCATCTGGTGGGTACCAGCCGCATCCGTCGCGGCGAGCAGGTGGTCTGGGAGAAGGAGTTTCTTTCGGGCGAGGACAACATGTGCCACAGCCTGGAGAACCTGGAGTATCACCACTTCAAGTATGCGCAGTTCCTACGGCCGGGCGATGTCCATGTGCATTTCTTCGGCACGGCGACCCTGTCCTTCGCCGACGGTGTGCGCGTCGAACCGGGCGACAGATTCGAGATCGCGGTGCCGGAATTCGGCGAGCCGCTGAGCAATGGCGTCAAGGCCAGCACGGCCGCCTTCCAGCCAGGGCAGGTCCGCCAACTCTGATAGTTGTATGATGACTGCTGACTATGCGAATGCTAGAGTGGGTATCGCACAGGCTGGTCCGGCCGCTCAGACGCTGAGCGTGCCACCCTTTCGAAGACCGCCCCGACGCGGGTGGTCTTCCCTGAACCCCTAGGTATAAGGAGTCGAGAACAATGCAGATCCAAGGCAAGAACTACATCGGTGGCGCTCGCAGCGGCGAGGGCGAGGTGCGGGTCTATAGCATCGACGCCACGACCGGCGAGAAACTGCCCTACGAATTCTTCCAGGCGTCCGCGGCCGAAGTCGATGCCGCCGCCCGTGCCGCCGAGCAGGCCGCGCCCCTGTACCGCAAGCTGAGCGCCGAGAAGCGCGCGAGCTTCCTCGACGCCATCGCCGACGAACTGGATGCCCTGGGCGATGATTTCGTCCAGCTGGTCTGCCAGGAAACCGCGCTGCCGGCTGGCCGTATCCAGGGCGAGCGTGGCCGTACCAGCGGCCAGATGCGCCTGTTCGCCAAGGTGCTGCGGCGTGGTGACTTCCATGGTGCCCGTATCGACACCGCGCTGCCCGACCGCAAGCCTCTGCCGCGTCCTGACCTGCGTCAGTACCGCATCGGCCTGGGTCCGGTGGCCGTGTTCGGCGCCAGCAACTTCCCGCTGGCGTTTTCCACCGCCGGTGGCGATACCGCCGCGGCCCTGGCCGCCGGTTGTCCGGTGGTGTTCAAGGCCCACAGTGGCCATATGGTCACCGCCGAATACGTGGCCGACGCGGTGATCCGCGCCGCCGAGAAGACCGGCATGCCCAAGGGCGTGTTTAACATGATCTACGGCGGTGGCGTGGGCGAGCAGCTGGTCAAGCACCCGGCCATTCAGGCGGTGGGCTTCACTGGCTCCCTGCGTGGTGGTCGTGCCCTGTGCGACATGGCCGCGGCTCGTCCGCAACCCATCCCGGTCTTCGCCGAGATGTCCAGCATCAACCCGGTGGTCGTGCTGCCCGAGGCGCTCAAGGCCCGTGGCGACGCCATCAGCGGTGAACTCGCGGCCTCCGTGGTGCTGGGCTGTGGCCAGTTCTGCACCAATCCGGGCCTGGTCATCGGCGTGCGTTCGCCGGAATTCAGCAGCTTCCTGGAACGCCTGGCCGGTGCCATGAACGAGCAGGCACCCCAGACCATGCTCAATCCGGGCACCCTGAAGAGCTACGAGAAGGGCGTCGCGGCGCTGCTGGCCCATTCGGGTGTACAACACCTTGCCGGCGCCAATCAGGAAGGCAACCAGGCGCGTCCGCAGCTGTTCAAAGCTGACGTGAATCTGCTGCTGGAAAGCGACGAGCTGCTGCAGGAAGAAGTCTTCGGCCCCACCACGGTGGTGGTCGAGGTAGCCGACGAAGCCCAGCTGCAGCAGGCGCTGCAAGGCCTGCACGGTCAGCTGACCGCCACCCTGCTGGCCGAACCGGCCGATCTGCAGCGCTTCGAGGCCATCATCGGCCTGCTGGAGCAGAAAGCCGGTCGCCTGCTGCTCAACGGCTATCCCACCGGCGTGGAAGTCTGCGATGCCATGGTCCATGGCGGTCCCTATCCGGCGACCTCCGATGCCCGCGGCACTTCGGTCGGCACTCTGGCCATCGATCGCTTCCTGCGCCCGGTGTGCTACCAGAACTACCCGGATGCTTTCCTGCCGGAAGCCCTGCAGAACGCCAACCCGCTGGGTATCCAGCGCCTGGTGAACGGCGAGAACACCAAGGCCGCGATCTGATCGCGCTGTCTTGAGTGAAAGAAGACCCGGTGTCGCGAGACGCCGGGTTTTTTATTGGGTGGTGGAAAGGGCTCGCTGCTTTCCACGCTACCAGGCACCAGGCTACGGGCCGCGTCGGAGCAACCCTCTCTCCCTCTGGGAGAGGGTTGGGGTGAGGGAAGCGCCCGGCACGAGCCCAACAGAAAAGGCCGCTCCTGAGAGCGGCCTTTCTTGCATCAGGAGCAGCCTTACTTGCTGGCGAACTTGAAGATGGTCGTCTGGGTGTAGGTCTGGCCGGGATCCAGGCGGGTGGTGGGGAAGTTGGGCTGGTTGGGGGCATCCGGGTAGTGCTGGGTTTCCAGGGTGAAGGCACCCCAGTGGCCATAGGTCTTGCCGGCCTTGCCCTTGATGTTCCCCTCCAGGAAGTTGCCGGTATAGAACTGCACGCCTGGTTCGGTGGTGTAGAGGGTCAGGGTGCGGCCGGAGCCCGGGTCGGTCACCACGGCAGCGGCTTTCTGCAGATCGCCAGCGGTGTTGAGCACCCAGTTGAAGTCATAGCCACCCTGCTTGGGTTCGGCGTACTTCAGCTGCTGGTTGTCGTCGGCGATGTGCTTGCCGATGGCGGTCGGCTTGCGGAAGTCCATGGGCGTGCCGGCCACCGGTGGCAATTCGCCGGTGGGGATCAGCTTGGCGGTCACTGGCGTGTATTTGTCGGCATTGAGCATCGCCACCTGCTTGAGCACGGTGCCACTGCCAGCGCCCGCCAGGTTGAAGTAGCTGTGGTTGGTCAGGTTGAGTACCGTCGGCTTGTCGGTGGTGGCGCGGTACTTGAGGGTTAGCTGGTTGTGCTCGTCCAGCTGGTAGGTCACCTGGGTGGTCAGGGTGCCGGGAAAGCCCATCTCACCATCGGGGGAGACATAGCTCAGGGTCACGCCGACCCAGCCGTCGCCCTTGGCCGGCTCGGCCTTCCACACCTTGGTGTTGAAGCCTTGGGGGCCGCCGTGCAGGGCGTTGGTCTTGTCGTTCTGGGGGATCTGGTAGCTCTTGCCATCGAGGCTGAAGCGGCCCTCGGCGATGCGGTTGCCGAAGCGGCCGATGGTGGCGCCAAAGAATACGTTGGGGTTGTCGAGATAGCCCTGGACGTCATCGAAGCCCAGGACCACGTCTTCGCCATGGCCCTTGCGGTCGGGCACCTTAAGCGCCTGCAGCACGCCACCGTAGGTGATGACCGTGGCCTGCATGCCGTGGCTGTTGGTCAGGACGAACTTCTCGATGGGAGTGCCATCGGGCAGCTTGCCGAAGCTCGACTGCTGGCTGGTGAGGCCGGCCGCCTGGGCGGTAAGGGTGCTGATCATGAGTGACAGTCCAAGTCCGGTGAGGGCTAACGTGCGTTTCATCTCGACCACCTTTTCGGTTTGTTGTTGTGCAAGAGTGGGGCAGAGGGCCCCGAGTTCCGGAAAGAGAGGCTGCGCCAGCCCCTCACCCCGACCCTCTCCCGGTGGGAGAGGGGGTAGAGCCGGTCAATGGGAGTGGCGTGGCACTTCGGAACCGCGGCAGCCGACCAGGAAGTCGAAGTCGCAGCCTTCGTCGGCCTGCAGCACGTGGTTGACGTAGAGGCGCCGGTAGCCGCCGGCCAGCAGCTGATCCGCCGGCGGTTGCCAGTCGGCCAGGCGCGCAGCCAGTTCTTCGTCGGGAATGTCCAGGTGCAGGCGGCCGGAAGCGCAGTCCAGCTCGATCATGTCGCCTTCGCGCACCACCGCCAGCGGACCGCCGGCCGAGGCCTCGGGCGCCACGTGCAGGACCACGGTGCCGTAGGCGGTGCCGCTCATGCGGGCGTCGGAGATGCGCACCATGTCGGTGATGCCCTTGGCCAGGAGCTTGGCTGGCAGGCCCATGTTGCCCACCTCGGCCATGCCCGGATACCCTTTGGGTCCGCAGTTCTTCAGCACCATCACGCAGGTCTCGTCGATATCCAGGTCCGGGTCGACGATGCGCGCCTTGTAGTCTTCCAGGTTCTCGAACACCACGGCGCGACCGCGATGCTGCATGAGCGCCGGGGTCGCGGCCGAGGGCTTGAGCACCGCGCCCTTGGGTGCCAGGTTGCCGCGCAGCACGCAGATGCCGCCGTCGGCGCGTAGCGGGTTGTCCAGGGCGCGGATGACCTCGTCGTTGCCGTAGATGGGCGCCTCGGCGCAGTTGGCCCAGAGGCTCTTGCCGTTGGCGGTCAGGGCCTCGGGGTGGGGCAGCAGCTTGGCTTCGCCCATGCGGCGGATCACTGCCGGCAGGCCGCCGGCATAGTAGAACTCCTCCATCAGGAAGCGGCCGGAGGGCTGCAGATCGACGATGGTGGGGGTGCCGCGGCCGACCCGGGTCCAGTCGTCCAGCTCCAGGTCCACGCCGATGCGGCCGGCGATGGCCTTGAGATGGATCACCGCGTTGGTGGAACCGCCGATGGCGGCGTTGACGCGAATGGCGTTCTCGAAGGCTTCCTTGGTGAGGATCTTCGATAGCCGGACGTCTTCTTCCACCATCTCGACGATGCGCATGCCGGACAGGTGCGCCAGTACGTAGCGACGCGAATCCACCGCCGGGATGGCGGCGTTGTGCGGCAGCGAGGTGCCCAGGGCTTCGGCCATGCAGGCCATGGTGGAGGCGGTGCCCATGGTGTTGCAGGTGCCGGCCGAGCGTGACATCCCGGCTTCGGCGGAGAGGAATTCGTTGAGGTCGATGGCGCCCGCCTTGTAGGCCTCGTGCATCTGCCAGACGATGGTGCCAGCGCCGATGTCGCGACCGTGGTGCTTGCCGTTGAGCATGGGGCCACCGGTGACGACGATGGCCGGCACGTCACAGCTGGCGGCGCCCATCAGCAGCGCTGGCGTGGTCTTGTCGCAGCCGGTCAGCAGCACCACGGCGTCCACCGGATTGCCGCGGATGGCTTCTTCCACGTCCATGCTGGCCAGGTTGCGGGTCAGCATGGCGGTGGGTCTGAGGTTGGACTCGCCATTGGAGAACACCGGGAATTCCACCGGGAAGCCGCCGGCTTCGTAGATACCGCGCTTGACGTGTTCGGCGATCTTGCGGAAGTGGGCGTTGCAGGGGGTCAGCTCGGACCAGGTGTTGCAGATGCCGATGACGGGCTTGCCCTGGAATTCATGGTCCGGGATGCCCTGGTTCTTCATCCAGCTGCGGTACATGAAGCCGTTCTTGTCGTTGCTGCCGAACCACTGGGCGGAGCGGAGCGGGCGTTTGGGCGTGGTCATTGTCTTGTCCTCGGGCATTTCACGGGCAAATCGGTCCCTGGCACGGCGCACCTGGCGCCGCGGGGGAGGGCAGAGTCTGGGTTTAGCGCTGCTTGAAGCGGTCGATGACCACCGCCAGCAGCAGGATGGTTCCGCGGATGACGTACTGGTAGAAGGTGTCGATGTTCTTCAGGTTCATGGCGTTCTCGATGATCGCCAGGATCAGCACGCCGGCGATCACGTGGCGGATCATGCCGATGCCGCCGGCCAGGGAGACCCCGCCCAGCACGCAGGCGGAAATCACCGTGAGTTCGAAGCCCTGGCCGATCATCGGCTGGCCCGAGGTCATGCGCGAGGCCAGTACCACGCCGGCCAGGGCGCCGATCACCCCATGCATGGCGAAGATGATGATCTTGGTGCGGTCGACGTGGACACCGGCCAGCAGCGCGGCCTCCTCGTTGCCACCGATGGCCATGGTGTTGCGGCCGAAGGTGGTGTAGTTGAGCAGCCAGCCAAAGAACAGGATGCACAGCAGGGTGATGACGATGGGCACCGGCAAGCCGAACAGCTGGCCGTTGCCGAACACGAAGAATTGCTCCTGGGAGACGCCCACGGCCTTGCCGTCGGAGAAGATGTAGCCCAGGCCGCGCACAATCTGCATGGTCGCCAAGGTCGTGATCAAGGCGTTGATCTTGAGCTTGGCGATCACCAGCCCGTTGATCAGGCCCACCACCAGGCCCATGGCCAGGGCGGCGGCGACGCCGAGAAAGACGCTGTCGAAGTCGCGCATCACCACCGCCGCGACCACGCCGGCACAGGCGATGACCGAGCCCACCGAGAGGTCGAAGTGGCCTGAGGCCAGGCAGAACAGCATGGTGCAGGCGGCGATGCCCACGGTGGAGATCGCCAGGCCCAGCCCGCGCATGTTCAGCGGCGAGAGGAAGTTCTGCACGAACAGCGCGCAGAGGGCGAAGATGACCAGCGCGGCCAGCATCATGGCCCAGTCGTCGAGGAAGCGACGCATGTCGAAGCCGCGGCGCGGCGGGGTCAGGCTGTGGGGTTGAGCGGACATGGATAGGACCTCTTTATTGTTATCTCGACCAGCAAGGCGCGCCCTCAGGCGCGGGTACGGGGCAGGGCGAGCTGCAGCAGCCGCTCGTCGTTGAACTCGGCGCGGGCCACCTCGCCGGTGATGGCGCCTTCGCTCATCACCAGGATGCGGTCGGCCACGCCCATGACCTCCATCAGGTCGCTGGAGACCACCACCACGGCGATGCCGCGGGCGGCGAGGTCATGGATGATGGCGTAGATCTCCGACTTGGCACCCACGTCGATGCCGCGGGTGGGTTCGTCGAGCAGCAGCACCTGCATGGGCATCGACAGCCAGCGACCGAGAATGGCCTTCTGCTGGTTGCCGCCGGAGAGATTCTTGATCTTCTGCCCGGCATGGGGCGTCTTCACGTTGAGCGCGCGAATCTGCTTTTCGGCGTTGGCCTTTTCCCAGCGACCCTGGATCAGGCAGCCGAGGCTGGCATGGTGGGCGCGGGCGCTGATGTTGATGTTCTCGGCCACGCTGGCCAGGGGCACGATGCCTTCCTTCTTGCGATCTTCCGGGCACAGCAGGATGCCGGCGGCGATGGCGTCGCGTGGGGACCTGAGGCTGACCGGGGCGCCCTTGAGGCTCAGGCTGCCAGCCTTGTGCTTTTCCAGGCCCGCCAGCAGGCGCAGCAGCTCGGTGCGGCCGGCGCCGACCAGGCCGAAAAGGCCGAGGATCTCGCCCTGGCAGACCTCGAAGCCCACCGGCTGCTGCAGGCCCTGGCCGAGCAGGCCCTCGACCTTGAGGCAGCCGCCGCCGATCTCACGCGGCCGGTAGTCGTAGATGTCGGCGAGATCCCGGCCGACCATCAGGGTGATCAGCTGGTCGGGAGTGATGTCGGCCAGGCGCTCGATGGTGCGCACGTGGCGACCGTCCTTGAATACCGTCACCGCGTCGCAGATGCGGAAGACCTCTTCCATGCGGTGGGAGACATAGAGCACCACCCGGCCTTCGTCGCGCAGCCGGGCGATGATGGTCATCAGCCGATCGGTCTCGCGGGCGGACAGCGAGCTGGTGGGTTCATCGAAGGCGATGACGCGTGCGCCGCGGGAGAGCGCCTTGGCGATCTCCACCAGCTGACGCTGACCGAGCGACAGGCGCCCGACCTTGTTATTGGGGTCGATCTCTTCGGCCAGACCCTTGAGCAGGTCCAGGGCCTGGCGGCGCAGGTGGCCGCGATTGACGATGCCGTAACGCGCGGGCAGGTGACCGAGAAAGAGGTTCTCGGCGACGGTCATCTCCGGCACCAGCTGCAGCTCCTGCTGGATCACCGCGACGCCGGCGCGGATCGCTTCGGCGGTGCTCTTGAACACCAGCTCCTGGCCGTCGATGTTGAGATGTCCGGTGGTGGGGGCGTGGTAGCCGCTGAGGATCTTCAGCAGGGTCGACTTGCCGGCGCCGTTCTCGCCCATGAGGGCGTGCACCGAGCCGGGACGCACGCTGAAGGAGATGTCGGCGAGCGCCTTGACGCCGGGAAAGGTCTTGCCGATGCCGACGAAACCGAGGCTGTCGGCGCTCTGGGCGGTGGTGTGTTCCAAGGCTGCCATGAGGCACTCCCGTCACAACCTTTTTACGATCTGCTGCGCGTCGGCCAAACTGTGTTGAAAAGCCTCTGGAGGGCCAGCCCCGTCGGAATGCTCATTTACTAATCGTAAACTGCGCTTCCTAAAGCCTTTTCGCCTTGTTTGTCGCTAGCTCGCTAAATCGTAATAAAGGCTCCAATATGAAAGGGGGCGGCGCCAGGACCGGCGCCGCCGGGGTCATCACTTCCAGAGGCCGATCTTTTCCAGCTCTTGCTGGAAATTGGCGCGGGTGATGAGGGTGACCTTGTCCATCGCGGTGTACTTGGGCGGTTCCTTACCGGTGGTGACCCACTCGTACATCATGCTGGCGGTCTGGTAGCCCTCTTCGTGGGGGCTGGGCAGCATGGAGCCGAAGAAGCCGCTGTTGGGTTTCTTCAGTTCGCCGATGGCGTCGGTGCCGTTGATGCCGATGCCGATCACCTGCTCGGCCTTGAAGCCGGCGCTTTCGGTGGCGCGGACGCCGCCCAGCACGGTGTTGTCGTTCATACCGCCGATGATCAGGTGCTTGGCGCCCGAGGGCAGCTTGACCAGGGCCGAGGTGGTGGAGTCCATGCTGCCAGGCACGTCGAGGGTCTTCTGCGGGGCGAAGATGATGTGGTCGGCGGGCAGGCCGGCCTTCTTCAGGGCTTCCACCGAACCGTCGGTGCGCTTCTTGCCGGTATCCAGCTCATTGTAGGTGTTGATCACCGCATAGGTGTCATCCCACTTCCAGCCACGCTTCTCGGCTTCGGCGGCCATGGCCGCGCCCTGCTGCTGACCGACCTCGAAGGCGGCCATGCCCAGGTAGGGCACGTCTTCCATGAACTTGCCCTTGGCGTCGACGAAGCGGTCGTCCACCGCCATCACCTTGAGGTCGTTGAGCTTGGCCTTGGCCACGATGGCCGGGCCGAGGGAGACGTCGGGCGGGCAGATCACGAAGCCCTTGGCGCCGTTGGCAGCCAGGCTGTCGATGGCGGCAAGGGTCTTCTCGCCATCCGGCACGGCGATCTTGAGCAGGGTGAAGCCCTTGTCCTTGGCGGCTTTCTCGGCGAAGGCCCACTCGGTCTGGAACCAGGGTTCCTCGGGTTGCTTGACCAGGAAGCCGATCTTGACCGGATCGGCGGCGAAGGCGGAGAGAGACAGGCTGACGGCACCGGCGGCGAGGGCGGCACGCAGCAGAGAACGAACTCCCGGAACACGGAACATAGCTGGAACTCCTTGTTTTTATTGGTGTGGCCAGGCAATGCAAGGCGGCGGGCTGCCGTCGTGGAGGTCAGACGACGCCGCTCTTTATTGATAGTATGATTGGATGAATGCGGGCGCAAGGAAAAGGTGACGAGATTTTTCGTCACCTCTGTCACCAGGCTGTTACATAGGGTCTAGCGCTGAAAGGCGCTGCAGAGGGCGCCAGGGTCGGTAGGATGAATCAGCCGGCGAAACGGTGGCAGGGCATGCCGGCTACCGGCGCGGTCGCCGTGAGCAGGGCGCCGTCGAGAGCGCCATCGGCGGCGGCGCTGGTAACGTAGAGGGTGCGCAGATCCGGTCCACCGAAGACGCAACTGGTGGGGCGCTGGACCGGCAGCTCGACGATCTCCAGCAACTCGCCCTCGGGCGAGAAACGCAGCAGGCAGTTGCCGTCCCAGCGCGCGTTCCACACACAGCCTTCGCTGTCGATGGCCGAGCCATCCGGCGAGCCGCGCTCGTGGGGACCGGCCCAAACGGTGGGTTCGCCCAGGTTGCCGCTGGCATCCAGTGGATAGCGATAGAGGGTGTCCTTCAGGGTATCGGCGCTGATGACGTGGTTGTCGGCTGCGCTCCACACCAGGGTGTTGGCGATGCCGAGATCGCTGGCGTGACGACTGACGCTGCCATCAGGGTCGATGCGGAACAGCCCGCCCGAATGGCGATCGATGGCCACATCGCCACCCTGGGCATCGAGATTGTTCTGCATGGTGCCGAGCCAGAGCCGGCCCTGGGCATCGCAGCGCGCTTCATTGCCGCGATTGCCTGGATCGGGATCGGCGACGCAGAACAGCTCCAGGGCGGGACGCTCTGGCGGGGAATCGAGATCCAGGCGGAAGACGCCATCCGGCAAGGTCACCAGGGCGTCGCCACGGATTGTAGGCACGAAGGCGGAGCAGGGCCTATCCAATTGCCATTCCTGGTAGTGCTCGCCGCGCAGGCGGCAGGCCTTGAAGCCGGCGATGTCCACCCAGTAGAGCGCCTGGGTCTCCTGGTCCCAGAAGGGACCCTCGGCCAGTTTGAAGCGCTGGGGAAGCAGCGGCTGCCAATCCATCGTTCACCTCTCTTGTTGTGGCAGGACGGAAAATCCAAGCATAGGAACCTGGAGAGACGCCGAGGTTGCCGACCGGGACGTCAGTCGGTATAGCGGGCGAGGGTCACCGCTGCGCTGTCGATCAGCATCATGCAGGCCCAGACGGCGCGCGCGGCATCGCGGGACGCGATGCCATCGGCAAGGGTCTTGTGCAGGGGGAGGGTGCGTCGCAGCTCGTCAGGGTCGGCCGACGACAGGGTGAAGGAGGCTGCCAGCAGCGCGCCCAGCGCGGGCACCATCTGCTCGATGAACTGATTGTGACTGGCCGCCAGGACACATTCGTGGAAGCGCTGGTCGGCGGTGTTGTAGTCGCCACCGTCGAGGGAGGCTTCCAGATGCTGGTAGGCGACCTGAATCGCCTGGACCTGCTCGGGGGTGGCTCTTTCGCAGGCCCAGCGCACCGCGGCCGGCTCGATGGCGTGGCGCAGGTCCAGCAGGTCCTTGACGAAATGCGCGGGCAGGCCGCCCGTGGCCAACCAGCCCACCACCTGGGTGTCGAACAGGTTCCAGCGGCTGAGCGGCAGGACCCGGGTACCGACCTTGGGGCCGACTTCCAGCATGCCTTTGGCCGCCAGGGTCTTGATCGCCTCGCGCAGGATGGTACGGCTGACGCCGAGTTCCTGGCAGAGGTCCGCCTCTACCTTGAGCGAGCTACCAGGTGGGAATTGCCCAGCCGCCAGACGCTGGCCGAGCTGTTCGACGGTGGAAGCGTGGTAGCTGCTGGACATGAGGGCATACCGCGAGTGGGTTATTGCCCTTAATGATCATACGAAACTTCCTTGGCAGACAAGGGATCCGTCCGGAAGGTCTCGGTGACCAGGTCATCGACCCCGGCCAGCTGCGCGATAGCGGCATGGCGGGCGCAGATCGGATCGCGATGCTGAATGGCGGTCAGGATGGCCTTGTGTCGCGGTACTAGCAGACCGAGGCTTTCATCCTTGAACAGCGCCGCAGAGCGTTCCAGGTAGTCCCGTACCGGGATCAGCATGATGCTGTAGAGGTGAATGAGCAACTCGTTGTGCGTGGCATTGGCGATGGACAGATGAAAGGCCATGTCCGGCTCGGCCATGGCGGTCAGATCCTCGGCCTGCTCCATGCGCTCATAGGCTTCTTCGATCGCCGTCAGGTCTTCGGGCTGGGCATTGGCCGCCGCCATGGCAGCGACCTCCGGCTCGATGATGTTACGCACCTTGACCAGGGTTTCAAAAAAGGAGTGCCGGGAATCACTCTGCAACAGCCAATGCAGGACGTCGGGGTCGAGCAGATGCCACTCGTTGCGTGGCTTCACAACAGTTCCGACCTTGGGCTTGGATCTGACCAAGCCCTTGGCGACCAGCACTCTGGTGGCTTCCCGCAGGACGGGCCGGCTCACCTCGTAGTCTTCGCACAGTTGCGACTCGGGAGGCAGGCGTTGTTCTGGCAAAAACTGGCCAGACACGATCTGAGTACCGAGTTCGTGGACGATGCGAGCGTGTCTGCTTTTGCGCGGCAGCGGTGTCTTGTAATTCATCGAAAGGCATCCGAAGTCGTCGTGCCATCACTATAACACCATCAGCGCGATAACCGATGTTATCGCGGGCCAAGCGGCTCTGTAACGGGGATCAGCGGAAATCAAGAGGTAAGATTTCCTACTTCGTAACAATATTTTAGTATTATCAAAATTACCTTAAGAGTCGATTAATGGCCTAAATTGGGTGTTTAACGATTCAATGATAGTACGTTAGAATTTTGAGCAATCTGCGCTTCAACCGCACAACAACAACAAGTCGGAGAACGCCATGCACCCCGAATCCGTCCTCATCCGCCGGATCACGCGTAAGCTGATCCCCTTTCTCGTATTGCTCTATCTGGTCGCCTACATCGACCGCTCTGCCGTGGGCTTCGCCAAGCTGCACATGGGCGCCGACGTCGGCATCGGCGATGCTGCCTATGGCCTCGGTGCCGGCCTGTTCTTCATCGGTTATTTCCTCTTCGAGGTGCCCAGCAACCTCCTGCTGGAACGCTTCGGTGCGCGTCGTTGGTTCGCCCGCATCCTGATCACCTGGGGTGCCATCACCATGGGCATGGCCTTCGTGCAGGGGCCCAACAGTTTCTATGTCATGCGCTTCTTGCTAGGGGTCGCCGAGGCCGGCTTCTTTCCCGGGGTGCTCTACTACCTCACCCAGTGGTTCCCGGTGCGCCACCGCGGCAAGATCATGGGGCTGTTCATCCTCTCCCAGCCCATCGCCATGCTGGTGACGGGACCGCTGTCGGGCATGCTGTTGCAGCTGGATGGCGCCCTTGGTCTGCACGGTTGGCAGTGGCTGTTCCTCTGCATCGGCGCCCCGGCGGTGCTGCTGGCCTGGCCGACCCTGACCCGGCTGCCGGACGGCCCGCAGCAGGTCACCTGGCTGGACGCCGAGGAAAAGCGTTGGCTGGCCACGGAGCTGGAAAAGGACCTGCACCTTTTCGACCAGACCCGCCATGGCAATCCCCTGCATGCGCTCAAGGATCGTCGGGTACTGCTGCTAGCGCTGTATTACCTGCCGGTGACCCTGAGCATCTACGGTCTCGGATTGTGGCTGCCGACGCTGATCCACCAGTTCGGTGGCAGCGATCTCACCACCGGCTTCATCTCCGCCATCCCCTATGCTTTCGGCATCCTCGGCCTGCTCATCGTGCCGCGCAGTTCCGATCGTCTGGGCGATCGCTATGGGCACCTGGCGGTGCTCTATGCCGTGGGCGCCCTGGCCATGGCCGGCAGTGCCTGGTTCGGTACCGCGGTGCTGCAGCTGGCGGCGCTGTCGGTGGTGGCCTTCTGTCTGTTTTCCCTCACCGCGCTGTTCTGGACCCTGCCGGGTCGCTTCTTCGCCGGGGCCAGCGCCGCCGCCGGTATCGCCCTGATCAATTCGGTGGGCAACCTCGGCGGCTATCTCGGCCCCTATGGCATCGGCGCGCTCAAGGCCGCGACCGGTACCCTGGCTTCGGGGCTCTATCTGCTGGCCGCGGTGCTGGTATTCGGCCTGCTGCTGACCGGCATCGTCTATACCCGCCTGGAGCGCAAGAACCGTCGGGAAGAGGGTTATGCCGCGGAGCGCTCCGCCGGCTGACGCCCCGGGCAGGTCTCGGCGGCGAACCAGGCGGCGCCGAGACAGACCAGATTGGCCAGCAGCAGATAGGCGGCCGGCGCCATGCGATCCCCCGTGGCGCCGATCAGCCAGGTCACCACGATCTGGGCCGTGCCGCCGAAGGCCGCCACGCCTACCGCGTACACCAGGGAGAAACCGGTGGCCCGCACCCGTTGGGGAAAGCTTTCCACGAGCAGCACGATCAGCGCCGCGCCGCTCATGCCGTGCAGGCCGGAGAGCACCGCCAAGGTCAACAGGAAGGTGCCGGAGCCAGGCGCCTGGGTGATGAGTTCCAGGGCCGGATAGAGCAGCACCAGCAGCAGTAATCGCGGCAGGATCAGCACGATGCGCCGGCCATAGCGATCACTGAGCACGCCGCCCAGGATCGAGCACACCGCCATGGCCGCGCCCATCACCAGGGTGGCGAGCATGGCGATCCCGGCCGGCAGCTTCAGTTCCACCAGGGCGAAGGTGGTCATGTAGTTGAGGAAGTACTGGGTGATGGTGCTGCCGGAGAGGATCAGCAGGCCCAGCAGCAGCGGTCGCCGCTGGGTGGCCAGTACCTCGCCGAGCACCGCCCCGGTACCTCGTGTTTCCCCTACATGGGTATCCACCAGGCCGCGACGGATATAGAGGCCGATGGGCAGGATCGCCAAGCCCAGCAGGAAGGGCAGGCGCCAGCCCCAGGCCAGCAGTTGTTCGGGCGTCAGCCAGAGGGTCAGGCCGTAGCCGATCAGCCCGGCCGCCACCGCGGCCAGCCCCTGGGCCACTACCTGCCAGCAGGCGTAGGTGCCCCTCTTGTGCAGCGGCGCCGCTTCCAGGATGTAGGTGGTGGCCGGGCCGGCCTCGCCACCCCAGGCCAGGCCCTGCAACAGCCGAGTGAGCACCAGCAGGATGGGCGCGGCGATGCCGATCTGCTCGTAGCCGGGCAGCACGGCGATGCCACCGGTGCCCAGGGCCATGAGCACCATGGTCAGCAGCATCGCCGGTTTGCGCCCAACGCGGTCGGCCCAGGCGCCGATGAGAATGGCGCCCAGCGGGCGGACGACGAAGCCGACGCCAAAGGTGATGACGCTGGCCATCAGGCTGGCGAAAGGATTGTCAGAAGGAAAGAACACCTGGCCGATCAGCACGGCGAAGGTGGCGTAGACGCCGAAGTCGAAGAACTCCACGGCGTTGCCGAGCACCACGGCAAAGACGCCCTTGCGGGAGTGGATAGGGCGGGAAGCGATCATGGGCGAGGTTTCAGCAGGAGCAGGGCGCGCCCGGGAGGGGGCGCGCGGGAGGCATCGACTCAGTGGGCGAGGTGCAGGCCGCACTCGCGGTTTTCGTCACCCTTGGTGGGGTCGAAGTAGTCGAATTCGTTGGGCAGGTCGTGGGCGGTGAGGTACTGGTAGAGGTCCTTGGAGGTCCAGTGCAGCAGCGGCGCGACCTTGATCAGGCCGTCCGGATTGACGCTGACCGGATCCATCTGGGCACGCACCGCGGTGTCGGTGGCGCGCAGGGCGGTGAACCAGACCTCGGGCGCCGTCTCGCGCAGGGCGCGGGCGAAGGGCTCCAGCTTGACCTCTTCGGTGAAGGCGGCGTGGCGCGGATCGTCCAGCCCCGGCACCGGGCCGTCGATGGCCTCGCGGTGGGCGCGGGAGCGCTTGGGCAGGTAGGTCACCAGGTTGAGGTTCAGCTTGCGCACGATCTCGTCGGCGCAACGGTAGGTGGCGGGGGTGTTGTAGCCGCTGTCCATCCAGACCACCGGGATGTCCGGCTTGACCTGGCTGACCATATGCAGGATCACCGCCTCGAAGGGGCGGAAGTTGGTGGTGACGATGGCACTTTTACCCAGCCCCAGGGCCCAGGCGACGAGCTTTTCGGGATCGCGGCCAAGGTCGGCGTTGATGCGGGCGAGATCGAGAGACATGGCGGGCTCCAGCCGGCGAGAGGATGCCCCCATGGTAGCAAAGCCGGATCAGCTGTGGGCTTCCAGCGTCTCCAGCAGCACCCGCACCTTGGCCAGGGATTCGGCGTATTCGTCTTCCCAGTGGGAATCCATGACGATGCCGCCGCCGCCCCAGCAACTGAGTACCCCGTCTTCGGCCAGCAGGCTGCGGATCAGGATGGAGCTGTCGCTCTCGCCGCGTACGTCCAGATAGAGCAGCGAGCCGCAGTAGGGGCCACGGCGGGTCTCTTCCAGCTCGTCGATGATCTGCATGGCGCGGATCTTCGGTGCCCCGGTGATGGAGCCACCAGGGAAACTGCCGGCCAGCAGGTCCAGGGCGTCCAGCCCAGCGGCCAGTTCACCGGTGACGGCGCTGACCAGGTGGTGGACGTTGGGATAACTCTCCAGGGCGAACAGCTCGGGCACCCGTACCGAGCCGGTCCGACAGCTGCGGCCGAGGTCGTTGCGCAGCAGGTCGACGATCATCAGATTCTCGGCGCGGTCCTTGGGGCTGGCCAGCAGGGCGCGGGATTCGGCGGCATCGGCGGTGGGATCGGTACGGCGTGGCCGGGTGCCCTTGATCGGCCGGGTCTCCACCTGGCCGCGACTCACTCGGAGGAAGCGCTCGGGCGAATGGCTGAGCAGGGCGCCCCTGTCCAGTGCCAGGTAGCCGGAGAAGGGCGTCGGGCAGGCCGCACGCAGGGCCCGGTAGGCGCGCCAGGGCGAACCCTGGAAGGGCGCGCGGAAGCGCTGGGCGAAGTTGACCTGGTAGCAGTCGCCCGCGGCGATATAGGCCTGGATGGCCTCGATGCGCTGGCGATAGGTGGCGCGGTCGATGTCGGCGGCGAAGGGCGCGGTCAGGCGGAAGCCGTCGGCCTCGGGGCGTGCATCGGCAGCGAACAGCGCGATCAGGCGTTGCCTTTCCGTCTCGTCCAGCCTGGGATGAAAGACCAGTTGGCTGGTCCGCGCCTGATGATCGCTGATCAGCGCCCAGGCATAGAGGCCCAGGCGGGCATCGGGCAGCTGCAGGTCAGCGCGGGCGCCGTCCGGTAGGCGCTCCAGGCGGCGACCGAAGTCATAGCCGAGATAACCCAGCAGGCCACCGGCGAAGGGCAGGTCCACGCCCTCCGGCAGGTCCGCTTGGCCCAGGCTGGCCAGGGCGGTGCGTGTCCGGGCGAAAAAGGCTCGCCCCGACTCGCCGAAGTCGGGTTGCAGCACTTCGCGCGGCCAGGCCGCCATCAGGTCGTAGCGACCGCGCTCGGCTACCGGCCGCCCGGAGTCCAGCAGCACCGCGCCGGGCTCGCCCTGCAACAGGGCGAACCGCACCGTGGGATCGGCGTGGTAGGGCAGGGGATGCAACTGGCAGAGGGGCATGGCGAGGTCGGCTGGGGTGGGCGGCGCGCTAGTGTAGCGAACCGCCTGGGGCGAGAGCGAGATACAGGGTGTCACAGCTGGATTGTCGACAAAGATTGACTGTAATGGCGTTCAGGCGTAGTTATCTGACCCATAAACACAAAAGGTGTCGACAATGATCGATAGCCCCCTCCAGGTCGAAGCGCCCGAGACCGACAGTGGGACCCTCTCCGAGCAGGTCTTCCGCCGGATCCGCGAGGCCATCGTCCGTGGCGACGTGGCGCCGGGCAGCAAGATTTCCGAGCCCGAGTTGGCGCGCACCTACGGCATCAGCCGCGGGCCGCTGCGCGAGGCCATCCACCGGCTGGAAGGCCAGCGCCTGGTGGTGCGGGTGCCCCATGCCGGCGCGCGGGTCGCCGCCCTGAGTCTGGCTGAGCTGGTCGAGCTCTACGAGATCCGCGAATCCCTCGAAGGCATGGCCTGCCGCCTGGCGGCCGAACGCCTCACGCCCCAGGGCATCGACGAACTGCGCCAGCTGCTGGATACCCACGAGCGCGATCCGGCGTTCCAGGCCGGCACCGGTTACTACCTGCAGGAAGGCGACCACGACTTCCACTACCGCATCATCCAGGCCAGCGGCAACGGCATGCTGGTGCGGCTGCTCTGCGGCGAGCTCTATCACCTGGTGCGCATGTACCGGCTCAAGGTCTCCGCCACCCCCAATCGGCCGCGCCAGGCATTCGCCGAGCACCATCGCATCCTCGATGCCCTGGCCGAAGGCGATGGCGAACTGGCCGAACTGCTGATGCGCCGCCACATCGCCGCCTCCAAGCGCAACCTGCAGCACCATCCCCTAGTCACCGATCAGTCGAGGTAACGCCATGCCTGCCGTCAGTCCCGGCCAGAAATTCCGCGCCGCCGTTGCCGCCGAACGCCCGCTGCAGGTGGTCGGCACCCTCAACGCCAATCATGCGCTGCTGGCCAAGCGCGCCGGCTTCCAGGCCGTCTACCTCTCCGGCGGCGGGGTCGCGGCCGGCTCCCTGGGGTTGCCGGACCTGGGCATCAGCGGCCTGGAAGATGTGCTGATCGACGTGCGTCGCATCACCGATGTCTGCGACCTGCCGCTGCTGGTGGACGTCGATACCGGCTTTGGTGCCTCGGCCTTCAACGTCGCCCGCACCACCCGCGCCTTGATCAAGGCGGGCGCGGCGGCCATGCATATCGAGGATCAGGTGGGCGCCAAGCGCTGCGGTCATCGACCCGGCAAGGAAATCGTCAGCCAGCAGGAGATGGTCGATCGCATCAAGGCGGCGGTGGATGCCCGCACCGACCCGGACTTCGTCATCATGGCACGCACCGATGCCCTGGCCGTGGAAGGCCTGCAGGCCGCCATCGACCGCGCTTGCGCCTGCGTCGAGGCCGGCGCCGACATGATCTTTCCCGAGGCCATCACCGAGCTGCCCATGTACCGCCAGTTCGCCCAGGCGGTGAAGGTGCCGATCCTCGCCAACATCACCGAATTTGGCGCCACGCCGCTGTTCACCACCGAGGAGCTGGCCAGCGCCGACGTCAGTCTGGTGCTCTATCCACTGTCGGCGTTCCGGGCCGCCAATCGCGCTGCCGAAAACGTCTACACCGCGATCCGCCGCGACGGCAGCCAGCAGGCGGTGGTCGACACCATGCAGACCCGCGCCGAACTCTACGACCGCATCGACTATCACCGATATGAGGACCAGCTGGATCGCCTGTTCCAGCAAGGCAAATCCTGACGCTCCACCCTGAACGCCCGCTTTTTCGCACAACAACTCCAAGAGGAGCGAGACGATGGCAGACAGCAAAACCCTCGGCGGCGCCGGCCTGCGTGGCCAGGTCGCCGGCCGCACCGCGCTATGCACCGTCGGCAAGACCGGCGCCGGACTCACCTACCGGGGCTATGACATCCGTGAGTTGGCTGCTGGGGCCGACTTCGAGGAGGTGGCTCACCTGTTGCTCTATGGCGAGCTGCCCACCCAGGCGCAACTGGACGCCTATCGCCAGCGCCTGGCTGCTCTGCGCGACCTGCCGCAGCCGCTCAAGGAAGGCCTGGAGCGCATTCCCGCCAGTGCCCACCCCATGGATGTGATGCGCACCGGTGCCTCGCTGCTGGGTACCCTGGAGCCGGAGCACAGCTTCTCCGACCAGCAGCAGGTCGCCGACCGCCTGCTCGGCGCCTTCCCGGCGATCCTGCTCTACTGGCATCACTTCAGCCAGAGCGGCACCCGTATCGACTGCAGCAGTGACGCCCCGGACATCGCCAGCCACTTCCTCACCCTGTTGCACGGCAAGGCACCCAGCGACCTGCATGCCCGGGTGATGAACGTCTCGCTGATCCTCTATGCCGAGCACGAATTCAACGCTTCCACCTTTACCGCCCGGGTCTGCGCCTCGACGCTGTCCGACCTCTATTCCTGCGTCACCGGTGCCATCGGCTCCCTGCGCGGGCCGCTGCACGGTGGGGCCAACGAGGCGGCCATGGCGCTGATCGAGCGCTTCGCCTCGCCCGAGGAAGCGGTCACCGGCCTCAAGCAGATGCTCGAACGCAAGGAAAAGGTGATGGGCTTCGGCCACGCCATCTACCGCGACAGCGATCCGCGCAACGAAGTGATCAAGGACTATGCCCGGCAGCTGGCGGCAGAGGTGGGCGACAGGGTGCTGTTCCCGGTCTCGGAGGCCGTCGACCGCACCATGAAGGAAGAGAAGGGGCTGTTTCCCAACGCCGACTTCTATCACGCCTCGGCCTACCACTTCCTCGGCATCCCGACGCCGCTGTTCACCCCGATCTTCGTCTGTTCGCGCACGGCCGGCTGGTGTGCCCATGTCTTCGAGCAGCGCGCCGACAACCGCATCATCCGCCCCAGCGCGGACTACATCGGTGTCGAGCAGCGGGCCTTCACGCCCATCGCCAATCGCTGAACATCTCTGATCGCGGCCATGGGCCGCTCCTGCGGGAGCGAGCCATGACCAAACTTGTAGGAGCGGCCGCATCGGCGGACCGCCATGACCACGATGTAAGGAACCAAAACCCCATGAGCGCCAACGTCGATCTCAACAACCGGCCCGACTACGACCAGGTCATCCAGGACCTGGCCGACTACGTGCTGAACTACCAGGTGGAATCCCGGGAAGCCCTGGACACTGCCCGCAACTGCCTGATGGACACCCTCGGCTGCGGCCTGCTGTCCCTGCGCTTCCCCGAGTGCACCAAGCTGCTCGGCCCCCAGGTGGAAGGCACCGTGGTACCCCAGGGCGCGCGGGTGCCCGGCACCAGCTATCGCCTGGATCCGGTCAAGGCGGCCTGGGACATCGGCTGCATCATTCGCTGGCTGGACTACAACGACACCTGGCTGGCGGCCGAATGGGGCCACCCTTCCGATAACCTCGGCGCCATCCTGGCGGTGGCCGACCACCTCTCCCAGCGCCGCGTCGCCCAGGGCGAAGCACCCCTGACCATGCGCCAGGTGCTGGAGGCCATGATCATGGCCCACGAGATCCAGGGGGTGTTCGCCCTGGAGAACTCTTTCAACCGCGTCGGCCTGGACCACGTCTTCCTGGTCAAGCTGGCGTCCACCGCGGTCAGCGCCAAGCTGATGGGCGCCAACCGCGAGCAACTGCTGTCAGCCCTGTCCCATGCCTTCGTCGATGGCCAGGCGCTGCGCACCTATCGCCATGCACCCAATGCCGGCAGCCGCAAGTCCTGGGCCGCCGGCGACGCCTCCAGCCGCGGCGTGCGCCTGGCCGACATCGCCCTGCGTGGCGAGATGGGCATCCCTGGCGTACTCAGCGCGCCCCAGTGGGGCTTCTACGACGTGCTGTTCAGCCACACCAACAAGGACTTGGCCACCAAGCCCGTCGACCAGCGCCAGTTCCGCTTCCCCCAGGGCTTCGGCAGCTACGTGATGGAGCACGTGCTGTTCAAGATCAGCTTCCCGGCGGAATTCCACGCCCAGACCGCCGCCGAGGCCGCGGTGATCCTGCATCCCCAGGTCTGCGACCGGGTGGACCAGATCGAGAAGATCGTGGTGACCACCCACGAATCGGCCATCCGCATCATCTCCAAGCAGGGCCCCATGGCCAACGCCGCCGACCGTGACCACTGCCTGCAGTACATGATCGCCGTGCCGCTGCTATTTGGCGATCTGGTCGCCGAACACTACGAGGATGCCTTCCACCAGGCCCATCCGCGCATCGACCAGTTGCGCGAGAAGATGGAGATCGTCGAGGACGAGCGCTACAGCCGCGAATACCTGGAAGCCGACAAGCGTTCCATCGCCAACGCCCTCCAGGTGTTCTTCACCGATGGCAGCAGTACCGAGAAGATCGCCATCGAGTACCCGGTAGGTCATCGCCGTCGCCGTGAAGAGGGCATTCCGCTGCTGGAGCGCAAGTTCCAGAACAACCTGGCGACGCGCTTCCCGGCCGGTCGCTGCGCCCAGATCTTCGAGCTGTGCAAGGATCAGGCGGGACTGGAAGCCACTCCGGTGCATCGCTTCGTGGATCTGTTCGTCCTGTAAGCAGAAGAGGCGACTCGCCCGAGCCTGCAAGGCCATGCAGGAGCGGACGAGTCGCCTCGGAGGTGGGGCAGGGCGCGGCGGGTGGTCAATCACCCGGCGCGCCCTTTTTCATGGCTAGCAGTAGCGATCCACATAGGCCGGCTGTTGCTGCCGACCGGCCAGGCGCCAGTGCTCCTGTAGGGCGGCGTGGACGCTTCTGATGAAGTTGTCGTCCGCCGCGGCCGACTTGCCGACGTAGCCGCTGCCCTTGTTATAGGTCTTGAAGCGGATGCGCAGGCTGGGATGGCGCTCCTCGAACTGCTCGGGCGTCTCGCCGCCGGGCAGGCGGTCGACGTGCACCGCGCCGCTCTCGCAGACCCAGAGGATATGGGTGTGGTTCTTGTCCTTGAGCCGGCCGAAGAGTTGCTTGAGGTCGTCCAGGCTGGGGTTGTCGTTCAGGTTCATGAGCGTGTCCTCCGCAGTGGCCGTGATCAATGGAACTGGTTCATGGTGTTGTCCTTGCCCGCCGCCTTGAGCGCGGCCTCGCCGGCAAAGTATTCCTTGTGGTCGTCGCCCATGTCCGAGCCGGCCATGTTCTGGTGCTTGACGCAGGCGATGCCCTGGCGGATCTCCTGGCGCTGCACGCCCTTGACGTAGGCCAGCATGCCTTCTTCGGCGAAGTAGCCCTTGGCCAGGTTGTCGGTGGACAGGGCCGCGGTGTGGTAGGTGGGCAGGGTGATCAGGTGGTGGAAGATGCCCGCTTCCCGCGCGGCGTCGCGCTGGAAGCTCTGGATCCGCGCATCGGCCAGGCGACCCAGCTCGGTGTCGTCGTAGTCCACGCTCATCAGCTTGGCGCGGTCGTAGGCGGACACGTCCTTGCCCTCGGCCTGCAGGGCGTCGAACACCTGCTGGCGGAAGCTCAGCGTCCAGTTGAACGACGGGCTGTTGTTGTAGACCAGCTTGGCGTTGGGCACGACCTCGCGGATGCGATCGACCATGGCCTTGATCTGCCCGACGTGGGGCTTCTCGGTCTCGATCCACAGCAGGTCGGCACCGTTCTGCAGCGAGGTGATGCAATCCAGCACCACCCGGTCCACGCCGCTGCCGGCGCGGAACTGGAACAGGCCGCTGGCCAGGCGCTTGGGCCGCAGCAGCTTGCCGCCGCGGCTGATAAGGACGTCACCGTTGCCCAGTTGGCTGGCGTCCACCTCGTCGCAGTCGAGGAAGCCGTTGTACTGGTCGCCCAGGTCGCCCGGCTGCTTGCTCACGGCGATCTGCTTGGTCAGGCCGGCGCCCAGGGAGTCGGTGCGGGCGACGATGACGCCCTCGTCCACGCCCAGTTCGAGGAAGGCGTAGCGCACCGCGTTGATCTTGGCCAGGAAGTCCTCGTGGGGCACCGTGACCTTGCCGTCCTGGTGGCCGCACTGTTTCTCGTCGGAGACCTGGTTTTCCAGCTGGATGCAGCAGGCCCCGGCTTCGATCATCTTCTTGGCCAGCAGGTAGGTGGCCTCGGCATTGCCGAAACCGGCGTCGATGTCGGCGATGATCGGCACCACGTGGGTCTCGTAGTTGTCGATCTTGGCCTGGATGGCGGCGGCCTTGGCGTTCTCGTCGGCGCCGCGGGCGGCATCCAGCTCGCGGAACAGCATGGCCAGCTCGCGGGCGTCGGCCTGGCGCAGGAAGGTGTAGAGCTCTTCGATCAGCGCCGGGACGCTGGTCTTCTCGTGCATGGATTGATCCGGCAGCGGGCCGAATTCCGAACGCAGCGCGGCGATCATCCAGCCCGACAGATAGAGGTAGCGGCCTTTCGTGCTGCCCAGGTGCTTCTTGATGGCGATCAGCTTCTGCTGCCCGATGAAACCGTGCCAGCAGCCCAGCGACTGGGTGTAGGCGCTGCTGTCGGCGTCGTAGACGGCCATGTCCCGGCGCAGGATGGCCGCGCAGTGGCGGGCGATGTCGAGACCGGTCTTGAAGCGATTCTGCAGGCGCATCCGGGCGGCGTATTCCGGATTAATGGCGCTCCAGTGATTGCCGGTGCTGTTCTTGAGGGCGGCGATGGCCTGAACGTCGTTCTCGTAAGCGGACATGAGTCGATCCTTCTCGATGAGGTTGGCTTGGGTACCAGTCTTTTCCCAACGTCCGGCAGCGGGATGGCGGTTGCCATCCGGATGCCGGTCGCGAAGGCGAAAGGTCAGCCCAGCTGTCGAGTCATGTCGCCGTACGTACCTGCATGGATCCGGACGTCACCTCTGGCGACGCTGCCTCGAGCAGCGCGGCATTTCAGTCGTCTTCTCTTGTAGTGCCTCTTGAGCATCACTACGCAAGACGGCCCGAGGGTCACCCGGAGCCCAGGCGCGACCCGCATGGATAGGGGGTTCGCGTCCGGTGCAACTAGAGATTTGCAGGAGATCAGTGCCTCGTCAACCGTGTTTTGTAGTGCTTTCGTATAGTCACTACAAAAGTCGTAGAGGCGGCCAGGAGCGGGTTTGGAGCGTCTATTGCTGACCCATTGGTCGCCGGATTGAGCAAAACAGGGCCGCAAGCCACGGCACTGGCCGTGACCCTGCGGTCACTCGGGAGGTGCTCCGCGGAGCTCTGGTCTTTGCCCCCGGTGGGGGGCAGAGGCGAGGAGGGCGGTGGGACTTGCCGGTCAGTGCCGACGAACGGTAAGTCCCTTGCGGCCTAGGACGACGTGGCGGCAGTGAGGCCGGTCAGGGTGTCGGCGATGTCCTTGGTGCGGTGGGAGGTCTGGGCGGTGAGGCGACCGGACTCGCGCAGGGCGGCGAGCAGCTCCTGCAGCGATCCCACGTCCTTGGCCTGGCCGGCGATATGGGCGCCGACCTCGCTGATGGCGCGGGACAGCTGGTCGATGTCGGCCCCGATCTCGGCGGCGTTCTTGTGGGTGATGGCCGCGAGGTTGCGTACCTCGTCGGCCACCACCGCGAAGCCCCGGCCGCTTTCGCCGGCGCGCGCCGCTTCGATGGCCGCGTTGAGCGCCAGCAGGTTGGTCTGGCCGGCGATCTGCTGGATCACCTGGACGATGGACTGGATGCGCAGGCTCGACTGGCTCAGCTCGTTGGCGCTGCGCACCACCTCCTCGGCCTGGTCGGTGAGGTTCTGCACGGTGCCGTCGGCCTGGCGGGTGACTTCGCCCTGCTGCAGGATGTTGCCGGCCAGATCGTCCATGCTGCTGTGCAGTTCGCCGGAGTAGTGCCGCAGCTGCTCACCGATCTCCTGGCGACTTTGGTGCGCCTGGCGCAGGACCTGGCCCAGATCGGCGAGGCCGCCGAACACCGCCTGGATGGAGTCGTCGAGGCCCTGGGCATCCACGATGCCGGTGAAGTTCTGCCGCTTGAATTCGTCGATCTGGTTGACCACCACCTGGCTCAGGCCCGCCAGCTTCTTGATCTGTCGGCGCAGGAAGAAGGCCTTGAATTCGCCATAGTGAGCGGCAAAGTTGTCGACGTAGTCGTCGCGGAAGGGCGCACCTTCGGGGGTGCGAAAAAAGAACACCGCGGTGAGGGTCTGGTTGAGATTGAGGCCAAGGATCTCGCCAAAGGTGGAAAAGCCCACCACCGGCGTCTGGCCGAACACCTCGCCCATGCGCGGCAGTTCGGCGCCGTTGTTGGCGCGGCGCAGGATGCAGTCGTTGAGCACCCCCACCAGCGGGGTGCCGCTCTTGCCCTGCAGGAAGCGGGCGAAGTCCTGGCGGGTGGTGTCCACCAGGGAGGTGCGCTTGACCATCACCAGCTCCTCACCGGGCGCCACGTCGCAGAACAGGTGGATGCGCTCGCGCTCGTAGTCGATGCGGGCGATGGAGCGAACGAACAGCTCCTCGCCGACGCGGATGGCGAAGGAGTAGTCCGCCAGGCGCTGTTCCAGCTGGTCCGCGCGGCAACTCAGGGCCTCGCAGAGGGCGGCCACCATACTCTTGATCTGGCCGCGGCTGTCGACCACCTGGCTGATGTAGCGTTCTTCCAGGGAGGCGGTGAGGACATTGAGGCTGAGCGGCGTGGCGCTGAAATTCTGGCTCTTGAACACCCCGAAGCGGGTGTTCCTGGCCATCTTCAGAAAGACCAGCTGGGCGTGGTTTTCATAGGCCTTGCGGCCATCGTGCAGCAGCGTCTGGCGGAAGTCGCCCTTGCCGCCGGCGGAACCGCCGACGAACAGGCAGGGGAAGCGACCGGACTCGTACAGCGCCTCCATGAAGAAGGATTCCGAGGCGGACAGGCCATCGAACAGCACGAAGGCCAGGGTATCGCGGTGATCGATGGGCGTGCGCACCTGCAGGCGCTTGAGCGACTCGGTCAGGCGGGCCAGGCGTTCCTTCATGCTGCGCCGCGGTCCGCCACGGCGGATGTCCTCGCTGTCAAGCGGCACGTGCACGACCTCGGCCGAGGCGATCACCGAGGCGTCGAAGAATTGCAGCACCAGCCGGTCCCAGGCGCCATCGGCGGCGCAGTACAGGCGCTGTTCGCTGCCGCAGAGTTCGCCGGAGGTGGTACACAGGCTGATGGAGGCTTCGGGAAAGCGGGCCACCAGTTGCCGGGCGATGACGTCCAGGTCCAGGTGCGGCGAGACGAAGCCGGTGATGAAGGTGGGCTGGAGGGCGACGCCGCCAAGGCGGTCGCCTAGTTCGCGGGCGGAGCAGGTCAGGCTGAACACGCCACTACCGCCCAGGCGGGCGCGCGCGCCGAAGCGTTGCAGAAACCCCATGATTGTTCCTCTTGTGGGCAGGCTGGGAAAGGGAGCTCACCCAGGCATCGGCGCCGTTGGCGGCGGCTTGATAGGGGTGTGCGCCCAGGCCGCAGGCAAGCGGGCAACTGCATCAGAGGGCGAAAGGAGGCCGAGGCTCTGGCACGAGCCTTGGCGCGATAAGGATCGCGGCGGGCGCCTTGAGGACATTCTGACCCAGGCGACCGGCGGTCATGACGGACGCGGAGAACGGGGCGCGGCTGGACTAATCCTGTTCGCCGTGCTCGGCGAAGGCCTCGGCGCCGGTCAGCCGACGACGCGAGTGCCCGAAGCAGTACCAGGCCGGCTGTTCCTCGATGAAGATCTCGCTGTCCAGCACCCAGTCCTCGCCCTCGAGTAGGCCTACCGGAATGGCGTAATGCGGCTCGGCCTTGAGGCGATAGAACAGATGGGTGCCACAGTGGCTACAAAAGCCACGCTCCGCCCAGTCGGACGAGGCATGCACCATCAGGGCGTCGCTACCGCCGATCACGGGAGGCTGGGTGCATTCCACCGCCAGCAGCGGGCCACCGCTCCAGCGACGACAGGTTCGGCAATGGCAGGCGGATACGTGGGCGTTGTCGAGACGGCAATCCAGCTGGACGGCGCCGCACAGGCATTGGCCGTGACGTTCGAGGGGAAGGGACATGGCGCTATCCTCGGGAGGCAGGAAATCTGCAGGATAGCCGGTTGGGCGCAGGGAAGGGAGGTGCCCCCGCCGCGAGCGGGAGCACCGGCGCGATCAATCCTCGCGGCTGGTGACTTCCACCAGGTGATAGCCAAACTGGGTCTTTACCGGACCCTGGACCTGGTGCAGCGGGGCGCTGAACACCACGGTGTCGAATTCCTTGACCATCTGGCCCGGGCGGAAGGTGCCCAGGTCGCCGCCCTGACGGCTGGAGGGGCAGCTGGAGTTGTCCTTGGCCACCTGGGCGAAGTCGGCGCCTCCTTCGATGGCGGCTTTGAGTTCGTTGCACTTGTCTTCGCTGGAAACCAGGATGTGGCGGGCAGAGGCTTTGGCCATGGGAGAGACTCCTGTTGAATGAGCGGGCGAGCCTACTCCAATCACCCCTGCAAGCAAACTGCCATCCGTTCCTCGGCTGGCGAGCCGTTTGGGTTGCGCCCCGGGTGCCGGGCGGGTAAATAGCGCTTCCCTGTTTTCCGGATCGGCCCGCCCATGCCTCGCCTTCTTGCCTTTTCCCTGCTGCTGACCACAGGCCTGCTGGCCGATGTCGCCCTGGCGGCGACGCCCGAGGAGGCACGGCTGGTCAGTCTGATCAACGCCTATCGCGCCGCGCCCCAGGGCTGCCCCGGCGTGCGCGCCGCCGCGCCCCTTGCCGCCGACAGTCGCCTGGCCGCCGTCCGGCTGAGCGGCCGGGATCGCCTGCAGAGCGATCTGCGCGCCGCGGGCTACCAGGCGTCGGCGGTGCAGGTGATCATGCTGGCGGGCGCGCCCACCGCCCAGGCGGCCATGGCCGGGCTGCGCCAGCAGTACTGCCGGCCGCTGGCCAGCAACGACTATGCCCAGATCGGGGTGAGTCAGCAGGGACCGCGCTGGCAGCTGGTGCTGGCGCGCCCGGTGGTGAGCGCCGGACTGGGCGACTGGCAGACGGCCGGCAAGGCCGTCCTGGCCGAGGTCAATCGCGCCCGGGCCCAGGCCCGCACCTGCGGTACCCGGCGCTTCGCCGCCACCGCGCCGCTGCGCTGGAATCCGGCCCTGGCCAATGCCGCCCTGGCCCACAGTCAGGACATGGCCGGCCGCGACTACTTCTCCCACACGGCGCCCGGCGGCGGCACCGTTGCCGAGCGGGTGGCCAAGCAGGGCTACGGCTGGACTCGGATCGGCGAGAACATCGCTGCCGGTGCCGGTTCGGTCGCTCAGGCCATGCAGGGCTGGTTGGCCAGCCCGGGGCATTGCGCCAACCTGATGAATCCGGAGTTCACCGAGATGGGGGCGGCCTACGCCTTGAATCCGCGCAGCACCCACAGTCTCTACTGGACCCAGGTGTTCGGCCGGCCGCGCTAGGTCGGGTACTCGGCGATCTCGATGAGGTTGAGATCGGGATCGCGGACATAGACCGAGCGGATCGGTCCGGTGGCGCCGGTGCGTGCCACTGGGCCTTCCAGGATCGGCCAGCCTTCGCGTTGGAGATGGGCGATCACGGCGTCCAGCGACTGGTGGGCGATAAAGCAGAGGTCGAGGGCGCCCGGCACCGGCAGGTGCGCCTTGGGTTCGAATTCGTGCCCCCGCTCATGCAGATTGATCTTCTGGTTGCCATAGCGCAGCGCCTTGCGCCCCGCACCGAATACCTCCAGGCGCATGCCCAGCACCCGGGTGTAGAAATCCTCGCAGGCGGCGAGGTCCGTGGTGGTCAGGACCAGATGATCCAGATGATCGATCAGCATGGCGGTCTCCGCGACCGGACTGGTCTTTCACTGTGCCAGTCCCGGGCGCGGCGCACCATCACTTGGCGTGGGCCTTGATCCAGCGATTGAGCTGATCGATCTCCTTCTGCTGGGCCTGGATGATGTCCTCGGCCAGCGTGCGCATCTCCGGGTCCTTGCCGTGCTGGAGCTGGTAGCGGGCCATGTCGACGGCGCCCTCATGGTGGGCCAGCATGCCCTTGGCGAAGGCCAGATCCGGGTCCTTGGACTTGAGGCCTTCTTCCATGCCCTGGTGCATGGCCTCCATGCTCTTCTGCATGTCCTGGTGGTTCTGGTGCTGGGTTTCGGCGGCCTGGGCGACGCCGCCCGCCAGCAGGGTGAGCGCGAGCAGGGTGGAGGAAAGGACAATACGCATGTTCGGACTCCTGACTGGGCTGATGACGCCGAGGCTAGAGCTTGCCCCTGGGGTAAGGTCAAATCATCCGGCGCGTTTCGCTGGTAGCCAGAGCTGGATAAAAGGTTTCGCGATGTTTTGTCGCAGCGCCAGGCGGTCGGCGCGCTGAACCCTGGGCGAAAAAGCGACGCCGATCAGGCAGTTGGCCGCTTCGACCAGGCGATCGCCATCACTGGGCGCAACTGCGAGAGGTTGTGATGGTCCGACGCAGCAGCGTAGAATTTTTACTACATCCAATTCCAATCCCTACCTACAGCAGACTTCTCGCTCGCGACCTGGCGTCGCAGGCGGGCCAAGCCTTTGCTCGTGGGTTTTCGTCGTCGGCTTTCTGACCGGAAGTCGCTATCCACCCCTTCGCTCTGGAGTAGAAGACCCCCCATGGATGCTACCGCCGAAGCCCGGAAGCCCAGCTGGTCCGGTGTCATCGCCCTGGCCCTGGCCGCCTTCATCTTCAACACCACGGAATTCGTCCCGGTGGCGCTGCTCAGCGACATCGGTCGCAGCTTCGACATGCGTCCCTCGCAGGTCGGGCTGATGCTGACCATCTACGCCTGGGTGGTCGCCCTGATGTCGCTGCCGATGATGCTCGCCACGCGCTCCATCGAGCGACGGCGGCTACTGATGTTCGTCTTCGCGGTGTTCGTCGCCTGCCACGGCCTGTCCGGGGTGGCCTGGAGCTTCGAGGTGCTGGTGGCCAGTCGCATCGGCATCGCCTTCTCCCATGCGGTGTTCTGGTCGATCACCGCCTCGCTGGCGGTGCGCATCGCCCCGGCCGGCAAGCAGACCCAGGCGCTCGGCCTGCTGGCTACCGGTACCTGCCTGGCCATGGTGCTGGGCATCCCGTTGGGCCGGGTGCTGGGCGAATTGTTGGGCTGGCGCTACACCTTCGTCGCCATCGCGGCGCTGGCGGTGGGCACGGTGCTCTGGCTGGCGCGCAACCTGCCGCTGCTGCCCAGCGAGAATTCCGGTTCCCTGGCCAGCCTGCCGGTATTGTTCAAGCGCCCCGCGCTGCTGTGCATCTACCTGCTCACCACCCTGGTGGTGACCGCCCATTTCACCGGCTACAGCTATATCGAGCCCTTCGCCGTGGAAGTGGCGGGCATGGGCGGCATGCAGATCACCGCCTTGCTGCTGCTGTTCGGCGGTTCCGGGGTCATAGGTTCGCTGCTGTTCAGCCGCTACAGTCTGAGATTCCCCAATGGCTTTCTGGTCGCGGCCATCGCCGGCATCGCCCTGTCGCTGCTGTTGCTGCTGCCCTTCGCCTGGAAGAGCTTCATGCTGGAGGGCCTGAGCGTGGTCTGGGGCATCGCCATCATGAGTTTCGGCCTGGCGCTGCAAGCCAAGGTGCTGGCCCTGGCCAAGGACGCCACGGACGTCGCCATGGCGCTGTTCTCCGGCATCTACAACGTCGGCATCGGCGGCGGCGCCCTGCTGGGCAGCGTGGTGGGGACCCATGTCGGCATGCCCTACGTCGGCCTGGTCGGCGGCAGCCTGGCGGTGGCCGGCCTGCTGTTCGCGGTCTTCATGACCCGCCGCTACGCCGAGCAACTCAACGCCAATCCGCTGTAAGGCTTGCGGGCGCCTCCTCGACGAGGCGCCCCGGGTACGCGACCCAGGGGTCGCGAACTGTCTACCGGGCCGCGCCCGTCAGTCGTGGAGCGGCCCGAGACGAAGCGCTAAGCTGCGGGCTCCTGGCGCCTTGGCCAGGCTGCCGGATGCGCTCGCCATGAATCGACTGCTGTTCAATCTCTTCGTCTGGACCAAGGTGCCCATCGCCAAGATCGCCGGCCTGCGCCTGCGCCAGCTGGACGATGCCGGCTGCCAGATTCAGGTCACCCATGGCTGGCTGAACCAGAATCCCTTCAAGAGCATGTTCTGGGCGGTGGAGGGCATGGCGGCGGAATTTTCCACCGGCATCCTCGCCGACCGGCACATCCGCCGTTCCGGTAGTCGCTACGCCATGCTGGTGGTGGCCATGAGCGCCCGCTTCACCAAGAAGGCCGTGGGCACCCTCGTCTTTCGCTGCGACCAGGGCGAGGCCATAGCTGCGGCGCTGCGGCTGGCCCGGGAGACGGGCGAGCCCCAGGTGCTGCAACTGCGCAGCGTCGGCACCGACGAGAGTGGCGAGCAGGTGGCGGAATTCTTCTTCACCTGGAGCTTCAAGGCGCGGCTGCCGGTGGCGACGTCTCGGTAAGAGCGGCCGGCCGGTAGCGTGAAAATCGCGTAGCGTTTTCCACGGGCAAGCCCAACGCAAGACGGTGGAAGGCCGCGCCGTTATCCACCCTCCGCGGCCAACCGCCCCCTCTCCCGGCGGGAAAGGGGGAGAGGCGATCGCGGGTAGGGGTGTCCACGTTGTTGGGCTTCGCTGCGCTCAGCGCCAACCTACGAAACTAACGCCCGAAGCGCCCACCCCGGCGCTCCCCACGCCCCTGGCGCCGGCCGCCCTTGCCCTGACCCTTCTCCTGGCCCCGCGGCCGACGGCGGCGCGACAACTCGCGGGTGATGGCGTCGTTGAGCAGGTCACGATGCTCCTGGCCGCGTTCCAGGGCGGGAAACAGTTCGGGCAGGCTGCGCGCCAGGTGCAGATAGGTTTCCACCACGTGCAGGGCACTTTCCAGGCCGGCGAGATCGGTTCCCAGGGGGATGCGCGGCAGGTCCACCGGCTCGCCCCGGGCCACCAGGCGCAGCCAGCGCTGGGCCTGGCCGCTGGCCGGGCCTTCCAGGCCGCCGCGGATCGGCGTGCAGGCGAAGATCCAGCGCAGCTGGAAATCGATCCCCGGCAGGTCGATCAGCTTGATCCACTCGGCCAGTTCCTCGGGCAGCACCGAGACGAAAGCATCGCCATAGTTGATGTTGCGGTTGAAGGTCAGCCAGGTGCGCAGCAGGCTGGGCTCTTCCATGAAGTCGGACAGGGCGCGCAGGTGCTCCAGGCTCGGCCGCACCTGGAACTGGTGCAGGTCCACCGGATCGTCCGGGCTGTGGAACAGCCGCTTGATGTTGCGCAGCACATGGGGTTCCAGCGCGGTGATCTCGCCTTCGGCATGATGGCCGAAGCGCCCGGCGCGGCCGCCGATCTGCTTGACCTCCTGCACCCGTAGCGGGCGATTCTGCACCCCGTCGAACTTCTCGTCGGTGTAGAAGCATAGGGTATGGGCCGGCAGGTTGAGGCCCATGCCCACCGCATCGGTAGCCACCATGATCTCGGTCTCGCCGTCACGGAAGCGCCGCGCCTGCTCCCGCCGCACCTCCGGCGAGAGGGCGCCATAGACCACCGAGACCCGGCGGCCGGCCATCTCCAGCAGGCCCTTGAGTTCCAGCACCAGCCGCCGGCTGAAGGCCACCAGCAGCGACCCGGGTTCCAGGCGTTCCAGGGTGGTGGCGTGGCGCGCCACAGTGACCGGCGACAGGCGCTTGGTGGGCTTGATCTCCAGACGGTCCTCGCACAGCTCGCAGAGGGTGCGCAGCGAGGGTTCGATCAGCGCCGGACCGGTCATCAGCAGGCGCTTGGTGTGGGCGCTGACCAGGGCATCGACCCAGGCCCAGCCGCGTTGCGGATCGGCGAGCATCTGCACTTCGTCGACCACCACCACTTCCCATTGCTGGCGGCGGAAGCGGGCAAATTCTTCGACGGTGCAGCAGAAATGGGTGGCACCAGGGCGGATGATCTCTTCCTCGCCGGTGACCAGGGAGCAGGGCACACCGAGGGATTCCAGGCGCTCCTGGTTCTCCAGCGCCATCAGCCGCAACGGTGACAGGTAGATGGCGTGGGTCACCGCCGCCATGGCTTCGATGGACCTGTGGGTCTTGCCGCTGTTGGTGGGGCCGAGCAGCGCGGTCCAGGTGCGGGTCAGGCGCCGGGCCGGATAGTTCTGGTGGTACTGGCCGAAGCGCGGATTGTTTTCCAGCAGCACGGCGAAGGCCATCTTCTCGCGCTGCTGGCCCACGGCGTGGCGTAGGGCGCGACGCAGCTTGTCGCTCTCCAGGCGCATCAGCTCCTGCAGGCGCGGGGTGCCGAGCTGGTGCAGGTCGAAGTCCAGAGCATCGGCTTCGCCCACCAGCACGGCGAAGCGCTCGCGCAATTCCCGCTCGGCCTCCGCCTTGAGCGCGGCCACATCGGCGTCGCCAAGCAGACGCCCCTGGTTGGCCGCCAGCCGTCGGGGGATTTCCAGGCGGATGTCCTCGTGGGTCAGCACCACGTTGAATCTCAACTCGTGGCGCGTCTCATTGAGCACCTCCACCGCGCGCGGCAGGAAGTCGTCCAGGCGGATCAGCGCCTGGGGCACCCGCTCCAGCACGCGCTGACGATCTTCCTCGGCCATCTCGGCGAAGGGGGCCGCCAGGATGCTCAGCCGCTCGCGCACGGCATCGCCCAGGCGCTGGCCGACCGCCGCGGCAAAGGTCTCGGCGGAGTCACTGTCGGCCAGGTTCAGTGCCCAGTGGGGTTCGAGCAGCTCGCTCGTCGCGCCGCCGGTAAAGAGCTTTTCGCTGCCGAAGACGTCCACCGGATGGGCAAAGGTCTTGCTGGCACTGAGCAGCGCCTGGCCCAGCAGACGGTCGGGATCGGGCGCACTGCCGGCGGCCACCGCCGCGGCCTCGTCGAGACCCAGCCAGAAGGCCTTGGCGATACGGCCCAGGTGCGGCAGGGGATAGCCCGAGTAGGGTTTGAACCAGAGTTCCTGATGCTGTTGCCTGGCGACGAAGTCGGGATGGGTGCGGCCGGCCCAGTCGAGGAAGCGTTGCAGGCGTTCGAGGCGGCGTTGCTTGCGGAGGCGGTGATCGCTCATGCGAGAAGAGGCTTTCCAGGGGGACTATTAGGACATGGGACCCTGGCCGGAGCCACGGGGTCACCGCGTGGTGCGCCATTCGGCAGATAGGGGGCACCGCCAAGGCCTTGGCGCAGTCTCCATCAAGAGGGTGGCGTCCGTCACCCACTCTTCCTCTGCTGTTCTGGATCACGCCACCCACATGACTTTTCTCGTCTGGGTCGGGGTATTGGGATCGTTGTTGATGATCCTCGCCCTGACCTCCGCCTATTTGCGCTGGCTACCGGTCACCACCTCGGTGGTCTGTCTGGCTTTTGGCATGCTCATCAGTCCCATCGGCCTGGGGCTGGCCGAGGTCAACTTCCAGCAATCGGCGACCTGGATCGGCCACCTGACCGAGGTGGCGGTGCTCTTTTCGCTGTTCGTCAGCGGCCTCAAGCTGCGGCTGTCCTTCCATCGTTCCTCCTGGCACGGCGCCTATCTGCTGGCCGGGCCAGTGATGATTCTCAGCATCGCCGGCGTCTGCCTGGTCGCTCACTACCTGCTCGGCCTGCCCTGGGGCGTGGCCTTGCTGATCGGCGCCATCCTCGCGCCCACCGATCCGGTGCTGGCCGGGCTGGTGCAGGTCAACCACGCCCAGGATTTCGACCGGGTCCGCTTCGGTCTCTCCGGCGAGGCCGGCCTCAACGACGGCACCGCCTTTCCCTTCGTCCTGCTCGGCCTGTTGTTACTGCAACATGGTCAGTTGCAATGGGACTGGACCCTGGAGTGGTTTCTCAAGAGCGTGGTCTGGGGCGTACCGGCTGGGCTGCTGCTGGGCTACTTCATGGGCAAGGGCGTGGGTCGGCTGATGATCTATCTACGCACCCGGCATGGCGACAGCACCATCTCGCCCAACGACTTCCTCGCCCTGGCACTGATCGCCCTGTCCTATGTGCTGGCCGACGAGATCGGCGCCTTCGGCTTTCTCGCGGTGTTCGCCGCCGGCCTGGGCTTGCGCCAGGCGGAAGTCCAGACATCGGGGCATGCGGAAACGCCTTCCGAGCACCTGGCGCAGCCGGTGATCGGGCATCTCACCGGCGCACCGGAGCACGCCACGGTCGCCAAGGCGGAGGACATCGAGGAGCCGCGCATGGCCGCCGGGGTGATGATGGGCGACATGCTGGCCTTCGGCAGCCTGGTGGAGCGCTCCTTCGAGGTGCTCCTGGTGACCCTGCTGGGCGTGGTGCTCATCACCCACTGGGACAGCCGCGCGCTGCTGCTGGGCGCCTTGCTGTTCGTGGTCATTCGCCCGCTGGGGGTGGCGACCATGCTGCCCTTCACCCGTATCGATCGCCAGCAGGGGGCGCTGATCGGCTGGTTCGGCATCCGCGGTATCGGTAGCCTGTATTATCTGTGCTACGCGCTCACGCATCACGTCACGGCCGAGTGGGCCGGGACCATCGTCGACCTGACACTGTCGGTGGTGGCCCTGAGCATCGCGGTGCATGGGATTTCCATCCAGCCGCTGCTCGACCGCTACGAGCGCCTCACTGCCCATCGCGAGGGCTCGGCGAGACCCTGAGCCCGTTTGCGACCCATACCGGAGGACGCATGTATCACGGCGAACGTCTCAATGCCTGGACCCATCTGGTCGGCGCCCTGCTGGCCCTGGCCGGTGCCGTCACTCTGGTGGTGCTGGCCAGCCTGCAGGGGGATCCCTGGCGCATCGTCAGCGTGGCCATCTATGGGGTGGCGCTGGTGATCCTCTACAGCGTCTCGACCCTCTACCACAGCGTGAAGGGGCGGGCGAAACGCCTGCTGCAAAAGCTCGATCATCTGTCGATCTATCTGCTGATCGCCGGCAGCTACACGCCGTTCTGCCTGGTGACCCTGCGCGGGCCCTGGGGCTGGACGCTGTTTGGCATCGTCTGGGGCCTGGCGCTGATCGGCATGGCGCAGGAACTCAAGCCGCGTTCGGAAGCGCGCATCCTGTCGCTGGTGATCTACGCCGTCATGGGCTGGATCGTGCTAGTGGCGGTGGGGCCGCTGCTGGATCGCCTGGGCGGTGAAGGCTTCGCCTGGCTGGTGGCCGGTGGGGTGCTTTACACCGTCGGCATCCTGTTCTTCGTCTTCGACGATCGCTTCCGTCATTGGCATGGCATCTGGCACGGCTTCGTCATGGCCGGCAGCGCCCTGCACTTCGTCGCCATCCTCAGGTATGTGCTGCCGGTGCCCTAGGGCGGTCTTGAGGGGTTCGTCACAGATATGGCGGCCTATGGCCATACTTCGCGAACCCTTGGGTAGCGGATCGGCTCAGAGCTAGCTGAATCCACTCCCCAGTGCGTTGCTTTCCCAAAACGAAGAAGAAGAGGAAGGTGAAACGTGTTCAGCCGTCCCAGATCCCTCGTACTGCTCCTGATGCTTGCCTGCACCGCCTGCCAGGAAAAGGACGCCAAGACCGTCGCGGCGCCGATCAAGAAGGACGCCAGCTTCGAACAGCGCGGCAAGGCGTCCTTCTATGCGCGCAAGTTCCACGGCAGGGAAACCGCCAGTGGCGAGACCTTCAACAACAACGAACTGGTCGCGGCTCACAAGACCCTGCCGCTCGGCACCCGGGTCAAGGTGACCAACCTGGAAAACGATCGCGCCGTGGTGGTACGCATCAATGACCGCGGACCCTATATCCGGGGTCGCATCATCGACCTCTCACGGGCCGCTGCGCGGCGGGTGGACATGGTCGACGACGGCACCACCGCAGTAAAGGTGGAAAAGCTGGATTAACGCCACTCAGTGTGGCCAGACCATCTGGTCTTTGCCCTGGCGTTTGGCCTGATAGAGACCTTCGTCCGCCCGCCGCAGCAGCTCGTTGAGAGAAACTTCCGGGTCGAGCCGAAGCGCCCCGGCACTGAAGCTGATGCCCAGAGGGGCGGCGGCGGCCAGGCGGTTACGCAGGACTTCCAGCAGGTGGCTCACCCGCGCATCGTCCAGGCCGCGGATCAGCAGGCCGAATTCCTCGCCACCCAGGCGACCGACCTGCAGCCTCGGATCGAGCTGATCGATTTCCCGCGCCGTGGCGACCAGTACCTGATCGCCGACCTGATGACCGTGCCGGTCGTTGATCTCCTTGAAGTTGTCGATATCGAGCATGACGAAATGCGCAGGCGTCTGCCCGCTCTCGCCGCGAGACTCGTCCAGCTGCTGCAGGAGCTTGCGGCGATTGGCGATCCCGGTCAGTTCGTCGGTTTCCGCCAGGATCCGATAGCGCTCCTTGAGAATGAAGGTCCGTCGCATCCATTGGCTGTTGGCGTGGTTGTAGGCGATGCCGATGGCCAGGGTGGCACTGGCCAGCAACCAGACCAGGTGTATTGGCATGGCGGTGGGAACCAGCTGGGTCTGACCGATGAACAGGATGAAGGCGGCGCCGGCGAGGGTGATCAGGTAGTGGGAGAGGCGATAGGTCATGCCGCAGGTGCCCAGGACGATGATCACGGCGATGGGCAGATTCCAGTAGTGGCCCACGGCGCCGCCATCCTGGATCTGGATGCGAAAGGCGAGGGCGAGCGCCCAGATGTTGCCGGTAAAGGTAAGACTCATCATGCGCGCGCTGCGTGCAACGCTGAGCAGGGCGCTGATCGCCAGCAACAGCAGCATCACGGCGAAGTAGCGCGGCTTGTAGGGGCTGCCGATCAGCGGATTGCTCCACAGACTCAGCGGCCACAGCGCCAGCATCAGAGGCTGCAATACCTGCAGGGGGGTGCGCAGCACCCGCCGGACATGCTGTTCATAACGAATATCATCGTCCATCGACATCTCGGAACGGGGTAAGGCCGATGGGCGATGGCAAATCGGCAGGCGTTTCGGCCAAGGGGTGGGCCACTGTAATGGCTAAGTGCTATCTCTTCCAGTGGCTCGGCGGTGCTATGGCGCGGTTTAGAAGGGTTTCCGGCGAATGGCCTGACTGTATGGCTGGCCTGGCGCGGCGCTGTATCTGGCCAACTCACCTGGATGAGACCGAGACTCTCGGCTCACCCCCGCGCACCTGGTAGCCCCATGCACCTCGCCATCCTGACCTTCGACGGCTTCAACGAACTGGACTCCCTGATCGCCCTGGGCATCCTCAATCGCATCAAGCGTCCGGACTGGCAGGTGTCGCTGCTGGCGCCCACGCCCTGGGTGACCTCCATGAATGGCGTCCGTCTGGAGCGGCAGGCCGGCTTCGACGAACTGGCCGACTGCACCGCCGTACTGGTGGGCAGCGGCAGCCGGACGCGTGAACTCGCCCGGGATGCTGACCTGCTGGAGCAGCTTGCCGTGCTCGATCCCGTGCGCCAGCTGATCGGCGCCCAGTGCTCCGGCACCCTGTTGCTGGCGCGTCTCGGCCTGCTCGACGGCGTACCCGGCTGCACCGATCTCACCACCAAGCCCTGGGTACAGGAGGCCGGCATCGAGGTACTGGCACAGCCCTTCTTCGCCCGCGGCAATCTGGCCACCGCCGGTGGCTGCCTGGCCTCCAGCTACCTGGCGGCCTGGGTCATCGCCCGGCTGCTGGGCCGCGAGGCAGCTGCCGAGGCGCTGCACTATGTAGCCCCGGTGGGTGAGAAGGAGGACTATGTGGCGCGTGCGCTCGGCAACATCGAGCCCTATCTCGACCATGAACCCCTGGAGGTCGCCTGCGCATGCTGAAGGTCCTTGGCCGCGTCTCTTCGATCAACGTGCGCAAGGTGCTCTGGTGCCTCGACGAACTGGGCCTGGGCTATGAGCGTGAAGACTGGGGCGCCGGTTTTCGCTCGGCGCAGTCCGCCGAGTATCTGCAGTGGAATCCCAATGGCCAGATCCCGGTGCTGCTGGACGGCGACTTCGTGCTCTGGGAATCCAACAGCATCCTGCGCTACCTGGCCAACGCCCAGGGCGGCGAGGCGTTGTATCCCGCCGCACCGCGGGCACGGGCACGGGTCGATCAGTGGCTGGACTGGCAGGCCAGCGAACTCAATCCGGCCTGGAGCTACGCCTATCTGGCCCTGGTGAAGCAACAGCCGCCGCAGCCCGATCCGCAGCGCCTGGCGCAGGGCATCGCCACCTGGAACGGGCGTATCGCCATTCTGGAGGCGCACCTGGCGCAGCACGGCCCCTATGTGGTCGGCGAGCGCTTCAGCCTGGCCGACATCGCCCTGGGGCTGTCGCTGCACCGCTGGCGCAGCACCCCCATGAAGCGGATCGCGGCACCAGCCATCGAGGCCTATCTCGCGCGCCTGGCCACGCGACCGGCCTGGGCCTGCTATGCCAGTGATGCCACGCCCTGAGCAGCCCGCCGGGCAGCGCCGGCAGGCGCCGCTCGCACGTCAGGCGAAGACGAAATACTTGCGCACCGTCTCGACCACTTCCCAGGTGCCCTTCATGCCGGGTTCGACGACAAAGATGTCGCCGGCCTTGAGGTGGATGGGTTCCTGGCCATCGGGGGTGATGATGCAGTAGCCCTCCTGGAAGTGGCAGTACTCCCACTTCACGTAGTCGACGCGCCACTTGCCGGGGGTGCAGATCCAGGTGCCCATGATCTTGCTGCCGTCATCGGAGGTGTAGGCATTGAGGTTGACGGTATGGGGCTCACCCTCGATGCGCTCCCACTTGCAGGCATCGACCACGGGCAGGGGTTGGGTGTCGCGCAGAACGGTGATGGGCGGGTTGGCCATGGCGGCTCTCCTGGTGATGGAAGCCGCCAAGGGTGAGGGGTCGCCCCGAACCGGAATTGTCCAGGGTCGACATTCAGCGGTGCGTTTGCGCTATCCGGCCGACTAACGCTCCACCTGCCGATTCCAGCGCGCATTCCACTGCGGCCTTACCTTGTTGACCTCGTCCCAGTCGATGGTCACGGCGGTCTTCAGGTAGTTCTGCATGGCGTCCACCTGGCCGCGGGTCTTGTCGGTGGTGGGGGTGTTGGGGTTGGACGGGATCTGGTCGCCCAGTTCCAGCGCCGGCGCCTGGGCCTCGGGGGTCAGCAGGTATTCCGCCAGTTGCTGGGCCAGCTCCGGCTGGTCGTTGTTGGCGGTCACGCATTCGGCGACGTTGAGCACCACGGCGCCCTCCTTGGGCGGCGCGTATTCCACCGGGATGCCCTTGAGCTTGAGCGCGGTGACCTGGGTGGGCGTCAGCGGGAACAGCGCCGCCTCGTCGGTCTGCACCATCTCCGAGAGCTTGGCCGAACTGGGGATGTACTCCAGCACATTGGGGCCGACGGTGGTGGGCCAGGCCTTGAAGCCGGGGTCGACGTCCTGCTCGGTGCCGCCCTTGAGGCGGTTGAACATCAGGAAACCGTGCAGCCCGAAGGTCGACGAGGACAGTGACTGGAACACCACCTTGCCCTTGTACTTGGGATCGGCGAGGTCCGCCCAGGAGGTCGGCGCTGCCCAGCCCTTGTCCTTGAACAGCCGGCTGTTGTAGGCAAGCCCTGTCACGCCCAGGCTGACGGCGGCCGCCTGGTCCTTGATCTTGGCCTTGTCGGGGATCTGCGCCAGGCTCGCGCTGGGCTTGAGCGGGCTGCAGAGATTCATGCCGATGGCGCGGTACATGATGCCGTCATCGAGAAACATCACGTGGATCGGTGGCTTCTGCGGACTGGCCTGGACCTTGGCGAGGATGTCCGCCGAGGTGCCGGGCACGATCACCACCTTGACGTTGTGCGCCTTCTCGAAGGTGGGCAGCACGCTGTCGGCATAGAGGCGCTCCATGGTGCCGCCGTTCATGCCGAGGTAGAGCGTCGGTTCGGCCACGGCGGCCAGGGGCAGGCCGGCGAGGGCCACGAGCAGGGCAGGGGTCAGGCGCATGATTGGGAACTCCTGGGCTGGGAAGGGAAACGGGCGATGGAAAAGGCCTGCAGGCTGTGCCGGGGCGCACCCTGCAGGATGCACTCGGCCAGGGCTTCGCCAGCCGCCGGCCCGATCTGGAAGCCTGCGCCGGCAAAGCCGAAGCCGTGCAGTAGGCCGGGGGTGGTGAGACTGGGGCCGAGCACCGGCTGGTGATCCGGCAGATAGCCCTCGACGCCGCTCCAGGTGCGGATCGCCTGGGCGCCGGTGAGGGCCGGATAGAGTTCGGCGGCGTTTCTGAGGATGTCGAGGATGGCCAGCTGGCCCGGGCGGGCGCGATCGGCGTCGAGGGCGAAACCGCGCCCGCCGCCCAGCACGCAATTGCCCCGCGCCACCTGGCGGGCATAGATGCCGCCGCCTTCCACGCCGGTGCTGGCGGTCATGAAGGGCGGCAGCGGTTCGGTCACCAGCATGGCCGGATGGGCCGCGGTGAGGGGCACCGGCTCGCCGAAGCGGGCGGCCAGCTCCGCTGCCCAGGCGCCCGCGCAATTCAGCAGCCAGGGCGCGCTCAAGGTCAGGCCACTATCGGTACGGAGCTGGAAGCGCTGGCCGTCGTGCTCGACGACGGTCACGGCGGTCCGTTCGAGGATGCGGGCACCGGCGCGGGCAGCGGCCTGGGCGAAGGCCGGGGAGACCAGGCGCGGATTGGCGTGGCCGTCTTCCGGGCAGAAGGAGGCGCCCACGGCGATGTCGCCGACCCAGGGAAAGCGTCGGCGCAATTCACCGCGGTCGAGCAGTTGCAGATCGAGGTCGAAGCCCTGGCTGGCCTGGGCATAGGCCTGCAGGGAGGCGAAGTCGGTCTCGCTACGGGCCAGCTTGAGATGGCCGGATCTGAGGTATTCGCCATCGGTACCCAGCAGGTCCTGCAGACCGCCCCAGATCTCATGAGCACGGCTGGACAGCGGCAATTGCACCAGCGGCCGGCCCTGGCGGCGCACCCCGCCATAGTTGACGCCACTGGCCTGGGCGCCGCAGAAATTGCGTTCCAGCAGGGCGACGCGCTGGCCGCCCTGGGCGAGGAACAGCGCCGCGCTGCTGCCGACGATGCCGCCGCCGATGATCAGCACATCCACGTCCAGCCGGCTCATGGCGCCAGCTCCACGCCAAAGGGCAGCGGCTTGATTGGCGCCTGGGCGCGCAACCGGCCGATCTGGTCCAGCGGCCGACCACTGGCGTAGGCGATCAGCTCGGCGGCCGGCGCGCCGCAGAGGCGGCCCTGGCAGCGGCCCATGCCGACCCGACAGGTGGCCTTGACCCTGTTGATCTCCCAGTGCCCCTGATCCACCGCGGCGCGGATCTCGCCGGCGCTGACCTGTTCGCAGCGGCACACCATCAAGTCGTCCGGCGCCTTGGCGGCCCAGTCCGCGGGGAAGGGGAAGGCGCGCTCCAGGCCCTGGCGAAAGACCTCGAAGCGGGTCAGGCGTGCTTGCAAGGCGTCGACCCGCGTCGCGTCCACCGCCAGGCCGCGATCGGCCAGCAGGCTCAGGGCGGCCAGCTCACCGGCCAGTTCGGCGGCATCGGCGCCTTGGATACCGGCGCCGTCGCCGGCCAGGTAGACCCCGGCCTGGCTACTGCGGCCGCCGTTGTCCCGCACCGGTAGCCAGGCGCGATTGAGCGGATTCCAGGCGAATTCGCAGCCCAGCAGATCGGCCAGTTGGGTTTCGCTGCGCAGTGTCTGGCCGAAGCCGAGAGCATCACATTCCAGCCGATGCGCTTCGCCATCGGCAGCGCGCCAGCGCACGGCCTCCACACGCCGTTCGCCTTCGACGGCAAGGAGTTCAGCGCCCTGGTGCACGGGCACGCCGTGCAGCGCCAGCCAGCTGCGGTAGTAGAGGCCCTTGGCGAAGGTGGCCGGTTGACCGAGCAGCGCCGGGGTAGCCGCGGCCTGGTCGCGGAAGGGCGCGCTGTCCAGCACCGCCAGCGGCTTGGCCCCGGCCTTGGCGTATTGATAGGCGACCAGATAGAGCAACGGGCCGGTACCGGCCAGCACCGGGCGGCTGCCGATGGCGCAGCCCTGGAATTTGAGCGCCACCTGGGCGGCGCCCAGGCTGTAGACGCCGGGCAGGGTCCAACCCGGCACCGGCAGGATACGGTCGGTGGCACCGGTGGCGACGATCACCTGGTCGAAGGCCAGGCGATCGACATAGCGGCCCTGGCTCAGGGTATCCAGGGCGCTTTGCTCGGCATTCCACACCAGGGTGTCGGGGCGATAGTCCAGCGTCGTCTGCATCTCGGTCAAAGCACCGTGCAGCGCCTGGGCCTTGCCCGCTTCGAAGCCATAGAGCGCCTTGCTCGGGCGCCGGAAATTGCCCGGTTGCTGGCGATAGATCTGGCCACCGCCGCGGGCGCTCTCATCCAGCAGCACCGGCTCAAGACCATGGGCGACCAGCGTCTGGGCCGCACGGATGCCCGCTGGCCCGGCGCCCACCACCACGACGGCGCTCACAGCGGCCGCCCCGGATCGCGGCTGACCTGCTGGCCCGCTTCGAGAAAGGTGGCGCAGGCACGTACCCGGCGGCCGTCGGCCAGGCGCACCCAGCAGTCCTGGCAGGCGCCCATCAGGCAGAAGCCGGCGCGGGGTTCGCCGCCGAAATCGCTGCCGCGCAGGTGATCGCTCTGGGTGAGGATGGCGGTCAGCAGGGTATCGCCCTGCAGGCCCTCGGCCGGCTGGCCGTCGAGGGTGAAGGCCAGGGTTGGGCGGTCGCCTTCGGCCACCCGCTTGAGCAGTGCCATGGAGGGGTCTCGGCTGTTCATTGTTTGCCCACCAGCACGCGATCCAGGCCGTAGATGCGGTCGAGCAGGATCATGGTGGCCGCGGTCAGGGCGATCACCAGCGCCGACACCGCCGCCATCATGGGGTCGATGGATTCGGTGGCGTAGACGTACATCCGTACCGGCAGGGTCTGGGTCGCCGGCGAGGTGACGAAGATCGACAGGGTCACCTCGTCGAAGCTGTTGATGAAGGCCAGCAGCCAGCCGCCGGCCACCCCGGGCAGGATCATCGGCAGGGTGATGCGGCAGAACAGCGTGGTGCGACTGGCGCCCAGGCTCTCGGCGGCCTGCTCGGCGCTGCGGTCGATGCCGATGGCGGCGGCGATCACCAGGCGCAGCACATAGGGGGTGATCACCACCACGTGGGCCAGCACCAGCCAGCTGAAACTGCCATTCACCCCCAGCAGTGCGAACAGCCGCAGCATGGCCACGCCCAGCACCAGGTGCGGGATGATGATCGGCGAGAGGAACAGGCCGTTGAGAAAGCCCTGGCCAGGAAATCGATAGCGGGTGATGGCCAGCCCCGCCGGCACCGCGATCAGCGTCGCCAGGGTGGCCGACAGCGCCGCCAGCTGCAGGCTGTTGTAGAAGGCGGTGAGGAAGTCCGCCCGCTCGAACACGGCGGCGAACCAGCGCAGCGAGAAGCCGGCGGTGGGCAGGCTGAGGGTGTTCTCCGGGGTGAAGGCCACCAGGCAGACCACCACCAGCGGCGCCAGCATGAAGACCATCACCAGGGTATGGAAGGCGAGCCCGAGCGGGCCGTTGCGGGTCATGCGGTCAGACTCCCAGGGCACGTTTGTAGCGGCGTTCCACCAGGCGATTCCAGCCCAGCATCACCAGCAGGTTGAGCAGCAGCAGGGCCACCGCCAGGGTGGCGCCCATCGGCCAGTTCAGCTCGGCCAGGTACTGGTCGTAGATCAGGGTGGCGACCATCTTCAGCCGGCGTCCGCCCAGCAGGCCGGGGATGGCGAAGGAGCTGGCGGCCAGGCCGAAGACGATCAGCGTTCCCGACAGCACCCCGGGCATCACCTGAGGCAGCACGATGCGCCGCAGCACCGTCAAGTGACTGGCGCCCAGCGACAGCGCGGCCTGTTCGGCGGCGGGATCGAGTTTCTGCAGCGAGGTCCACACCGGGATGATCATGAACGGCAGCATCACGTGGACCAGGCCGACGATCACCGCGAAGGGGGTGTAGAGCAGCTTCAGCGGCCGCCCGCCCAGGGCCACGATGGCCTGGTTGACCAGTCCATCGGCGCCCAGCAGCAGACTCCAGCCAAAGGCGCGCACCACCACCGAGATCAACAGCGGCGTCAGCACCAGGATCAGGAAGATCGAGCGCCAGGGCGCGCCCATGCGACTGAGGACGATGGCCTCCGGTACCCCGATCAACACGCAGAGCAGTGTGACCAGGGCGCTGATCCAGAAGGTGCGCAGGAAGATCTCGTAGAAGTAGGGATCGCCCAGCAGGCTCAAGTAGTGGGCCAGGGTGTAGCTGCCTTCCTTGATCCCGGTCTCGTAGTCGAAGACGTTGAAGGATAGCGCCAGGGTCAGCGCCAGGGGCGCCAGCAGCAGTCCGGCGAACAGCATCAGGGCCGGGGCGCTGAGCAGATAGGCGCGACCGGTGCCGCGCAGCAGGGTGCTCATGCGGCGGCCTCCGCGGCTTCCAGTCGGCGCAGCAGACCGTCGTCCCAGTGCAGCCCGACGCGCTGGCCCTCGTCCAGCGGCGGCAGCCCATCGTTGCTGCGCAGCACCGACACCTCGCCCAGCGCCGTCTCCAGCCGATACAGCCACTGGCTGCCGAGGAAGAAACGGGTCAGCACCCGCCCTTGCAGACGTCCCTCACCGGCGGGGCGCAACTCGATCTTTTCCGGCCGCAGCGAGATCGCCAGGGCGCCGCCGGCGGCGATCTGCGGCCGACCCTGGGCATCCAGGCTGCCGGGCAGCAAGTTGGCCTTGCCGACGAAATCGGAGATGAATCTGTTGCGCGGATGTTCGTAGAGGCGATAGGGCGCATCCACCTGGGTGATGCACCCGGCCTCCATCACCACCACCCGGTCGCTGATGGACAGCGCCTCGGACTGGTCGTGGGTCACCATCAGGGTGGTGATGCCCACCTCGCGCTGGATGCGGCGGATCTCGAACTGCATTTCCTCGCGCAGATGGGCGTCCAGGTTGGACAGCGGCTCGTCCAGCAGCAACACCGGGGGTGCTATCACCAGCGCTCGGGCCAGGGCCACCCGCTGGCGCTGACCGCCGGAGAGTTCGCGTGGATAACGCTCGGCGTGTTGACCCAGGTGCACCAGCCCCAGGGCCTCCTCGACGCGCCGCGTGAGCTCGTTACCCGCCACCTTGCGCATGCGCAGGCCGAAGGCGACGTTGTCGCGCACCGTCATGTGGGGAAACAGCGCATAGCTCTGGAAGACCACCCCGAGGCCGCGACTGGCCGGCTTGGCGTGGGTGATGTCCTGGCCGTCGAGCAGGATGCGCCCGCTGCTGACGTCGACGAAGCCGGCGATCATTTGCAAGGTGGTGGTCTTGCCGCAGCCGGAGGGGCCGAGCAGGGAGACGAATTCGCCGCGCTCGATGGCCAGGGTCGAACCGGCCACCGCGTAGCTGTCGCCGTAGCGCTTGCTGAGGTTGTCGAGAGTCAGGAAAGCCATGGCCGCAATGCTCCTCCGGTCGCGCCCACGGGGAAGGTGGGCAAGGTGTGGGCAGGGCGAAAGACAGCCTGGATCTGGGACGTTGGCGCTCGCTCGACTGGCGGCGTCCGGTGATTGTGAGTATCGCCCTATGGACCTGAAGGTAAGGGCGACCTAGGATGCCGGACAAGCAAGTTTTTCACTGAATGAACTCTTTTTTCAGATTTATTCACTCAGTGAAATATTTCGGAGCGCTGCAGATGGAAGATTCCAGTGAAAGAAAGGCGGCGGCAGGCGAGGTAGGCGTTGGCGCCATCAGCCGGGTGTTCGCCGTAGTGCGCGCTCTCGGTGAGGGCGATCCCGAAGGCGAGAAGGTCACCCGTCTGGCCGAGCGCGTAGGCCTGTCGCAACCCACCACCCACCGGTTGCTGCGCGGCCTGGTGGAGGAGGGCATGGTCGAGCAGTGCGCCCGCAGCAAGAGATACCGGCTGAGCCTGGATTTCTTCGCCCTGGCGGCTCGCGCTGGCCAGGTCGGCAACCTGCGCGACCTGGCGCGGCCGAGTCTGCTGCGGCTGTCGGCGTCGCTGGGCGATTCGCTGTTCCTGCTGGCGCGCAGCGGCTTCGACGCCATGTGCCTGGATCGCAGCGAAGGGCCCTATCCGATCCGTACCTTCACCGGCGACATCGGCGGTCGCGTGCCTCTGGGCGGCGGCCAGGGCGGACTGGCCATCCTAGCCTTCCTGCCCGAGGAAGAACGCGACGAGGTGATCCGCTACAACCTGCCGCGGCTGCGCGATGCCCATCATTACGACGAGGTGCTGCTGCGCGCCGAGATCGACAATGTCCGCCAGCAGGGCTACGCCGCGCGCAACACCGGGGTACTGGCCGGCATGGCGGGCCTCGCCGTCCCCATCCTCGACCGCAACGGCCGGGCGGTGGCGGCGCTGAGCGTGGGCACCCTGAGCGAACGCCTCAACCCCCAGCGCCTGCCCACGGTCATCGAACTGCTGCGGCGCGAAGCCGGAGTGATCGCCGCGCGCATCAACCCCTTCGATCCGGTATTGCGCCGGCCGACCCAGGGGTTTGGCTGAAAGGGGTTAGAGCCTGTTCAAAGTCTCGCGAGCTAGAGACAAACAAGGCCTAGGCGGCCCCGCGAAAATAGCTGAGGAAGCGGACCGGGCTCGCGCGCGAGTTTACGAATGGTAAATGAGCATTCCGAAGCCATTTTCAACGCAGTTTGGCCGACGCGCAGCAGGCTTTGAATAGGCTCTTAGAAGAGCGGACCGGAGCGGGTGTTATTCCCCTTCGCCAGCCGGTCATAGAGCACCACATTGACCGTGGCTGCCAGGTTCATGCAGCCCTGGGTGGGGATGTACACCACGTCCTCGCACCAGTCGCGCAGCTCCTGGCTCAGCGAACCATCCTCGGCGCCGAACAGGTAGAGCGCGCGATCGGGATGGGTGTACTCGGGCAACGGTCGGGCGCCGTCCACCAACTCCACCGCCACCGGCACGCAACCCAGCGGCAGGATGCGGCGCAGGTCGTCGATGTTGATCAGCGGGATATCCTGGTGGACCTTCTTGGTGTCGGTAACGAAGTCCTTGGCGCGGTCGTAGCGGGTGCCGGTATAGAACACCGAGGCCACCCCGTAGCAACCCGCCGCCCTCATGATGGACCCGACGTTGGACGGCGACTTGGGGTTGCTCAGGCCGATGCAGGCGTATCTCTTGTTGCTCACGTCAGGGGACTCTCGGGAAAACCGCCAGTATAAGGCGTCGAAGGTTGCAGAAACCGACTAAGATGCGCGCCCGCGTCTCCAGCCCCGAGCCCCTGCGATGTCCGCCACCGCCCTCTACACCGACCTGTCGGCCTACTACGACCTGCTCTGCGCTGACATCGACTACCGGGCCCAGAGCCAGGCGGTGCTGCGCCTGCAGCGACTGTTCGGCAACGGCGGCAGCCGTCACCTGGATCTCGCCTGCGGCACCGGTCCCCATGTGCGGCATTTTCTCGATGCCGGCTTCCAGAGCAGCGGGCTGGACCTCAATCCGCCGATGCTGGTCCAGGCTGCGCTGCGTTGCCCGGAGGCGGACTTCTCCTGCCAGGACATGTGCGCCTTCGAGCTGGAGCAGCCGGTCGATCTGATCACATGCTTTCTCTACTCCCTGCACTACAGCGGCAGCCTTGCACGGCTCCAGGCTTGCCTGATGCAGGTCCGGGCGGCCCTGACCCCGGGCGGCCTGTTCTGCTTCAACGCCGTCGACAAGCGCCGTATCGACAATGCCTCCAGCGTCGGCCACAGCGTCGAACGGGCCGAGGGCCACTTCAGCTTCGCCTCCGCCTGGCACTACCCGGGTGAGGGCGAACACCAGCAACTCCGCCTGCGCATCGAACGCCGCCACGCCGGCCAGCAGCAGACCTGGCAGGACGAGCACCCCATGGTGGCGGTGGACTTCCCCGAACTGCTGGCCCTGCTGGAGCCACAGTTCGAGGTGCAGATGCTGGAGCACGACTACCAGCGCATCGAACCCTGGGCCGGTGAGGCGGGCAATGCGCTGTTCGTCTGCGTCAGGCGCTAGAGTCTGTTTAAAGTCTCGTGAGCTAGAGCCAAACAAGGCGAAAATGCCTGAGGAAGCGGAGTTTACGAGTGGTAAATGAGCATTCCGAAGGCCTTTTCAACGAAGTTTGGCCGACGCGCAGCAGACTTTGTACAGAGTCTTAGTGGGCATGGGCATGCATCCCGCCATCCACCGCGATGACATCACCGGTGAGGTAGCGCGCCAGCGGTGAGACGAGAAAGGCCACCACCTGGCCTACGTCCTCCGGCTCGCCGAAGTAGCCGATGGGAATGTGCCGGGCGATAAAGGCCTGGCGCGCCTCGGGCGTCGGATGCAGCCGCTGCAGGATCTGCTCGGAATTGATCCGCCCCGGGGCGATGGTGTTGACGGTGATGCCCTCGGCCGCCAGCTGACTCGCCAGCCCCTTGGACCAGAACTGGATCGCCGCCTTGGCCGTCCCGGCGCCGTTCACGTCCCGTGGCTCCATGCTGCCGCTGAAATTGACGATGCGTCCCCAACGCCTTTCGCGCATTCCATCCAGCAGCGCCTGGGTCAGGCGGCGCGTGGCGGTGAAGTTGAGATTCCAGGCTTCGTCCCAGGCCGCATCGTCCGCCGTCACCGAAAGCGGTCTTGTGCCGCCGGCGTTGTTGACCAGGATGTCCACCTGGCCCAGTCCTTCCTCCGCTTCCCGCGCCAGACGCTGGACGTCTTCGGCATCGGTGATATCCGCGACGATCACTAGTGGCTTTGAATGACCCGCGGCGGCGATCTCTTCGGCCAGTTCTTCCAGAGCATCCCGCCGCCGCGCGGTGATCGCCAGCCGAACGCCTTCGGCCGCTAGGACGCGGGCGATGCCCGTGCCTATGCCCATGCTGGCACCAGTAACCAAGGCAGTACGGTCGTGCAGTTGCAGATCCATGATCGATTCTCCAGGGGTGAGGATTTTCGTAAGTTGGGCTGAGCGCAGCGAAGCCCAACACTTCGCGACCTCACCCACACCACTAGCTTTACCCATCACCCAAATGAGATAAACGCCACCTAGATGTAAGGATTCCTTAACAGGAGTGTTGAATGGATCTGCTCGACAGCATGCAGGTGTTCGTTGCCGTGGTGGAGCGCGGCAGCCTGGCCGCGGCGGCCCAGGCCCAGGGCATCTCCCCCACCATGGCCGGCAATCACCTGCGCGGTTTGGAGAAGCGCCTGGGCCTGCAATTGCTGGTACGCACCACCCGGCGCCAGCGCCTGACCGCCTTTGGGGAGGGCTATTACGCCCGCTGCCGCGAGATCCTCGCCCTGGTCGCCGACACCGACCGCCAGGCCGAAACCCAGCGCCTGGCGCCCGCCGGCATCCTGCGCGTCTCGGCGCCGGTGTCCTTCGGCACCTACGGCCTCACGCCACGGCTGGGCGACTATCTGGCGCAGCATCCCCAGGTCACCCTCGATCTGGTGCTGAGCGACCGGGTCCAGGATCTGGTGGAGGAGGGCATCGACATCGCCATCCGCATCGGCGAATTGGCCGACTCCTCCCTGGTGGCGCGACCCCTGGCGCCCTATGTGATGTGGTGCTGTGCGGCGCCCGGCTATCTCGCCCAGCGCGGCACCCCCGAGCATCTAGCCGATCTGGAAGCCCACGACTGCCTCGGCATGGACCCTCGCGCCCTGAGCCAGTGGCGCGCCCAGACCGGCACCAACTTCGGCCCGCTGCCACCCGGCCGCCTGCACCTCAACAACGGCCCCGCCCTGCGCCTGGCCGCCCTGCAGGGCCTCGGCATCATCCTGCAGCCGGCTTTCCTGCTGCAGGACGACGTCGCCGCCGGCAATCTGATCCGCCTCTTCCAGGGCCAGGAACTCACCCGCCCCTTGACCGCGCTCTATCCCCAGACAAGATGGCGCTCGGTGACGGTTAGGAGCTTCGTGGAATTCCTGTTAGCGGAGTTCACCCCGTAGCGTGGAAAACGGCGCAGGCCTGTCCACGCCCGTCGGCCACTACCTATTCGTGGTTTACCTACCGCCCCCATGGAAGCGGACTGAAACAAGCGACGTAGGTTGGGCTGAGACAGCTCCACCGTCGAAGCCCAACAATCCAGAGCCAGCGTTGGGCTTCGCTACGCTCAACCCAACCTACCTCGCGGGCCATCGCGCGGACCACCGAGGCCTTGCCCACTAAATCCCCATAGAGGCAGGTCGGGATATGGGACGTAGGTTGGGTTGAGACAGGTCCATCGTCGAAGCCCAACAAGCTGGGACCAACGTTGGGCTTCGCTGCGCTCAACCCAACCTACCTCGTGAGCTATCGCGGCCAATCGATGCCTTGGCCACTATCGCCCAGCCGCTTCTCCATGAACACACTCAACGGATCCTCCCGATACGCCCCAAAAGGACCACGCCGCTGGTAACCCGCTGACTCATAAAGCCTCAAGGCCTCCGGCTGATAGGGCCCCGTTTCCAGTCGTGCCAACTCACACCCGCGGCCTGCCGCTTCACGCTCCAGCTCCGCCAGCAGGCGACCGCCCAGCCCTTGCCCGCGAGCCTTGGGGCTCACATACATCCGCTTGATCTCGCCATAGCCCTCATGCAGCACCATGGCGCCACAGCCCAGCGCGTGACCGCCGTCATCGCGGGCGACCAGGAACAGCACGTTCGGCTGCATGAGCGATGCGAGATCCAGCGCATGGCGGCTTTCAGGTGGATAGAGGCCGTCCTGATAGGCATCCAGTTCGGCGATCAGGGCGATCATCTCGGGTTGGTCGGGGGATTCGAGGGCGATGGGCATGGTGGCTCCGGTCAGGCAGTCGCCCAAGCCTAAGCCATCAGCGCGCCTTCATCCCAGACTCATCCGCAAGCCATCCCGCCCGCCACGCTTGGCGGCGTAGAGGGCACCGTCCCCGCGCTCCAGCAAGGCCGCCAGGTTTTCCGGCGGCTGATCGAACAGCACCGCGCCGATGCTCAGGGTGACGGGCTCGGGCGTCCGCAGGCGCTGTGCCGCCAGCTGGTTGAAGTGCTGGCGCAGTGTGTCTGCCAAACGCACGACATCCGCATCGGCCGCCTCACCCAGCAGCACCACGAATTCATCGCCCCCCAGCCGGGCGGCCAGCGCCTGGCGGGGCAGGGAGGTGCGCAATAGGTCGCTCAGGGCGATCAGCAGGCCGTCACCCGCGGCGTGGCCATGGAGGTCGTTCACCAGCTTGAAGTTGTCCAGATCGATCAGCAGCAGGGCGCCGGGTCGAGCCGGGGTCGCCTGGCTGAACAGTCGTGGCGCCTCGGCTTCCAGGGCGCGGCGATTATGCAGACCGGTCAGGGGATCGCTGCCGGCCAGGCGCTCGATATGCTGCTCGCGGCGATAACGCACCGTGCCGGTCATCGACAGGGCGATCAGCATCACCGCCATCACCCCTTCCACCAGCGAGATCTGGATGATGACGCCGCGATAGACCGCCAGATCGATCAGGGCGCCGGGGGTGAGCGGTGGGATCATCTTGATCAGGTAGAAGAGTCCATGGATCAGCAGCACCGCGCGCAGCTGCCGCTCCCCGGCATTGCGCCGCCGCAGCAGCAGGCTCGCCCGTATCGCCAGGATGCCGATCATGAGCGACTGCACCACCAGCAGCACCTTGGACCACCATGGCTCATTGGGCAGCAGCAACATTCCTAGCCAGATCGCAGCGAAGGCCCACCAACCGAGACTCAGGCGGCGCCCGGTGAAGCGCGCCACGCCGAGCAGAAAGAGCCCATGCACGAAGATCAGCAGCCCATTGGCGAACCAGATGCCCACCAGCAGCAGCCCCTGGCTGCGCAACAGCGCCAGGGTGCTACCCACGCAAATGAGCGCGAAACCCGTGCTCCAGTACAGCAGCGCCGACTCGCGCACCGACCGCCACTCGATAGCCAGATAGCCCGCCGCGGCAGCCGCCAGGGCGATGGTGAGGATCAACATGGTGGGGGCATCGAGTGCCATGGGCGAATCGGACCTGTCTGGATACGAAAAGGGCACTCCCTGCCTTGGGGCGAGCGCCCGCCAAAGCGGAGCCGCACCGCAGTCTTATCGACACGGCAGGCGCGGGCTTGAGGCAGAGGATTGCGCGCCATGATGACGGGCAGATAACCGTAATTCAAACCTGACCTTTGGCTGGCCTAGGTGGCACGCCAGTTACTGGGGTTTCACCAGCGCCCGAATCGCCGTGGCCGGCAACCGCGCTGTGCTGCCATCCGCCAGGCGCAGTACGAACGCCTCGCCCAGCGACCAAACCACCTGCATGTCCTTGAGCACGCATTGGTCATCGGTGGGCAGCACCCCGGACTGGTTCTTGGCGCAATAGGAGGTATCGAGCACGATGGCCTTGGCCTGGTAATTCCCCAGGCCCAGCGTCTTGACCATGGTCTCGGGCAGGGTGGTAAGGGCGCCACTGTAGCCGGCCAGGATGAAGGCGAAGATTGAGGAAAACATCAACGCCGCCTGCCAACCCGCGATGAACACCATGGATGTAGCGGTCGCGACGAAGGCAATGGCGAAGGGCGCGGCACCGAGCGTTGCCCACTTCGCGAGAGGTGACCAGCCTTCCACCAGGGGATAGGCCTGCACCAGCATCCAGAGGATGAAGTAGCCCACCACCATAGTGGGAAGATATGCCTCCAGACGAACTTCAGAAAACTGAAACGGCGTAGCTCGAACAGCCACTGCACGATGCTGCCCGTCAGCAGAGTGATAGGTATGGGCGCCAGCAGCGAAACGCTGAGGAACAACTCAGGATCGACGAAAAGAATGGCGGCATCGCTGAACCCCGCCAACAGATAGGGCACGAAGAACACCAGCGCCATCAGCAGCAGGATCTTGCGAAAGCGCCCCTCGCCGCGATAGGGCAGGGCGTAGGTGATATCTTCCTTGATCGCCGCCGTATTGATGAAGCGGTAATAGACCCAGGCACCTGGCAGAAAGAGTGCGGCGACGAAGGCGCCAATGGTCAGGAAGCCCAGGCAGGCAGCGGCCAACAGCAGCGAAGAGAACTGGAAGAGATCGAAGCTGGGATAGAAGTGGTTACGGGTGAAATAGACGAGGAACATCCCGAGGCCTGGTGCACGCAGTAGCGAGTCGAATAGCAGGAATATTTTGCGTTAATAGAATTTTCTAAGGTGCCACTTATGATTTGGGTGATTACATCTGTCGTAATTGCTTTTTAAAAGTTTCCATTTCTATTTAATTTTGTCGAGGAAAGCTGGTGGATCTTTTCTCTAAATGTTCTGTATGAGGGTAGGTCGTTGATGTTCCCATTTGTGTCTAGTTCATAAGTTAGCCGCGCTCGCATTTCAGGAAATCTTTTTTTGAATTTTTGTAATCTGGCGCCTTGCGTCTCGCTTATTATACATAAGATTTCTAATAATAGATCTTTGGTATTTCTAACGCTTTCCAGTCTATTTGGAGGTGGTAAATTTGGGATCGGAGCTCTAAATTTTTTGTTGCCCGCAATTGTTTTTATTGTTTCAATATCTGCTAATAGCCAAGTTTCAAGCATTGTCACAGGGATGACGGGTATTATGTTTTCTATAGGTAAAAGATCAGTTATGGCATCCTCTATTTCTTGAATGCGTGCATCGATAGTGCCCCCGTCAGCATCTCTGTGAATAAATATTACATCAAATTCTGGAAAGTTTTTTATCAGACATTTTAATTTACTGCTTATGTCCCTTCCTACGGGAGGGTTAAATAGACTTAGATCCGGAGCTTCGCCACTTACTTCGTCGAATCCTTCTTCGATGAAGATGGTCTCAATATGATTTACAAGGCGAAGATCAGATGTTCCTTCACCGATTAGCAGGAATTTTATTTTCATGCTTAATCACAAAAGTCCAGTGATATTTGAGTTGATGGGGGGAGGGTTAGGTAGGAAATTATAGAGCCTTTATTTATAATTTCACTACCAGCTTTGCATTGCCAGCTTCCTGGAAGACTCTTACACCTTATCGTCGATGCAGGCTTTCCATCTGGTCCCTTAACTTTAACGACATCAGCGTAAATCAAGTCGTCAGGTGTTTCAAGCTTTACCAATACTGGTGAGTGAGTGGCAATAAGAATCTGTCTCATTGGGTTTTCTTCACTTATGCTTTCGCTAGCGTCGATAGAAAGCTCCTTCAAAAGTTCTAGCATTGCAGCCATTTTTTCTGGATGTATGCCATTTTCAGGTTCTTCAAAACAAAGAAGTCCCTTAAATTCTGGATCCTCAGACATTATGCAGAGTGCTAGGAAGCGAAGTGTTCCATCTGATAAGGCTCTAGCAGGAAGGAAAGCGCCTGATCTCTCTTTTACTTCTACCGTTAGTAATTGTCTTGTTTGGTCAATATCTACTCTTATGTCCGATGTTGGAATTATTTTTGAAAGCCTGCTAGATATCCTCGATAGAATATTTTCGTCTTTCCTATAGAGTTTATGAAGTGTTGCGGCTAATTTGCCGCCATCGCTCCCTACATTTGCGTCTTCATGCATTTTGTTAGAACGCCGCATGGCGCTAGGCTCTAAAGATAAAAAGCGCCAAGATTGCATTTCTCTACGAGCTGCCAATACGGTCGGCCATACAGCACTATTTGTATTTGCTATGACTGTTTTGGGGATATGACGAGCAGGTATTTTTTGTGGCTGACCACTACTTCCGCCGTCTTGATGAAGGTGTATCTCAATTATTCCATCTTTCAAAATTTGCGTAGATATGAAGCCCGCGCCTTTTCTCTTGTTTATTATGGCTTTGTCTCGAAATAAACCGGCGCTCAATGGGAAGTTTAAGCGGCTTGTTGCATCACCTTTATTAATGTGCGTTAAGGTCTCTCGTGCAAGGTATAGTCCAAGCGCTCCAGAGCTTTCTTCTTCTAGATCTCTTGCAATCTCAACCTCGTATCTCAAAAAGGTAGATTTGGCCTTGGCCTTACGCCCAAAGTCGTCCACAACTTCAATGGGGACTATCATTTCTACTGCTAGATTTAGCCTTTCTGCTCTGTAAGAGCCGTTTGTCCAGAAAATATCAAGCGGATCTGTGGATTCAGAATCTCTGACTGCAAGTGCGGCTTCTATAATGGATTGGTTACTTAGTAGTGACAAAAACCTTATTGCATCAAAGATATTGGACTTTCCTACTCCATTTAAGCCGGCGATGCAATTGAAAGGGCCGAATGAGACAGAAAAATTAAGTAGGTTTTTAAATCCGTTTGCTTCAAGCTTAGTAAGCATTTTAGGGTCCCATAAAAAAGCTCCGCAATAGCGGAGCTTTTCATTTGTTTGGCTTGAGGTCAATCCCAGCTCAACGCCCCACCCGTCTGATACTCGATCACACGCGTCTCGAAGAAATTCTTCTCCTTCTTGAGGTCCATGATCTCGCTCATCCAGGGGAAGGGGTTGGTGGCGCCCGGGTATTCTTCCTTGAGGCCGATCTGGGTCAGGCGGCGGTTGGCGATGAACTTGAGGTAGTCCTCCATCATCGCCGCGTTCATGCCCAGCACGCCGCGGGGCATGGTGTCGCGGGCGTATTCGATCTCCAGCTGGGTGCCCTGGAGGATCATCTGGGTGGCTTCGTCCTTCATCTGGGCATCCCAGAGGCTCGGGTTCTCGATCTTGATCTGGTTGATCATGTCGATGCCGAAGTTCAGGTGCATGGACTCGTCACGCAGGATGTACTGGAACTGCTCGGCGGTGCCGGTCATCTTGTTGCGGCGACCCATGGAGAGGATCTGGGTAAAGCCGCAATAGAAGAAGATGCCTTCCAGCACGCAGTAGTAGGCGATCAGGTTCTTGAGGAACTGGCGATCGGTCTCCGGGGTGCCGGTCTTGAACTCGGGATCGGAGATGGAGCGGGTGTACTTCAGGCCCCAGCTGGCCTTCTTCGCGACGCTCGGGATCTCGTGGTACATGTTGAAGATCTCGCCTTCATCCATGCCCAGCGATTCGATGCAGTACTGGTAGGCGTGGGTGTGGATCGCCTCTTCGAAGGCCTGACGCAGGATGTACTGGCGGCATTCGGGGTTGGTGATCAGGCGGTAAACGGCCAAGACCAGGTTGTTGGCGACCAGGGAGTCGGCGGTGGAGAAGAAGCCGAGGTTGCGCTTGACGATGCGGCGCTCGTCCTCGGTGAGGCCGTCCGCGCTCTTCCAGGTCGCGATGTCGGCGTTCATGTTCACTTCCTGGGGCATCCAGTGGTTGGCGCAACCATCCAGATACTTCTGCCAGGCCCAGTCGTACTTGAAGGGCACGAGCTGGTTGAGGTCGGCGCGGGCGTTGATCATCTGCTTGTCGCCGACGTGCACGCGGGCGGAGGAACCTTCCAGGTCGTCCAGGCCTTCCTGGATGTCCAGCTCGTTCAGCGCGGCCTTGGCGCGGGCCACGGCGTCGGAGTCGTCGGCGGACAGGGCGCGGGCGTCATGGACCAGGGCGTCGCCCTCGGAGTCCAGGCGCTCGGTCTGGGCGGGCGCCTGCTGGCCAGCGGCCTGCGCGGGCTTGGCGGGGGTGGCGTCGTCGTCTTTGTCGAATTCTTCCCAGTTCAGCATGGGGTGTCTCCTGGGTGGCTGTGCGGTGGGGGCGGGGCGGCGGG